>NZ_CP092827.1:3401785-3706428 GCF_022533585.1 Pseudomonas sp. LS.1a
TTGCCACATCGGTGCGCAGCGCGATCGCTCGGTTCGAAGCGTTGGGCGCGGTGGTCGAGGAAGTCTCGGTTCCCGAACACACCCTGGCCGGCATGCTGTGGGGCCCGATTGGCTGCGAAGGTCTAACCATGCAGATGATGCATGGCAACGGCGCAGGCTTTAACTGGAAAGGCCTATACGATGTCGGCTTGCTCGACAAACAGGTCGGCTGGCGCACCCAGGCCGACGCCCTCTCGCCTTCGCTCAAGCTGTGCATGCTGGTCGGCCAGTTTGGCCTAGACCACTACCACGGCCGTTATTACGCCAAAGCGCAGAACATCGCGCGCTTTGCCCGCGCCGGCTACGACAGGGCACTGGAGCGCTTCGACCTGTTGGTGATGCCGACCGTGCCGATCACCGCCCAGCCGCTGCCGGCGGCGGATTGCTCTATCACCGAAAACGTCTCGCGGGCATTGGAAATGCTCGGCAACACCGCCGCCCAGGACATCACCGGCCACCCGGCCATGACTGTCCCCTGCGGCCTGGTCGACGGTTTGCCCGTTGGGCTGATGCTGGTCGGCAAGCATTACGCAGAGGGAACAATCTACCAGGCAGCAGCGGCATTCGAAGGCGCGGTGGACTGGCGCACGCTATAGCGCAGACAACCGGCGCTGCGCCTCGACAACCAAACAACTAGAACAGCAACAACCTTCGACAACCGTGTTGAACGAGAGGAGTAATCCCATGACGGTAACTTCAACCCCTGGCGAGAGGGCGCGGGCACTGTATGCAGTGCTCAAGAGCAAAGACCTCATCCCTGAAGGCTACATTGAGCAACTCACCCAGCTGATGGAGCACGGCTGGAGCCCAGATAACGGCGCGCGCATCGTCGCTAAGGCCTGGGTCGATCCGGCCTTCCGCGAGCTGCTGCTCAAAGACGGCACCGCCGCCTGCGCCCAGTTTGGTTTCACCGGGCCGCAGGGTGAATACATCGTCGCCCTGGAAGATACACCGCAGCTGAAGAACGTGATCGTCTGCAGCCTGTGCTCCTGCACCAACTGGCCGGTGCTGGGCCTGCCGCCCGAGTGGTACAAGGGCTTCGAGTTCCGCGCTCGACTGGTTCGGGAGGGTCGCACGGTATTGCGGGAGTTGGGCACCGAGTTGCCGGAAGACGTGGTGATCAAGGTCTGGGACACCACCGCTGAAAGTCGTTACCTGGTGCTGCCGCAGCGGCCGGCAGGCTCGGAGCACATGAGCGAAGAGCAGCTACGCCAACTGGTCACCAAAGACGTGCTGATCGGTGTCGCCCTGCCGCGTGTTGGCTGAGTAGACCGCCCCCCTTAACCTTCCGGAGTGTTCAATATGGATGGCTTTCACGATCTTGGCGGTTTCCAGGGCTTTGGCAAAGTGCCCCACCGCATCAACAGCCTGAGCTACAAACAAGTGTTCAAGCAGGACTGGGAGCACCTGGCCTACAGCCTGATGTTCATTGGCGCCGACCACATGAACAAGTTCAGCGTCGACGAAATCCGTCACGCAGTGGAGCGCATCGATGTGCGCCAGCATGTCGGCACTGAGTACTACGAACGCTACGTCATCGCGACCGCCACACTGCTAGTCGAGACCGGCGTCATCACCCAAGCCGAACTGGATGAAGCACTCGGCTCGCACTTCAAGCTGGCCAACCCTGCCCATGCCCAAGGCCGTAAGGCGATCACCGGGCGCGCGCCGTTTGAAGTCGGCGATCGGGTCATCGTGCGAGATGAATACGTCGCCGGACATGTGCGCATGCCCGCCTATGTACGTGGCAAGCAAGGCGTGGTGCTGCACCGCACTACGGCGCAGTGGCCGTTCCCGGATGCAATCGGCCACGGCGACCGCAGCGCTGCGCATCAACCGACCTACCACGTCGAGTTCCGCGTGCAAGACCTGTGGGGCGATGCCGCCGACGACGGCCTGGTGGTGGTTGACCTGTTCGAAAGCTACCTTGATAAGGTCGACAGCCCGTGAGCGGTGAGCGCATGGCTGCCGGCGCCGCGGCAGGCCGACTTCCGGTAACGGTCCTTTCCGGCTTCCTCGGCGCAGGCAAGACCACCCTGCTCAACCATATCCTGCGCAATCGCCAGGGTTTGAAAGTGGCGGTGATCGTGAACGACATGAGCGAGGTCAATATCGATGTCGCCGAGGTTCAGCGTGATGTAACGCTGCACCGCGGCCAGGACGAGTTGATCGAGATGAGCAACGGCTGCATCTGCTGCACCCTGCGCGCCGACCTGCTCGAGCAGATCAGCGCGCTCGCGCGCCAGCAGCGCTTCGATTATCTACTGATCGAATCCACCGGCATCTCCGAACCGATGCCGGTCGCCGAGACCTTTGCCTTTCTCGACACCGAGGGCTTCAGCCTCAGCGAACTGGCGCGGCTGGATACCTTGGTCACGGTGGTCGATGCCAGCCAGTTCCAAGCTCTGCTCGACTCACCCGAAACCGTCGAGCGTGCCGACAGCGCTGCGGATATGCCGCGGCGCCCGCTAGCTGATCTGCTGGTCGAGCAAGTCGAGTATGCCAACGTGATTCTGGTCAACAAGCGCGACCTGATCGACGAAACGCAATACCAGACACTGCGGGCGGTGCTGGCCGGGCTCAATCCAGGCGCGCAGATCCTGCCGATGGTCGCTGGTAATGTTGAACTGTCGAGAATCCTCGGCACGCAGCTGTTCGATTTGCCCAGCCTAGCCGCCGCGCCCGGCTGGATGAAGCAAATGGACGCCGGCAACGCTCCGACTGCCGAGTCGGACACCTACGGCGTGACCTCGTGGGCTTACCGCGAGCGTGCCCCTTTTCACCCGCAACGCCTGCTCGAATTTCTTTCCCGCCCCTGGGGCAATGGCCGTCTGCTGCGCAGCAAAGGTTACTTCTGGCTCGCCAGTCGCCACCGTGAAATCGGCCTGCTGGTGCACAGCGGCAAGCAGTTTCAGTGGGACTACGTTGGCCACTGGTGGAATTTCATAGACCCGGCGCAGTGGCCACAGGACAAGTACCGCTTGCAGGGCATCATGGCCAAGTGGGACAGCATCGTCGGCGATTGCCGGCAAGAGCTGGTGTTCATTGGACAGGACTTGGACACCGCAACGTTACAACGCGAACTCGACCATTGCCTGCTGAGCGCAGACGAAATCACCATGGGTCCGTCGGCTTGGCCAACGCTCCCATGGGCAAATGTCTTTGACAGACTCGCCTTGTCGGCCAGCCAGATGCAGCCCCTCCCGGCTGCCGCCGCTATCCCGTTGGAGATGTAGCATGCTTTTTTTTAATCGCACCAGCCGCTGGGTATTGGCCCCACTCGCCGACCGCCTCGACCAGCCCGATCAGCCGAGCGCGCCGTTGTCGTCGCGCAACCCGTTACTGCGGCGCATCCTCACAGGCGTCGAGCAACTGCTCCAAGAGCGGCGCACGCTCAAGGAGCAGGCGCGCGAACTTGCCTCTCAGGTGAGCCAGCTAGAACAGCGCCTGGCTGACCGCGACGAGTGGGTGCGGCAACTGGATGTACGCTGGGTACTGGCCACCCAAGGTGCCGATGAGCTGTTCTGGCAACTGCAGCCATCCGCCGCTGCCACACCCGCGCCGGAGTGCGTGATGGAGTGGACAGGCTCGGCTTCGATCCACGCGCCGCACCTGCCCCGGCTGGGCCAGTGGAACGAACGGTTGCATCCGGCTGATCGCAACGCCCATATGCAAGCCCTGGCCCGGCATCTCGCCGACCGCAGCGGACGCACGCCGTTTGCACTGGACGTACGCATGAAACTCACAGCCGACGGTGACTACCGCTGGTGCAGGGTCAGCGGCAGTTCGCTACGCGATGCAAACGGCGTTGCAATCGCCACAGCGGGCACCCTGCGGGACATCCATGAACAACAGCTGCATATTCAGGAGCTGGAACTGGCCGCCGAACGTTTCGACATTTCCCGCGAGATGCTCCATGACGGCCTGTGGGATATCGAGGTCGTGGCTGGCGACCCGGCCAACCCGAGCAACACCATCTGGTGGTCATCGCAGATGCGCAGGCTGCTCGGTTGCACCACCGTCGAAGAATTCCCCAACACCCTGGAAAGCTGGACCTCACGCCTGCACCCCGACGACAGCGCCCGCGCAATCTCGGCGTTTGTCGCCCATGTCGACGATCGCAGCGGCAACACCCCCTTCGATGTCGAGTACCGACTCCGGCACCAAAGCGGCGCCTACCGCTGGTTCCGCGGCCGCGGGCAAACCCGCCGTGGCCAGGATGGCGCGCCGTTGCGGGTCGTCGGGGCTATAACCGATATCCATGCCCGGCATGAAGAAAGCACCATCCGCGAGGCGCAGGCGCAACAACACCAGGTGATGCAGGAGACCCTTGGCAAGCTGACACACATCGTCGCCACCATCCAGGGCATCGCCAGCCAGACCAATCTCTTGGCCTTGAACGCCGCCATCGAAGCGGCGCGTGCGGGCGAAGCCGGGCGCGGTTTTGCGGTGGTGGCGGACGAGGTGCGCAAGCTTGCAACCCGTACAAGCCAGGCAACCCAGCAAGCGGCGCAGATGATCGACAGCTAACCCGTGCCAGCGCAGGGTTGACGATTCAAAACAATTCCAATCAGGTACGTTACCCCACCTCTTGCGGGCCAACACACAATTCGAGAAACCGCGCCGCCGCCCGCGACGGGGTAGCGGCATGCGGCACCAGAATGGAAAACCGCCGCACCAACGCCTGCGGCACAACCTGCAAGCGTTGCAACGCCCCATCTTCATGCCGGATCGACATCGCCGACACAAATCCGATCCCCATCCCGGCCCGCACCGCCTCCTTCACCCCTTCCACCCCGGCAATCTCCAGCGCCACGCGCATCGCCACACCACTGCGGGCAAATGCCCGCTCGACGATCTGCCGCACACCCGAGCCGCTCTCGCGCAGCACCAACGGGTAGGCCCCCAGCGATGCCAGCGTCTGCTGGTCACTGCTCGCCAGCGGATGACCACGCGGCACGATGGCCACGATCTCGTCTTCCCGCCACGCTGTCACCGCCGTGCCCAATGGCAGTTCCTGCCCAGGCGGCCCTTCGATCAGGGCGATATCGACGCTGTCCAGCGCAGCGACGATTTCCGCCGTATTGCCGTTGGAAGTGCTCACCAGCACCTCCGGGTAGCGGGCATGGAAATCGGCAATCAGGTAGGGCAGCAGGTAACTGGCCGGCGTGGTACTGGCGCCGATGCGCAAGGTACCGCGTTCCAGCCCGCGCATGGCCTCGCGCAATGCCTGGGCCTGGCGGAAGGTTTCGCGCAGGCGCTCGGCATGGGCCAGCAACTGCTCGCCGGCTGCTGTCAGCCGTACACCACGACCGGCGCGCTGATAGAGGGGCTCGCCAAAGGCCTCCTGCAGCAGCTTGAGCTGGCCAGACACCGCTGGCTGCGACAGGTGCAGGGCCTGGGCCGCGTGGCTGATGTTGCCGTGCTCGGCGACGGTGGCGAACGTTATCAGTTGTTCTGGGGTCATAATTGAAAAATATCAGCTATACGGATATTTGCCATCCTAAATTACGATTTTTTATAAGCTTATAACCAGATTAACGTAGGTCATGTCGAAATACCTTTCCGGAGGACTCACATGGCCACGGTTCCGTCCAACCCCGCCTTTGCACCTACCCTCTCCACCCGAGGGCGGCTCAATGGCATTCTGTTCGTCGCGCTTTTCGCGCTTGCGGTCACCCAGCTGGCCGCCCTGCCCGCCATCGCCAACCTGGGCATCAGCCCGCTGATCGTCGGTATCGTCGCCGGTGCGCTGTACGGCAATGCGCTGCGTGACGGCGTACCGGCGAGCTGGGCAGCGGGCATCAACTTTTCCGCCCGCGGCCTGCTGCGCATTGCCGTGGCCTTCTTCGGCCTACGGGTAAGCCTGCAGGAAATTGCCGAAGTCGGCTGGTCCGGGCTCATCGTGTCGCTACTGGTGGTGTCCAGCACCCTGCTGATCGGCCTGTGGTGCGGCATGAGGCTGTTCAAGCTGGACCGCGATACCGCCCTTCTGACCGCGGCCGGCAGCGCCATCTGCGGCGCCGCCGCGGTACTGGCCTTCGAATCGGCCCTGCGCAGTGCCCCGCACAAAAGCGCCATGGCGGTTGGTAGCGTGGTGCTGTTCGGCACCCTGTCGATGTTCCTCTACCCATTGGCGATCAATGCCGGCTGGCTGCACCTGGACACCATGGGCGCCGGGCTGTTCCTCGGCGGCACCATTCACGAGGTGGCCCAGGTGGTCGGTGCGGCCAGCAACGTCAGCCCCGAGGCCACGCATATCGCCACCATCGTCAAGATGACCCGGGTGATGTTGCTGGTACCGGTACTCCTGGTGGTGGGCCTCTGGATCAGCCGCGCACGCCAGCCGGGCCAGGCACAGGGCAACGGGCGCATCGCCATGCCCTGGTTCGCCTTCGGCTTCCTCGCGCTGGTGCTGGTGAACTCGCTGCAAGTGCTGCCGGGTAGCGTGACGCAGGCGGTCAACAGCCTGGATACCTTTGCCCTGACCATGGCCATGACCGCGCTGGGAATGGAGACGCGCTTCAGCCAGATTCGCCAGGCCGGGCCACGGGCGCTGGCGACCGGAGCGATTCTCAACCTTTGGCTGGTGTTTGGCGGCGTGGCAATTACCCTTGGCGTGCAGAGGCTGTTGGGCTGACTTGAGACCGTGCTGGCTTCTTCGCGGGCTTGCCCGCTCCCACAGGTACAGCGCAAACCTTGAGCGCTGCGCGGTCCCTGTGGGAGCGGGCAAGCCCGCGAAGAAGCCAACCGGGTCTCAAGCTTTTTCCACTCCCCCCTCGTTGCCGCCCGCATTTCTCGGTATGGTGTTGTCAAAGAAGGATGTTTTACCCGCACAGGAAAGACTTAGATGCCTCAACGCCATGTCATCAATGCATCCGTCAGCCCCAAAGGCAGCCTGGAGACGCTGTCACAACGTGAAGTGCAGCAACTGAGTGAAGTCGGTACCGGTAGCCTTTACACCCTGTTCCGCCAGTGCGCCCTGGCCATCCTCAACACCGGCGCCCATGTCGATAATGCCAAGACCATCCTCGAGGCCTATCAGGACTTCGAGGTGCGTATTCATCAACAGGACCGCGGCGTGCGCCTGGAGCTGCTGAATGCCCCGGCCGACGCCTTCGTCGATGGCGAAATGATCGCCAGTACCCGTGAAATGCTGTTCAGCGCCCTGCGCGACATCGTCTACACCGAAAGCGAGCTGGCCAGCCAGCGCATCGACCTGGAAAGCTCCCAGGGCATCACCGACTATGTCTTCCACCTGCTGCGCAACGCCCGCACCCTGCGCCCGGGCGTGGAGCCGAAGATGGTGGTGTGCTGGGGTGGCCATTCGATCAGCAGCGAGGAATACCAGTACACCAAGAAGGTCGGCCACGAGCTGGGCCTGCGCAAGCTGGACGTGTGCACCGGCTGCGGCCCGGGCGTGATGAAGGGCCCGATGAAGGGCGCCACCATTGCCCATGCCAAGCAGCGCATGCACGGCAGCCGCTACCTGGGCCTGACCGAGCCGGGCATCATCGCCGCCGAAGCGCCCAACCCGATCGTCAACGAACTGGTGATCCTGCCGGACATCGAGAAGCGCCTGGAGGCCTTCGTCCGTGTCGGCCACGGCATCATCATCTTCCCGGGGGGGGCCGGCACGGCCGAGGAGTTCCTCTACCTGCTGGGTATCCTCATGCACCCGGACAACCAGAACCTGCCGTTCCCGGTGATACTCACCGGCCCGCGCAGCGCCGAGCCGTACCTGCAACAGTTGCACGCCTTCGTGGGCGCCACCCTGGGTGAAGCGGCGCACCGTCTGTACGAGATCATCATCGACGACCCGGCGGAAGTCGCCCGGCACATGGTCGAAGGGCTCAAGGCGGTGAAGCAGTTCCGCCGCGAGCGCAACGATGCCTTCCACTTCAACTGGCTACTGAAGATCGAGGAGAGCTTCCAGCGCCCGTTCGACCCAACCCACCAGGCCATGGCCGACCTGGACCTGCGCCGCGAATTGCCGGCCCACGAACTGGCCGCCAACCTGCGCCGGGCGTTTTCCGGCATCGTCGCCGGCAACGTGAAGGACAAGGGCATCCGCCTGATCGAGGAACACGGGCCGTATCAGATCCGTGGCGACAGCGCCGTGCTGGACCCACTGGGCCGGTTGTTGCAGGCGTTCGTCGACCAGCATCGGATGAAGTTGCCTGGTGGCGCGGCGTATGTACCGTGCTACCAGGTGGTGACCTGATTCGCCATTGTTGCTGTTGCTTCGGCTTTTGCTTCTAAGCGCGCGACAGTTCAAGCGCTCAGAAGCAAAGGCAAAGGCAAAACTGCTACTAGCTCAGGTCGGCCATCGGCCGTTCGACGAAGCGGATACTGTCGCGCCCTCCGCGCTTGGACTGGTACAACGCCACATCCCCCTGCTCGATCAACGCCGCCAGGCTCGCCGGCGGCTGGTCGAACAGGTTGGCGCCGATACTCAAGGTGACCGGCTGCGGCGTAGGCACCGTCTTGCTGGCAAACTGCTGGAACTGTTCGCGCAACAACCCACCCAGCTCCATGATCCGCTCGCTGCTCGCACCACACAGCAGAATGACGAACTCATCACCGCCCAGCCGCGCCGCCAGCGAGCGCTCGGGCAGCACCGTGCGTATCATCTCGCTCAAGGCAATCAGCAAGCGGTCCCCTGCAACATGCCCGTGCAGGTCGTTGACCAGCTTGAAATTGTCGATGTCGATCAGCAGCAAGGCCCCGGGCTGAGCCGGGCTCACTTCCTTGAAGAAAGGCCCCGCCCGCACCTCCAGCGCGCGCCGGTTGTACAGCGCAGTCAACGGATCACGGGCTGCCAGCCGGGCAATACGCACCTCGCGCCGGTAGCGCACAGTGCCGGTCATCGACAAGGCAATCAGCATGATCGCCATCGCGCCTTCGACCAAGGACACCTGAATGATCAGCCCGCCGAAGGTGGCCAGGTCAATCAGCGTACCTGGTGTGATCGCAATGATCGCCTTGGCCACATAGAACAAGCCGTGAACCAGCAATACATAGCGCAACTGCACAGCGCCAACACTCAGCGACTTGCCATGCGGCCGCAACAGCCAACTGGCCTTGAGCGTCAACAGCGCCACCAGCAACGAGTTGACCATCAGCATCACCTTCGACCACTGCGGCCCCACAGGCAACAGCAGCAAGGCGAACCACACCAGCACGACCGACAACCAGATACGCGACAGCCGCATTTGGGTAAAGCGCAACACCCCTGCCAGGAAGAACCAGTGCGCCACCACCAGCAAGCCGTTGGCGAACCAGATACCAATCAGCAACAAGCCGATGCCGCGCAGCAAGGCCAGGGTGGAACCCATCGTGATGGTGGCAAAGCCTGCGCTCCAGAACAGCAGCGATGGCTCGCGAACGCTGCGCCACTCGATCGCCAGATACAATGCAGCTGCGGCAGCCAGGGCGATCGAGATAGTCAGCATCGTGGGTGGGTCAAGCGCCATATATGGATTGGCCTATCTGGTTAACGAGGAAACGGCCCGATTGTATGTGCTTGTGATGACTTTTCAGAGGGACGATGCACGTTTGTCCGAAAATCCCCCGCTTTACCGGGACATACCCCGATCTTCGGCCTCAACCGTGGTCATCAGACGCATCAATACCTGGTTTTCCACTGGCCTGCTCAGCAGGTAGCCCTGCACCTCATGGCACTGGTCGTCGCTGAGCAAGGCCAGCTGCTCCGAGGTCTCTACCCCTTCAGCAGTGACCGTCATGCCCATCGCATTGCCCAGGTTGATGATAGCCTGCACCACGCTGCGATCACTGCTGCTCATGCCCAGCGACTGGACGAAACGCTTGTCGATCTTGATGCTGTCGAACGGGTATGTGCGCAGGTAGCCCAGCGAAGAATAGCCAGTACCGAAGTCATCCATGTTAAGCCGCACCCCCAGTTCCTTCAGCGCATTCATGGTCTGCAGGGCGCCTTCGACGTCGTTGAGCATGACGTTCTCGGTAATTTCCAGCTCCAGGCGATGGGCAGGCAGACCGGTTTGTCGAAGTGCGTCGGCCACATCACAGACCACATCGCTGCGGCTGAACTGCGCCGGGGACATGTTGACCGAGACCATGATCTCGAGCGGCCAGCCACGGGCCAGTTGGCAGGCCTCCTGAAGCACCCAGTTGCCCAGCAGCACTATCAGGTCGGACTCCTCGGCCAGAGCGATGAAGCGGTCTGGCCGTAGCAGGCCGAGCCGTGGATGTTGCCAGCGCACCAGCGCCTCGGCGGAGGCCACCGTCACGCCATCGACCTTGTAGCGCGGCTGGAAGTGCAGGCGCAATTCGCCGCGCGCGATGCCTTCGCGCAGCTCACGCTCCAGTTCGCGCTTTTCCAGCAATGCCGAGTTCAGCTGTGCCGAGAAGTACCGCCAGGTATGCTTGCCGGCCTGTTTCGCACTGTACAAGGCGACATCGGCATAACGGATCAGGTCACCGGGTAGCCCGGAATACTCGGCGGACAACACCACCCCGAGACTGGCCCCGACCTGCACCTTGTGTTGCTCGAAGGTGATCGGGCGCTTCAGGGTTTCGATGACCCGCGCGCAAAAGCGGTCCACCTCGTCATGCTTGCCTGGCCGCGTCAGCACGATGACGAACTCGTCTCCGCCCAACCTCGCCACCAGGTCGGTGTCCCGGGTCACTTGCCCAAGCCGATGGGCGACTTCGATCAGCACGGCGTCCCCGGCCGGGTGGCCGAGGCTGTCATTGATAGGCTTGAAATTGTCCAGGTCGAGCATCAGCAAAGCCAGTTCCGCTTGCCTGGCGTCTTCAAGGAAGCGGAACAGCTTGTTGCGGTTGGGCAGGCCGGTGAGCGCATCATGCAGCGACAGGTGCTGGATCTGCGCGTGGGCGGCCACTTCGTCGGTGATATCGGTACAGGTACCCCGGAACCCCTGGCAGGTCTTGTGTTCGATGATGGCCTTGGCGGCGACCCGGCACTCTCGCCGTTGTTCATGTCGATCATGGTATTGGCAGCGCAAGGTACCGGTCGCCTCGCTGCTGGCAAGGCCATGCAACCAGGTATCGACCTGACTGGTATCACAGGCGAACAGTTCGCTGACAGGGCGTTGCAACCAGCGCTCCGGTGCATGCCCGGTAAGCTCGGCAAAACGCGGTGACAGGTAGGTCAGTTGCTGCTGCGCGTCAGTTTCCCAGATCCAGTCCGACGCTGCCTCGGCGACAGCCTTGAAGCGTGCTTCACTGGCCTCCAGCGCCACCTTGGAAACGGCCAGCTCGCGGTGACTGCGGTCGATACCGGCACTGGCACGCATGGCATAGCGGGCAAACAAGGCCATCACCAGGGCGATGATCAGCAACGCCAGGGCCAGGGGAAACAAGACCGTGTGAAGCAGCTCGGTTCCTGGCTGCTCGATATGCCAGGTCAGCGCGTAGCCACTCTCCTCCAGAGGCAGACGCCCCTGGTCTGGATGCACCTGGGAAGCCGCCGCGACAGTAAAGCCCGACAGCCCGGCAGTGCGCTGCAACTGCCCGAGCACCGCCGGGCTGAGCACCCGCACGAACACAAGTACCGCACCGGATGTCGGCGGCGGTTGCCCGGTTGAAGGCGGGCGGATGATGGCCGAGGTGTAAAGCGCCGGCTGGCCGTCGAACAGCAGGTAACCGGACGCAGCCTGTTCCTGCTGCACCGCCCGCCGCGCCCGCTGCAGTACCTGGGCGCTGCTGGTGCTGTGACGGTCAAAGCCTTGTTCGCTGAGGCGACCTTGCAGCATGGCGTAGTGGGTGCCGTCGTCATCGAGCACGAAGACCCCTTCATAGCCATCGGCGCTATACAGCGTAGCGCCGAGGTTATCCTCGTCATAGGCCCAATGTCGGTCCACCAGCCCTGCCAGGTGGTCATAAGCGGCTTGCCAGACGGCATAGGCCACCAGATAGTTGCGGTCGGTCTTCTGCAGCTGGGTCAGCGCCGACTCGGCGTGAAAGCGACTCTGAGACCGCTCGCGCTCGTCCAGCGCCCCGGCGATGCGGTACAAGGAAACAAGGCCCAGAAGTAATATCACCAACAGCAGGCTGGAAAAGACCAGCGTCAACTGCCGAACCACCTGACTGCGCGACGAATTACTATCGAAGCTTGCATCCATTCAATGGGCGCCTTTTGCCATGTCTACAGGAATGACTGGTGGTGATTGGGGGTGATCGGTCCAACCGACGACTGGCCGTGGTGAGCCTGGTGGCCAAAGGCGGGCCGTCGGTTTCCGCATCACGAACAACCAGCCATCATCAAGGTTGTGCTTGCGCAGTACTCCTCAGAGTACCCGCTTGATCAGCGGCTCCAGCCGGCTATAGCGCAGCCGCCGCAGGAACTTGCGCACCTCCTTGGGGTGCTCGGTCCTGACCCCCAGCGCCTCTGCCGAACCAATCTTCGGCGCATGCCGGCGCAGTTCGGCCAACTCTGCTTCCCGTGGCGCCAGCCATTGCCCCTGTGGGTCATCGATCAGCAAGCCGTTCTCCAGGTCCAGGTTGAAGCCGCGCGGGTTCAGGTTGTTACCGGTCAGCAGCGAATAACGCTGGTCGATCCACACGCCCTTGGCATGGAAGGTATGCCCGGGATCGTTCCAGATCCGCACCTGCAGCTGGCCACTGGCAATCGCGGCGTGGCGACGTCGGGTGAAGGCGCGCAGATTGTCTTCGTACAGGTAGGGTAGCGCACCGCTGGCACTGAACGGCTCGCCGGGGGCGATATAGAAGTCGTTGGCCGTCCGGTCACCAACGATCAGCTCCACCCGCACGCCACGCGCCAGCGCATGGTCGAGCTCGCGCATCAGCACCCGGGGCGGGTTGAAATACGGCGTGCTGATGATGACCTGCGTACGCGCCGCCGCCAGCAGGGTGCACAACGCCCGGTTCAGCGGGTTGCCACGGCCCACACCCAACAGCGGGATCACCCGCAGGCCCTGCCCCGCCACGCTGGCGGGTGCCTCATAGGCCATGCGCCGCAGCCGCGCGCGCAAGCGCCGGATGTCGCCGCGCAGGCTGCGGGTAGAGGGTGGCGCCGGCAGGTCGAGGCGCGGTGTGGCGGTGTGGTGCAGCAGGCGTCGCACCAGGTCGACCATGGCGTCGGCCAGCGCCGGCGACTGGAACAGGTGGTAACGGTCCAGGCGGTAGCGGTCGAAACGGTGCAGGTACACGTTGTTCAGGCTGGCACCGGTGTAGATCACGCAGTCGTCGATGATACTGCCCTTAAGGTGCAACACGCCGAACAGCTCGCGGGTCTGCACCGGTACGCCGTGGATGACGATGTCCAGCCCATGGTGCTGGCGCTGGGCCTGGTACCAGGCGGCATTACCCGGCTGGCGCCCGGCGCCCAGCAGGCCGCGCCGGGCACGGAACCAGTCGACCACGATGGTGATTTCCAGCTCCGGCCGCGCGGCCTTGGCCTGGTACAGGGCATCCAGCACTTCCTGGCCGGCCTCGTCTTCCTGCAGGTACAGCGCGACGATGACGATGCGCCGGGTTGCGGCGCGGATGCGCTCGAGCAGGCAGACGCGGTAGGCCTTGGCATCGGGCAGCACCTGGATGGACTCGGCCGCCATGGCGAAGCCTGGCAATGCCGCCAGCATGGATTCGGGGTTCACAAACGATCACCTTCTGTGTGCAATCACTGTTGTGCATCAGCTTGCACAGGAAGATCGAAATGGTCCAGCCCCCGGAGAGCATGGGGCTGGTCTCCCCCGCAAAAGTTGTACAACTTGTTGCCGCTGCGAACTTTTTCCCGTTTACCGGTCTATGTGGGAGGCACAGAAAGGTAGCGGGACGCGAGACAAGGTTCGCCGACCACCTGCTGGCCAGATGGCTCAATTGTTATCAGAGGTTGGCTTCGCTCATGAAAATACATGTCGCAAGGTTGATGCTGCTCGGCCTGTTCTCGTTCGCGGCGATGGGCACGGCGTCGGCAACACAAATGAAGGCGCCCGTAGCGGCGGCCCCGGCAGTTCAATCACCGTTGCAGCCTGCCGGCAACCCTTGGTCCAGGGTGGCCAGTGTGGCCGATGCACAGCCGGCCACGCTGCTGGCCCACGATGACGACCGCTGGCATGACCACCGCAGCGACTGGCGCCGCGAACAGTGGCGCCGCGAGCAAGCCCGCCGTGATTGGGAACGCCGGCGAGACTGGGAACGCCGCCGCGACTGGGAGCGCCGCCGCGACTGGGAGCGCCGCCATGATCGGGCCATGCACCACCGCTACCATGACGATTATCGTTACTATCGCCGCTGATCGTTGATCCGCAATTGGCGCGCTCGATGTGGGAGCGGCCTTGTGTAAGGTCGCTCCCACAGAGGCACGTGACAGGCATCAGCTCCCCGTAACGCCTGGGGTATCCGCTGCCGCTTCGGCCTCCATCTTCAACCGGTCGGCCTTGCAAATGTACTTGGGCTTGCGCGGCGCCAGTTTGGCGCTGGCCTTCTTGGCATGCGCCTGCAATAGCTGCTTGATCTTCTTGCGACGGTTCATTCTCACTCGACCTGTCAGTCTGGTTTGGCTGAACACATCATACCTCGCCTGGGCCAGCGTCTCGTTGACGTTATTTTCACACCCGGCAGATTAGCGTCACGCCCTTTCCGGTCACGGGCACATCCGCTGGCCGCCAAGCTACGACGAGGCATACGTGTCACACACTCCATCCCCCTCCTCGCCCAAGCGCGTGGACTGGGCCGGCCTGGGCTGGCTTTTGCTGTTCTTCTGGTACTTCTCGGGCGTGACCCAGGCGTTGCTGCTGTTCAGTGGTACCACCGGGTTCGCCGGCTTTCGCGATGCATTTTTCCTCAGCAGCCTGTGGCTGGCCCCGGTGCTGCTGCTGCCACGCTTCACCCGTACCACTGCCGCGGTCATCGGCCTGGTGCTGTGGGCCGCTTCGCTGGTGGGCCTGAGCTACTTCGGCATCTATCGCCAGGAGTTCTCGCAAAGCGTCATCTTCGTGATGTTCGAGTCCAACACCGCCGAGGCCGGTGAGTACTTCAGCCAGTACTTCAGCGTCTGGCTGGGTCTGGCATTGCTGCTGTACACCCTGGTGGCGGTGTTGCTGTGGAAGCGCGTACGCCCGGTCAGCCTGCCACTGCGCAGCCGCCTGCCGGTGGTCGCCCTGTTGCTGCTGGCCAACCTGGTGTACCCGTTCTACAAACAGATGGTGACCCAGCAGCGCAGCTTCGCCGATGCGGCCGAAAAGGTGCAGCAGCGCATGGAACCCGCCGTGCCTTGGCAACTGCTGGTCGGCTACCGCCAGTACCGCCAGCAACTGGACAACATGCAGGAGCTCCTGGCCCAGAACGCCGCGCTGCCCCCACTGCAAAACCTGCATGACAGTAGCGGTGCAGCGCCACGCACGCTGGTGCTGGTGCTGGGCGAATCCACCACCCGCGAGCACATGCACCTGTACGGCTACAACCGCGACACCACGCCCAACCTCGACGCACTGGCCGCCAGCGACAAGAGCCTGACGGTATTCCGCAACGTGGTATCGCCACGCCCGTACACCATCGAAGTGATGCAGCAGATCCTCACCTTTGGCGACGAGCAGAACCCGGACCGCTTCCTCACCGACCCGTCGCTGATCAACCTGATGAAACAGGCCGGCTACAAGACCTTCTGGATCACCAACCAGCAGACCATGACCAAGCGCAACACCATGCTGACCACCTTCTCGCAGCAGACGGACGCGCCGGTGTACCTCAACAACCAGCGCAACCAGAATGCCAGTCAGTACGACGACGTGGTACTGGCACCGTTCGAGAAGGCCCTGCAGGACCCGGCGCCGAACAAGTTCATCATCGTGCACCTGCTGGGTACGCACATGGACTATCGCTATCGCTACCCGAACGACTACGCGCACTTCAACGACCGCCAGGGGGCGCCTGGCAAGCTGACGGCCGACCAGGTGGAAACCTACAACTTCTACGACAACGCGGTGCGCTACAACGACTACGTGGTATCGAGCCTGATCAAGCGTTACTCGGCCAGTACCCCCAATGGTTTCCTGCTGTACCTGTCAGACCATGGCGAAGATGTGTACAGCTCTGGCAACCACGACCGCCTGGGGCGCAACGAAGGCGCGCCAACCCGGCCGATGTACACCATCCCGTTCCTGCTGTGGACTTCGCCCAGCTGGCAGGCCGAGCACCCGCGCGACTTACAGGCGATGGCCGACCGCCCCTACAGCAGCTCGCACCTGATCCATACCCTGTCCGACCTGGCCGGGCTGAGCTATGACCGTTACGAACCGGCCAAGAGCCTGGTAAACCCGCAGTTCGTGGTGGCACCGCGCTGGATTGGCGACCCGTACCGCAAGGACGGCTTGCGCGAATTCGACCAGTTGCCGCTGGACAAGGCCGAGCGGGTGCGGGAGACGGTCAGTAGCGGGAAGAACCTGAACTGAGTGTTGTGCGGTCGGGATTGCCGGGGGCGCTTTGCGCCCCTTTCGCGACACAAGGCCGCTCCCACAAGCGGTCAGCCATCAGGCAGGCTGGGCACAGCTGCCCTGCCGGGCACTGCCCCGCACTGCCTCCGCCAGTTTGCGCAGGTTGGCCTGGTGGGCATTGACCAGGCTGGCGATGCTGTTGTCCGCCGCCGTCTGCAACGAGGTTCGGCAGGTCAGCCCGGCCTCACCCGGGCGCGTCAGACGCCAGACCGCTTCCAGCGAGGCATAGCGCCCCGGCACGCTATCGAAACGCTGCACATCCACCCGCAGCAACGCATTGCCGCCCCCCACAGCCCCGCCCAGCTGGTCCTGCAAGGCGCTGCGGAATTCATCCACCAGGTTGGCCCCCCACCACTCCGTTTCGAGGATGGCCAGGCCGCTCTGCCCTTGCCGCACCACCAACTGCGGGCGGTCCACCTGCGGTGGCACGGCCACCCTCGCCACCTGGATGCGCTGGCCGCTGTCGCGCACCGGCTCGCTCGGTACCAGCGTGTGATAGTTGTTCGGGGTACTGCTGCATCCCCACAGCACGGCCAGCAGGCCGGCGCCACACATATTGCGCAGTCGATGCATCGGCTGTCTCCTCAGGGTTCAAGGTCTGCTGCACTGGCTGCTTTCGGCCGGCCACGTATCAGCGATTCGGGGTGCCGGCCCAGGTAATCGGCAAGGTCACGCAGCGAACGCGACATGCGCTCCAGTTCATCCAGGGTTTCACCCATCCGCTCGCGCTGCGGCGAGTCTTCGGCGATCGCCGAATTGGCCGTGCGCAGGGTCTTGTGCACTTCGTCCAGCGCCACCTTCACATCCGGCAGGGTCTGGCCATTGAACTGCTTGAGGCTGGCGCGCAGCTCACGCAGGCTGCCGTCCAGGTTGTTGGCGATACTCTCCAGCGGCAGTTTGCTGATGCGCTCCACCACCCGCTGCAGCTGTTCCTGCAATTGCTCCAGGCTGCCTGGCAATGTGGGGATGGTGATAGGGTCGGCGGTCTTGTCGAAGGCCACCTTGGGGGCATCCGGGTAGAAGTCCAGGGAGATGAACATTTGCCCGGTAATCAGGTTGCCGCTGCGCGCCTGCGCCCGCAGCCCGTGCTCGACAAAGGTGCCGATCAGCCGCCGTGCGCCATCCATGTCGCCTTCGGCATGCTTGAACACGGCAAGCATCTTGCGGTGCACCGGCCCCAGCCGCTGTGGGTAGATAACCGCATCGACCACCACCGGGAAGGTCTGCCGGGTGGCATCGTAGTCGAGCTTGACCGAGGTGACCCGGCCAAACTCCACCCCCTTGAACTCCACCGGGGCTCCCACCGACAGCCCGCGCATGGCCTGGTCGAAGCGCAATTGCAGGTACTGCGCCTGGCCACTGGGCGGTGCCAGGGCGGTGTCGCGGTCGGCAAACAGCTGGAAGCGTGCCTGATCGGCAGCGGGCTCGGCTTGCGGGGCGAAGTCGGGCGAGCCAAAGGCCAGCCCACCCACCAGGATCGACGACAACGATTCAGTATCGATCTTCAGGCCGTTGGCACCGATCTGCATGTCGACGCCACTGGCGTTCCAGAAGCGGGTATCGGCACTGACGAAGCTGTCGTAGGGGGCCTGCACGAATATGCCAATCTCCACGCCCTTGCCATCGCCCTGCAGGGCAAAGGAAACCACCTCACCCACCGGGATCTTGCGGTAGTAGATCGATGAGCCAATATCCAGCGACCCCAGGTCGCTGGCGGTAAGGACAAAGCGCTTGCCCTTTTCGTCGTAGGTGATCGGCGGTGGCAGCTCCAGGCCGACGAAGGACTTCTCCGGCACTTTCGATTCACCGGAATCCGCCCCGATGAAACTGCCCGACAGCAGTGTGTCCACGCCGGACACGCCGCCCACGCCAATGCGTGGCCGCACCACCCAGAAGCGCGCACCCTGGGTGGCGAACGCGCGGGCGTCGTTGGACAGCTGGACCTTTGCGACCACGCTCTTCTTGTCGTCGGCCAGGTCCACCGTAGTAACTTCGCCAATCACCACGCTGCGGTACTTGACCTGGGTCTTGTGCGCCACCAGCCCTTCCCCGGTGTGGAAGGAAATGGCGATGACCGGTCCCTGCTGCATCCAGTTGCGCACCACCAGCGAAGCGCCGATCAGGATCGCCAATATCGGCACGATCCATACCAGCGACACACTCCAGCGCCGGGTGCGCACTTCAACCTGCCCCGCGCCCTCGCGCTTGTCAGTCTGTTGCACCATCAATACGGCCTCCCTCATTGGCACGGCAATCCCAGATCAGGCGTGGATCGAAGCTCATCGCAGAAAACATGGTCAGTACCACCACCATGCCGAAAAACAGAATGCCCAGCCGCGGCTCGATGGTGCCCAGCCCGCGCAGTTGCACCAGCGCCGCCACCAGTGCCACCACCATCACATCGAGCATCGACCAGTAACCGATCAACTCGACGAAGCGGTACAGCTGCGAGCGCTGCCGGCAGGCCCAGGTGGAACCGCGCTGGGCGGTGAACAGCAACAGGCCAAGCGAGAAGAACTTGATGGCAGGCACGCCCACACTGGCGATGAAGATGATCAACGCGATGTCCCAGGCACCGGCCTCCCAGAACTCCAGCACACCACCGCCGATAGTGCTTTCGCTGCCGCTGCCAAGCATTTCGGTGTGCATCACCGGTAGCAGGTTGGCGGGAATGTAGAAAATCAGCGCCGCCAGCAGAAACGCCCAGCCGCGGCTGATGGCATTGGCCTTGCGCCGGTGAATGGCGGCACCACAGCGGTCGCAGGTGTGCGCACCGCTACCCAGTTCGCAGGCCTGCCCGCAGCCATGGCACAGGCACAGGCCCAGGTCGGCGGCGTTGGCCGGGGTATTCATACCTGCTCCCACAAGTCACGGATGTCCTTGCCGGCGATATGGATAATCAGCATGCTCAACGCGGCCAGGGCCAGCAGGCCGATGCCGGGGATCACATCGAGCAACCCGGCCAGCTTGATCACTGCCACCATCGCCCCCAGCAGGCACACCTCCAGCATGCTCCAAGGCCGCAGGCTCTCCAGGCTGCGCATGCACAGGGCAAAGCCGGGGGCGCGCTGGCCGGCCAGGGCGTAACTCAATAGCCAGCACAACACGGCAATCTGCAGCACCGGCGCAAAGATGATCGACAAGGCCATGACCAGGGCGATGAAGGTGATACTGCCGTGGCTGAGGATCTGCACCGAGTCCCATAACGTCGCCGAGTGGGTCAGCCCTTGCATGCCGATGGTCATCACCGGGTAGAAGTTGGCGAACACCAGCAGGATGCCCCCCGTCACACTCAGGGCCAGCCGCTGCTGCACGGTCAGCGAGGTGTGCCGGTACAGCACCCCTCCACAGCGCGGGCAAACGGCGCGCTGGTGCTTGAGCAGCGGCGCACGGTGGTACACCGTGTCGCAGTACTCACAGATGATCAGGTGCTGGGTCTGGCTCATGGAGTTTCCACAGGTAGCCCGGATTCAGGCCGTGATATGCCGGCGGACCACATCTGATATCCGGTTTAGACCATCCCGGCAAAACTGCCATCATTAACAGCAAAGCCGAACTATCCTGTGAAACGGGATCCCCACCTGCTGGAGGTTTGCCATGCGTACGTTCACGTGGAGTTACCTGCTGGTGCTGCTGTGCGCGGCATCGGCAGCCCAGGCGCAGTCGGTGGTGCCGCTCAAGGGCCAAAGCAGCCAGCAGATGCAACTGGATATCAATGATTGCAATACCGTCGCGACCAATGCCGCGAACAGTGCCGCGACCTCCAACGCCCCCCATGTCGGTGGCCGCGTACGCGGTGCCGCTGCCGGCGCGGTTGCCGGTGCGGCAGGCGCGCAGGTGCGCGGCAACCAGCACGACGAGCTGTATGATCGGGTCGGTGACGATGCCAAGGAGCAATACCGGCAGAACCGCGCCGGTGAAGTAGCCGCCGCCGGTGCTGCGGTCGGTGGCATGCGCCAGCGTCAGGACCGCCGCCAGGACCGTCGCGGCCAGGACGAAGCGAAAGCCCAGGCCCATGCCAGTGCCTACGCCGGATGCCTGCAGGGGCGCGGCTACCAGGTCAGTCCCTGATCAGCAGGCGCGCCATGCCTTGGAAGAAGGAAGCATGGCGTGCCTGTTTCAGAACCTGGCCAGTTCTTCCCGGCAGAACTCGACGAACAGCTGCGCCGGCTTGGTCAGTTGCACCCGCTTCAACCACGCTGCCGCCAACCCCGACAGTGCCACCGGCTCGGCGATATCCAGCATGGCCAGGCGTTGCCCGTCGTAGGTGTACTCCGAATGCGGTCGCGTCACCAGCAGCGAAAAGCCGAAGCCCTGCCCGACCATGCCACGCACCATTTCGATTGACGGCGAGCTGAAGACGATGTTGGGCGTCAGGCCCATTTCGTTGAACAGGCTGACGAAGTAGGTGCGGCTGGGGGCCACATCCAGCAGGATCATCGGCTCCGGGCACAGGTCGCGCAGCGATACCTGGGCCTGGCCGGCGAAGCGGTGGTTCTCGGGCAGCAGCACATAGGGCTTCTGCGGCGGCATCAGCGGCTCGGCCTCGATGGTGCCGTCCAGGTCATGGTCGTAGAGAAACGCCAGGTCGAAGGTACCGGCAGTCAGGCCCTGGATCAGGTCCTGCTGCTCGCCGTCGCGCAGGCGGATATCCACCCCCGGGTAACGCTGGCGAAAGCCGGCGATCAGGCGCGGCAGGTACAGCGGTGCCACGGTTTCGAAGCAACCGATGTCGATTTGCCCGGCCACGGTGTCGTTGTCGGCCAGGGCATTCTGCTCGAATTCGTGGGCCATCTGCAGCAGCGACTTGGTCTTGGCATAAAAGCGCTTGCCGCTGGGCGTCAGCGACACACCCTGGGCGTGGTGGCGAATGAACAGCTGCACGCCGAAACTTTCCTCCAGGCTCTTGATGGCCGTGGAGATGGACGGCTGGGCGATGTACAGCTGGCGTGAAGCCTCGGCAACGCTGCCGGCCTCCACCGTGGTGACGAAGTACTTGAGTTGTCGCAATGTATAGGCCGCCACGGGCACCTCTCTGACGCCGGTCTGGGCGCGCTGGGATCAGGCCTGACACTTTACCCTTGGCAGCGGGTGGGTGGGGGCTGGGTGATGAAGGATTTACCTATGGCTTGGGCAGGTTTTTTGTAGGGGGGACGCCTTGCGCCCCCTGCGTACTACTCGAAGTCGACATTCGTCGGCACACAGTCGTCGCCGATCAGTTTGTACTCTGGCGCGCATGCCATGCCGACCACAGGGCCTACCCCACGCTTGCGCCTGGACAGTGTCTCCTGAGGTTCCGGGTGATCCATTAGATCGTGGTCATCGCGAGCTGGCAGTTCATTCATCGATTCTTCTTGCATGGTCATGACTCCTGGCTTGGTTGATTACGCCCGACCAACGTTAATGACCGTTCAGCTCGCAGCCCATCTGGAAACACAGCCCACCCCACCAGCCCCGTAAAGGCGATCAGCTGCAGCAGCGCATGTTCCTTGCAGGTGCCCCCTGCTCGAGCGTTGCCACTGGTCAAATGCCCCCGAACGGCTTTACTGATACTTATCGACCCCATGCATACGGTGTGCGTTCATGAAGATCATAGTCACCAGCATCCTCGTCGACGACCAGGCCAAAGCCCTGGCTTTCTACCACTACGTACTCGGTTTCGAGCCCAAGCACGACGTCCCCATGGGCCGGCACCGCTGGCTGACCCTCACCTCCCCCAACGACCCCAACGGCGTCGAGTTGCTGCTGGAGCCCGACGCACACCCGGCTGCCAAGGTATACAAGGCCGCGCTCAGGCAGGACGGCATCCCTGCCACCTCGTTCGGCGTGCGTGACATCCAGGCCGAATATACCCGGCTGTGCGCGGCGGGCGTGCAATTCACCCAGCCGCCCACCCCCATGGGGCCCGTCACCGTGGCGGTGTTCGATGACACCTGCGGCAACCTGATCCAGATCACCCAGAAACACTAGGTGTACGTTTATGGCCCCACGGGCAGGCGCAGGGTCGCGCGCAACCCGTGTGGTAGCTGATTGCGCAACTGCACATTGCCACCCAGGCGCTTCATGATGGTGCTGACGATCGACAACCCCAGCCCAGCGCCATTGGTCGAACCCTTGCTGTAGAAACGCTCGAATACCCGCTGCTGGTCTGCCACGGCGATGCCCGGCCCTTCGTCGTCGACACTGATCAGCAGGGCTTGCCCTTCACGCTGCAGCGTCACGGTGACCCTCCCCCCCGCTGGCGAATGGTCCACGGCATTGGTCACCAGGTTCTGCAAGGCAATGCCCAGCGCGCCAGCGTCGGTGTGCACGTGGTAGTCGCCTGCTGCGATGTCCAGCGAAGGCTCCAGCCCGCATTCCAGTATCCATGGAGTCAGCTCGGCCAGGGTCTCGGCCACCACTCCCTCCAGGTCAACCTGCGGCCAGGCACGCTGGCCGGGCCGTGGCTCCAGGCGGGCCAGGGTCAACAGCTGATTGACCACCCGGGCAAGGCGGTCGACACCGCCCATCAGGAACTGCAGAGCCTTGTCCCGCTCGGCCTCGCTGGCTGCATTGAGGGCGTTCTGCGCATGCAGGCGCAGGACGGCCAAGGGCGTGCGCATCTCGTGGGCGGCATCGGCGATGAAACGGTGCTCGCGGCGCAGCAGGTCGTCGATCTGCCCGAGCAGGCGGTTGATCGCCGCCTGCATCGGCTCCAGTTCCTTCGGCAGCGGTACCAGCTGCAACGGCTCGAGTGACTCGGCGTGGCGGGCGCGGATCACCTTGGCCATGTTCTGCAACGGCCGCAGTCCCCAGCCAATGGCCGCCCACACCAGCAAGGCCAGGGCCAGGCTGCCGAACAGGAATGGCAACAGCGTGTGCCGCACGATGCGCTCGATCAGGTCGTCACGCACGTCGTTGCGCTCACCCACCCAGATTACCCAGTGTTTTTCCGGCACCGGCAAGACGAAACTGCGCCAGCGGTGCCCATCCATCACCATGTCGGCAAACCCCGGCGCCCGGGGCGGCTGCCCCAGCTGCGGGGCGCTGGGCGTGTGCACCAGCAAGCCGTTGTCGTCGGCCCATACCTGGAAGGCCAGCTTGCTCTCATAGCGGTGCCCTACCTTGTCCTGCCCGGCCTTGCTCAAGGCCTCGTCGAAGGCGCGGTATAACTCGTCACGGCTCTGTCCCTGCACCGGCAGGCTCATGATGCCCTGCAGCAGCCGCGCGTTCTGCGCCAGGTGGGCATCGTACACCTCGTTAATTTCGTGGCGGCTGTCATGGTAGTTATACAGCGCCAGCAATCCGCTGCCGCCAAGCAACAGCAGCATCACCCGCCATAAGGTGCGTTGACGCAGCGAGCTCATGCCTTGACTTCCACCAGATAGCCGATCCCGCGTACGGTACGAATCAGGCCGTTGAACAGCTTTTTGCGCAGTTGGTAGATGTTCACTTCCAGGGTATTGCTCTCCGGCTCTTCATCCCATCCATACAACAACTGGGTCAACCGTTCACGGGTGAACACCTTGCCCGGCTGGGCCAGCAATTCGTGAAGCAGCAGGTACTCCTTGGGCGTGAGCACCACCGGCTGGCCCTGGTAGTGCACCTGTTGGCTGACCGGGTCCAGGCACACCCCGGCGTGTTCGATCAATACCCGCGCGCGGCCACTGCTACGACGCAGCAAGGCCCGCAAGCGGGCCTTGAGTTCGTTGAGGTCAAAGGGTTTCACCAGGTAGTCATCGGCGCCGGCATCCAGCCCGGCGATGCGGTCGTCGGTGGCGTCACGGGCGGTCAGCACCAGCACCGGCAGGCTCTTCCCGGCCACGCGCAGGCGCCGCAGCAGCTCGATGCCGTCCAGGCGTGGCAAGCCCAGGTCGAGGATGGCCAGGTCGAACTCCTCGTGGCACAGGGCATGCAAGGCGCTGGCGCCATCCTGCAACCAGTCGAGGGTATAGCCCTCGCGGCGTAGGCCGTCACAGATGCCCTCCCCCAGCGCGGCGTCGTCTTCAACCAGCAGTAGGCGCATGCTCAATCCTGTTTGTCCTTGATCGCTTTGAGTAAAGCATCTATTTCACCACGGCGGCCCTGGTCAGCCAGCTCCCGCCCGGGGCGGGGCGGTGCCTGCAAGGCCTTTTGCAGGGCAGCACGGGCTTCGGCGTAGCGGTTCTGCCGGTACAGGTGGTCGGCCCAGAAGTAGTTGCTGTCGATACCCTCGGGGTTGATCGCCAATGCCTGGCGCAGCATGGCCTCGGCCTTGGCCTGGTCGCCGAAGCTCAGCGGCCAGCCGGGTACCTGATCGTACAGCGCACCCAGGCTGGTGTAGGCCGAGCCCTGCAGCGCCTTGGGGTCCATGGCCAGGGCCTTTTCCAGGCTGGTACGGGCAGCCTTGACCTTGCCCAGCGCGCCCAGCCCGCCGGTGGCACCGGCCCAACTGCTGTTGACGATGCCGTCCCAGATCAGCGGTTCGGCCGAGCCCGGGTGCTGGCGCACCAACGCCGCCGACTGCACCGCCAGGGCCTCGAACGCCCCGGCACGCTGGGCTTCGGGCAGGTTGTAGCGTATTACCGCCCAGCGCTGCTGGATGGCATTGAGTTGCTGGGTTCCGTTCTGGTCGAGGGCCCAGGTGAACGGGGCGATTGCCAGCAGGCTGGCCAGTATCAGACGCTTCATTTGCTCGACTCCTTGCTGTGCCAGGTGCTGTAGCGACGGATCAGCGGCAGTTGTTTGCGCAGGGCGCGGTCGACCACGCCCGGCAGCATGCCGTTAAGGCGCACGAAAAGTTTTTCCGGCCAGCCCAGGTACAGTTCGCTGCGCTCGGCCTGCACGGCATCGAGCACTGCCCGGGCGACATCCTGCGGGTCATCGACGCCCACCTTAAGCGCCTGGTTCAGGGCCTGCGCAGCGCTACTGTTCATCGTCGTGTGGGTGGTGCGCGGTGCGGCATATAGCACGTTCACCGAAGTGTCGGCCAGCTCGCGGCGCAGCGCCTCGGAAAACCCGCGCAAGGCAAACTTGCTGGCGCAGTAGGTGGCATAGCCGGGGTAGCCGATCGAGCCGTAGATCGAACCCACGTTCACCACCAGAGCACTGGGTTGCTCGCGCAGCAGCGGCAGGCACAGGCGGGTAAGCTGCACGGCGGCCTTGATGTTGAGATCGAACAACTCGTCCAGGGCCGCCTCGTCCATCTGTTCGAGCATGGCGAAGCGGTTGACCCCGGCAGCGTTGATCAACAGGTTGCAACAGCCCATCGCCCGCGCCGCTTCCAGCACGTCGCGGCGGCCTTCGGCGCTGCGCAGGTCGGCCTGCTGCCAAAGCAGTTGCCCAGGGTAGCGCACCATCAGCTCGGCCAGCTTGCCCTGTTGCCGGCTTACCGCCAGCACCCGGGCACCGGCGCTGCACAGCTGGTCCGCCAACTCCAGGCCGATGCCACCGCTGGCGCCAGTGAGCACCGCCACGCAATCAGGCAAGCGCATGCTGTGCCTCCTGCTGCGCGGCACGCGGCAGCCCTTCGAACATGGCGGTGTAGAGGCGATACACAACCTTGGCGGCGTGGATTACCGCCTGCTGGTCCTCGGGCTGGTCCAGTCGGTTCATCAGCCCGCGGTAGGTGGCCATGTGGTCCTGGTCCAGGGCGCCGTGGGAACTCAGGTAGCTGAATGCCTGGTCCGGCAGGCCAAGGCTGCTCTGCAGGGTCCCGGCAGCCTGGGTGGCCAGGGCAATACTGGTGCCTTCGAGCACATTGACCATGCCGAACAGCCCGACCGGGTTACCACGGGCAATCTGGTCGTAGAGAAATGCCACCATCAGCTCGATGGGCAACGCCGGGCGGCCGCCCGCCACTTGCTGCGGATCGCCCCCGCAGGCGGCGATGTCATCGAGAATCCAGCGCTCGTGGCCGTACTCCTCCTCGATGTACTCGCACACTGCACCGCGCAGCCACTCCAGCCGCGCCGGCAAGCGGGCGCCGCAGGCCATCATCAATGGCACGGTGTGCCGCACGTGGTGGTAGGCCTGGGTGAGGAAGGCCACATAGGCCTCGAGGCTGGCCTTGCCGGCCAGCGCGTCGCGGATGACCGGGACGTTGAACAATGCCGTACGCTCGTCGGCGGTTTCCTGTTGCAGCATATCGAAGAAAAGCATGGCAACCTCGTCGCTCATTGAAGGTCGGATAGCAAGGACTGGTAACACCGCAGGATCTGTTCGCGGCGTGGCCGGCCATTGGCGGTCAGGGTTTGCCCGGCGGCACTCAAGGGCTCGGGCAAGCGCCGCCAGGCATGTACCCGGGCATAGTCCGGCAGCCCGGCATTGGCCTGGCGGACGGCCTGTTCCAGGGTGTGATCATCGGCCTGCGGGTCCAGCGGCCAGACCAGCGCCAGGTTGTGCGCCAGGCCCTCGCCATGAACGAACGCCTGGGCGATCACCCCGCCCTGGGTCAGTTCGGCCTCGACCCACTCGGGGTTGACGTTGCGCCCGAAGCTGGTGCTGTACTGGTGCTTCTTGCGCCCGGCCAGGTACAGGAAGCCGTCGCTGTCGAAGTGCCCCAGGTCACCGGTCGACAACCACGGCTCGCTGAAAGGTGGCTCGCCCAGGTAGCCGAGCAACGCCGAGCCGGCCACCTGCACCTCGCCATCTTCGGCAATGCGCACCTGCACATGCGGCAGCGGCCGCCCGACACTGCCCGAGCGCTGGCCGCCGGGGCGGTTGAGGCATACCACCGAGGCGCATTCGGACAGGCCGTAGCCCTCGAACACCGGTAGCCCGATGGCCGCGGCACGGGCCAGCAGGCTCGGCGCCACCCGCGCGCCGCCCACCGCCACGAAGCGCAACGGGCCAACTCGCATCAGGCCGCGTTCGATGGCGGTGACCAACCCAAGCAGCAGTTGCGGCACCAGGATCAGGCTTTCGGCACCACTCAAGGCAATGGCGCCCAGCAACTGCTTGAAGTCGACCTGGCTGGCACCGCGAAAACCCAGCTGCGCCTGCGGGTACAGGGCAATGCTCGCCCCGGCCAGCAGGGCCGCGTAAAGCCCCAGGTTTTCCAGCAGCACTGCCAGGGGCAAGACCGCCAGGTACTTGCCCGGCGCCGCAGACCGGCTGGCGGCCTCCAGTTCACGCGCTACCCGCAGCATGGCATCGGCGCTCAGGCATACGCCCTTGGGTGCACCGGTGCTGCCGGAGGTGTAGGTAATCTTCGCAGTACCCGGTGGCAAGGGCGCGCTCGCTGGCGGCTGCCGGCTCCAGAAACGCTCACCGGCACTGAAGCCGCTGGCGTGCAAGTCGTCAGCGAAGGCCTCATCGGCCAGCGCCAGCACCGCCCCGCTCTGCGCCAGGCAGTGGCGCCGCTGGGTACTGCTGAAGAACGCCGGCAGGATGACGATGGGACGCGCCGCGAACAGCGCCGCCAGGTCCCAGAACAGCGCCTCGGGGCCGTTCTCCAGGGCCAGGACGAAAGTGCCCGGTGGCTGCGCGCTCAACCAGGCCTGGCGGTGCTCGACCTCGTCCAGCAACTGTTGATAGGTGAATGACCCGGCAAGGCCCAGCAACGCCGGTTGCGCCCCTCGGTGGCGGGCATGCAGTTGCAACACGTCCCTGAACAGCTGGCATTCATGCAGCATGGCCGGCCTCCTGTACGCTCGCGGGCAAACCCAACCGCTCGAACACTCCGCCGCGGGCCAGGGCTTCATGGCCGTAGCCGATGCTGCCGACGAACACCTGCGGGTGCTGCGCGTAGTAACTGCCCCAACTGCCGGCGTCGCCGTTCAGCCGACCAGGGTCGGCCACGGCCAGCGCCGTGGGCACCAGGCCCAGGCGATGAAAGCTGTTGACCAGGGTCGCAGCCCCGGTGAAGGCCACCCACTGCAAGCCGCGGGCGGCCAGCAACCAGGTCACGGCAATGATCATGATCCGCGCACTGCCGGCGCTGAGTGCGGCCAGGTTACCCACTTCAACCAACTGCGCACGGCTCACCGGGCTGGTCGACAGCCGGGTCACGGCCACCTCCAGCGGTTCATCCAGGTAACGCTCGATGAAGGTCGGGCCACTGCTGGCCAGGCGTATGCCGGCGGCGGCCATCAAGCGTCCATGGCTGTCGTGCAAGCCGAGCAGTTCGGGCAGGTAGTGCTGCACGTCGGCGTGGTGGGCGCAGGCAAAGCGGGCGTGAATGAACTGCTCCAGCTCGTCGCGCCCAGGTTCCCCCGGGAGTTTCAGCGTCAAATGGGCAAGGCGATCGCCGTGGCTACCAATAGCCAGTGGAAACAGGTTGGAGCTGTCTGCCTGGGTCATGGCTGTCCCCCTTTCAGGTCAGGTGTTGGGGGCAGTATCCGGGGGCAATCTGAAGCCAATCTGAAGTGCTACATTTGCCATTGCCCTCATGCGCACCAACAAGGAAAACAGATGCGCCACGAATTCAGCGAAGTGCTCAATGACCTGGTCGACTACTTTCTGCTTGGCGATATCCAGCTGCTCGAGCGCTTCAAGCAACAACATGAACTGCCCGACGACCTGGCCCATGCGTTCACCCATGGCGACAGCGGCGACCAGGCCGTGCGCGAAGGTATCGTGCTGCCGCTGGCCGGGGTCGACAACCTGCCCTACCGCATCCTGTTCACCCTGGACAGACACACCCCGGCCCTGCTCGAACCCGGCAGCCGCCTCAAGCACCGCCGCAATGGCTATGTGCTGCAGGTCGAGCACGGTGCGCTGATGCTGTACACCTGGCGCATCCTGCAGCACTTCACGCCCAAGACACTGGGTGACCTGATGGCGCGCTACCAGGTGCCGGGGCGGCCAATCATCGAGCTGGACAATGGCTGGTATGACGTGGAGGTGCTGGCGGGTGCACTGGTGCGGGACGGGTTGTACGAACCGGCATTCGAGTTCGTGTTGAAGAAGCGCTGGGGGCGGGGTGAGGCTGAGGGGGTGGATACCGGGTATGCCTTTGGGCTGCGTGGCTATTTCGACTGATGGGTTGCCAATACCGGCCTCTTCGCGGGTGAACCCGCTCCCACAGGTACTGCACAGTTCTCGAAGCCTGTGTTGTACCTGTGGGAGCGGGTTCACCCGCGAAGAGGCCGGTACTGGCAGCCTAAACCTTCAGGTGTGGGTGATATCCCGGTCCTTGGTCTCCGGCAGGAAGAAAATCCCCAACACCGCCGTCATCACCGCAATCACGATCGGGTACCACAAGCCGTAATAGATATCCCCGGTCGCCGCCACCATGGCAAACGCCACCGTCGGCAGGAAACCGCCGAACCAGCCGTTGCCGATGTGGTAAGGCAGCGACATCGAGGTGTAACGGATACGCGCCGGGAACAGCTCCACCAGCCAGGCGGCGATCGGCCCGTAGACCATGGTCACGTAGACCACCAGCAAGGTCAGCAGCAACAGCACCATCGGGTAATGGATCTTCGCCGGGTCGGCCTTCTCCGGGTAGCCCGCCTCTTTCAACGCCCCGGTCAAGTTCGCGGTAAAGGCGTCGCTCTGCGCCTTGAAGTCCGCTGCCGCCAGGCTGCTGCCATCAAAGCTCGGCAACACCCGCTCACCAATGCGGACCTGCGCCACGCTGCCTGGTTCGGCCGCTTCGTTGGTATAGGGGATGGCCCGCTTGGCCAGCAGGCTCTTGGCGATATCGCACGAACTGGTGAATTTGGCCTTGCCCACCGGGTCGAACTGGAACGCGCACTGGCCAGGGTCGGCCATCACCACCACCGGGTTCTGCTCCTGGGCAACGAACACATCCGGGTTGCCGTACTGGGTCAGTGCCTTGAAGATCGGGAAGTAGGTCAGTGCGGCGATGATGCAGCCGGCCATGATGATTTTCTTGCGGCCGATGCGGTCGGACAGGCTGCCGAAGAAGATGAAGAACGGCGTGCCGATCAGCAGCGAACCGGCGATCAGCAGGTTGGCGGTCTGCGGCTCGATCTTGAGCATCTGCAACAGGAAGAACAGCGCATAGAACTGCCCGGTGTACCACACCACGGCCTGGCCGGCGGTACCGCCGAGCAGCGACATGATCACCACCTTGAGGTTGTCCCAGCGGGCGAACGCTTCGGTCAGCGGCGCCTTGGACGCCTTGCCCTCGGCCTTCATCTTCATGAACACCGGCGACTCGTTGAGTTGCATGCGGATGTATACCGAAATCGCCAGCAGCAGGATCGACAGCAGGAACGGCACCCGCCAGCCCCAGGCCTCGAACACCTCGTTACCCATGGCCGTGCGGCAGGCCATGATCACCAGCAACGAGAGGAACAGCCCCAGGGTGGCCGTGGTCTGGATCCAGGCGGTGAAAAAGCCGCGCCGGCCTTTGGGTGCATGTTCGGCCACGTAGGTGGCCGCCCCGCCGTACTCGCCCCCCAATGCCAGGCCCTGCAGCAGGCGCAGGGTAACCAGGATGATCGGCGCGGCCACGCCGATCGTGGTGTAGCTGGGCAGCAGGCCCACCACGGCGGTGGACAGGCCCATGATGACAATAGTGATGAGGAAGGTGTACTTGCGCCCGATCATGTCGCCCAGGCGCCCGAACACGATGGCGCCGAACGGCCGCACGGCAAAGCCGGCGGCAAAGGCCAGCAAGGCGAAGATGAACGAGGTGGTTTCATTGACCCCGGCAAAGAAGTGCTTGGCGATGATCGCCGCCAGTGAGCCGTACAGGTAGAAGTCGTACCATTCGAAGACCGTCCCAAGGGACGAGGCGAAGATGACCTTGCGCTCCTCCCGGGTGATACCGCGTTGGGGCGCGCTGCCCGTGGATGTGCTGTCGAGAACCGCCATGGGGTGCCTCCGTCTTGTCGTTATGCAGGCCGGGAGCACCTCAAATCTTTTTCACCATCGCACCCAGGCCCTGGGGGACTTGCTTTGGATATGCGAAGCACGACGAGGCGGGCCGCCTCGGATCGCAGCAAGGTCACTGAAGCATAATAGGCTTTGCCGGGATATCCACTGGCATGACCAGGCGCACAAGAGGGCTGCATGAACGATAAGGCGACACAGGGCTGGCAAGGCGATATCTGGTTGGCGGGCGATCACTGCCTGCTGCTGGCCACGCTAGGCAAAACCGACAGCCACGCGCATTACGCGCACCAGGTATTGATCGGCCTCGGTGCGGATGTCGAGGTATGCCTGGGCGAGCAGCGCTATAGCGGCCAGCAGGTGGTCATCCCGTCGCAGCAACCACACGCCATCCTCAGCCATGGCATACCCTGCCTTACCTTGTTCGCCGAGCCCCTGGCGTTCGACGTGGCAGACCTGGCACAGGTCTGCGAGCAAGCCGGCAACAGCCCTGAGCAACTGGCCGAGTGCCTGCGGCAGTGGCCCCGCCGCCCGCTCGACCCGCGCCTGAGCAAAGCACTCAAGCGCATCCATGCGCTGGACGAACGGGCCCTGCCGGCCTACGAACTGGCCAGTACCGCCGCGCTGTCGATCAGTCAGTTGGAGCGCCTGTTCAGCGGCACGCTGGAGCTGTCGGTACGGCGCCTGGTGCTGTGGCAGCGCCTGCGCGTGGCCCTGCAATTGGCGTTGGGCGGCGCCAGCCTGACCGAAGCAGCACTGCTGGCAGGGTTTGCCGACTCGGCGCATTTTACCCGCAGTGTGCGCCGTCAGTTCGGCATGCCCCCCGGCACCGCCTTGCGTCGACTGCGCCTACGCACGTTCGGCTAACGCCTGGCGCAGTGCTGCCGGCAGCAGGGCCGGTGGTTGCGCATCGCCGCTCACCCAAGGCTCACGCAGTTGCGCCAGGTAGGCCTGCGGATAATCCGGCCGGTCACCGATCCCCATGTCGTCATCTGCCAGCGCGTAGCCTGGCAAGTACAGCACCGTGCCAAGCAGACGGTCCCATAGCGGGAAGAACAGTGCGAAGTTGACGTCACCGGTGGTGCCGTACTTCAGGTGGTGCAGGCGGTGCACCGGCGCCCAAGCGAACACATGGCGCAAGCCGCCGATGCGCATGTCCACGTTGCCGTGCTGCAGCAACAACTGGATCGACACGCTGAACGCCAGCAGTGTAGCCACCTCGACAGGCAGGCCGAGCACCAGCAACGGCAGAGTCCCGCCCAGGGTTTCGAGCAGTTGGTGCACGGGGTGTTTCAGCAAGCCGTTGAAGCCGTACAGCCGGGTGACGCTGTGGTGTACCGCATGCAGCCGCCACAGCAGCGGGCTGCGGTGGCTGGCGTAATGCACCAGGGTGATGCCCAGGTCCGCTACCACGATTGCCAACAGCAACTGCAAGGCCAGCGGCCAATGGACGGGCCACAGGTCGGTTGCCGGGAGGCAGCTGGCCAGCAGTGGGATGGATGCCACGCTGGAGAGGGTCAGGCACTCGTTGACCAGGGCATGGCAAAGGTCACGTCGGCCCTCGCCTTGCGTCTGGTTCCAGGCGGTCTTGTAAGGGATGAGCCATTCGCAGGTGAATGACAGCAACACAGCGCTGGCCAGCAGTGGCAACAGCCACAGCGGGCGGGTTGCCAGCGCCAGTGCAGCGGCGATGAAACCGAAGAAGAACAATGGGGCGTAGAGGATACGCATGGGTGGCTCCAGGCAAGTTGGAGCCGCCAGTGTTGGCCCAGGGGCAAGGTGGGCGCTTGAACGAACGGCGCATGTAAGCCCCACGCGCGCCTACAGGGACCGTAGCCAGTTTCAAGCCAACGTTTAGCGCAAGAACTGTACGACCTCTGCCAATACCCGCTCAGCCTGCTCTCGGTGCGGTACATGCCCACAGCCCTGCAGCAACCGCATCACCCCCGGCCCGCCAGCCAGCGCCACCAGCCGTTCGGGATGTGCAGGCGAGCCGAACTCGTCGTTATCGCCATGCAGGCTCAACAGCGGGCAGCGTACCTGCGGCAGCACCTCATCCAGGCTCCAGCCGGCAAAGTCCTCGGCCAGCCAGTTGTCCACCCAGGCGCGCAATACCCACTCGGCCTTGTCGCCATGGTAGCGCTCCAGCCGTTGCAACTGCCCGGGTTCGGCAAACTGCCGGTCGGCCACGCGAATGCCTTCAAGGGTACGGGCCTCGACAAACGCCTGCGCCGATTCGGTAATCAGCCCCGTACAGTGGCTGGCGAAGGCCGCCGCACAGGCCACAGCCATGCCGCCGCCCACGCTGTGGCCGAAGACAATGAAATCGCCAATGCCAAAATACGCGCGCAACGCCGTGAACCCCTGCTGCGCCTCGCCCTCGACAAAGCCCAGGCGCAACCTGCCCGGGTGGGCGTCGGAGCGGCCAAAGCCCAGGCGGTCGTAGGCGATTACCCGGTGTCCGGTGGTTTGCGCAAGCTGCGCCGGAAACTCGCGCCACAAGGCGACGCAACCCAGCGAATCATGCAGCAGGACGATCGGTGCACCCTGCGCCTGCAAAGGCGCCCATTCCTGGGCGAACAGCTTGCCTTGCGCGGTGTCGATCCAGTGCTCGCGGGTGTGCAGGTCAGTCATGGAGCCCTCGTTGCCAGTACCGGTCCTTTGAGCTCGACCTGGTTGCCGTCCGGGTCGTAGCAGTACAGCGACAGCCCCTCGCCTTCAGCGCCATAGCGCTTTTCGGCAGGTTCAACCTCAACCCCCGCGGCTTGCAGGTAGGCCTTCAGTGCCGGCTCATCGAACGGCTCGATGCGCAGGCAGAAATGGTGCAGGTTGCGCCCCTCGGCCCCCGGCGCCGCCCCGCCAGGCTGCCCCAGGGGACCGTCCAGGGTCACCAGGTCGATCATCGCCGTGCCGGTGGCCAGGTGGACCATACCCAGGTCTTCGCGCACGCGGCTGACCGTGCAGCCGAGCAGCTCGGTGTAGAAGGCAACGCTGCGCTCCAGGTCGCTGACCCGCAGAACGAGGTGGTCGATGTGCTTGATGGCGAATGGTCGCATGCCGGGGCTCCTTGTGGCTGCTGGATTCCTGTAGAGGATCGCTGCGAAGAATCAGCGCGGTGTATGGCACCGGCTGCGCCGGTGTTCGCGGCTAAAGCCGCTCCCACAGCCACCATAGCCCAGGTCCGCACGGCATGACCAGACTCACCTACTCGTTCACCAACCGTTGCAGCACGTCCCCTTCATGACGGGCCAGGATGCGCAACAATTGGTCGACCAGCGCCCGGTCCGGCGCATCCAGATGGAAGTGGTGCCCGCCCGGATGCCAGGAGATCTTCGCCTGGCTGGGCAAGGCCGCCTGGCGCCGGGTAAAGGCCTCACCGGTGAATGCCCCCTGGCGGCCGAACAGCAGGTACAACGGGCAACGGATCTGGCTGAGCAGGTCGCAGGCTTCGCGCTCGGTCAGCGGCATGGGCTCGGGCAGTACCAGGCGCGGGTCGTGGCGCCAGCAATAACCCTCGCCCAACTGCAGCAGGTCACGCAGCGCCAGCAGCCGTGCAGCCCCTTCCGACAGCTCGGTGTCCAGGCGCTCGCGGCGTTGCTCCAGGGCCGTTTCAAGGTCCTCGAAACGGTCGACGGCCGGCTCGGCAAAGCCCTGCAACTGACTGCGCTGCACCATGCGCTTGAGCCGGTAGGCCCGGGCCAGGTGTTGCACGCGATCATCCTCGGCCACCGTGAACGGTGCACCCATGCCGTCGAGGAAGGTCATGCTGGCGATACCGCTGGTCATGGCCGCCAGCAGCGACGCCACCCCGGTACCCATGCCATGCGCCAACACATGGAATTGCGCCAGCCCCAGGCTGTCGGTCACCGCCAGCATGTCCTCGGCATGTTCCCACAGGTAGTAGCCACTGTCGTGGCGACGATGGTCCGAACGGCCGTGGCCGACCAGGTCGGGGGCCACGACGAAGCAGCCCTCCAGCAACGGCCCCAGGCGTTCGAACGAGGCCGCATTATCCAGCCAGCCATGCACGGCCAGCACAGGAATGCCGTCTTCCGGCCCCCAAGTCCGTACCGCAATCTCAATACCGTCGAGGTCCAGCTGGTAATCCCTGGGACTGCATAGCGAATGCATCGTAGTTCTCCCTGACAGAGTGCCGACCTAAGGCCAGGCATCATGGCGCCGGCTCCACCGCAATGCGCCGGCGTCCCCACACAGCATGCCTACGCCATGCCGTAGTCCACCATCTCCCACCAGCCCTGCCCGCGCTGCTCCCCTACCGACGCTCTCGTGCACAGGACCGACCTGTGCATTCAACTAAATACCACCGCATGCCGAGCCGAATCCTTTCGACTGATGCCTCCACTGACCTTGGAGCATTCAACATGTCCACCCCTCCCGTGCCTTTCCATCAGGCCCAGATCGTTCGTAGCCTGCCTGCCTGGGCCCGAACAATGCACCCCGACCATACCCGCCGCGTCGTGCAGAGCGTGCGCAAGGACTACCTCGACGAAAACGGCTCGCCTTACGCTTGGTACGCTGCGGCCAGCGCTGAAGATCAAGCACATGTACGACAGCTGATTGACACTCGCGATGCCGGCTTCAAGGCACTGCGAGTCGCGCTCAAGGACTTCAGGCAGATCAGCGAATTCTGCAAGCCTTTGCTAGAGAGCCGGTTGGGCCCGAATATCAACGTGGACAAAGCCCAATATCTGCACCAACCGTTCAAGAGATTCATCACGTTGCAGAATCCTCCCGGCCTCGAAATTTCAATCGACGGTGACGACTCGTACATCGAGTGCCGCGACGGGCCGCCACAGAGGCGTTCGTTGCTGGAAGCTGCACTGCATAACTTCGAAGGCCCTGGGGAGGTGGGGCCATTCGACGCCCTGACCGTTGGCCCGAAGAACGACACTTCACTTTCCGGTCTCGAACTCAAAGCTTTCGTCAGCCTTTGCCGCAGCCTGGACCTGGGCCAACAGTACCAGGACCACTTGCAGAGCATTTATGAAGGCCCAACAAAGGCCACGATCGAGCAGCTGTGGACCGATGCAAGCCGGCAGGCATTGAAAGCCGAAGCAATGCTCGCTTATCTCAAGAACCTGTTGACGCTCAAAGGTCGCGACGCCCTGGTACAGCTATGCGACAACGAAAGCACGCCGCGCTACGGCGATCACAAGCTTCATTGCTGGCGCTTCAGCCTGTTCGGCATCCCGATTCATGACGTACTGCTGATAGGCCCCGATGAAGCCGACCAGAGCAACCCCTGCATGCTCTACATTCCCCAGGATACCCAACACCCGGTGAGGGAATTTGCTTCCTTGCGAGAGGCCGGCGCTCACGTACGTCAACGCCTGCTGCAAACCACGTTTCGCCACCACTTGATCAGCTTCGCTTACAAGGACCGCCAGGTCGAACTTGGCCGCAAGCTCGAAAATGCGCTGTTCGAGCAAAGCGCTTCAACGCGCAAACCCAAGGAAAAGCCTGAGCTGCACTTCAGCCGGACGAGCCTGGCCCTCCCTATCTGGCAAGTGCTTTACAAAGACCACAAGCGCCGCCTCAAGGCAGATGCCAGAACGATCGCGGTGCCGACCGCCGATGCCGACGCCAAGGCACGCAAGGAACGGCTGCAGCATTGGCTTGACGCAGGCATGAACATGCTCAATGTGGCCGCCTTCTTCGTGCCTGGGCTGGATGCCGCGATGCTTGGGGTATTTGCCTACGATCTCATGGATTCGGTGTTCACCGGGTTCGAGGCCTGGGAAGACGGCGATACCCAGGAAGCGCTGCAGCAACTGGAGTCGCTGGCCATCAATGCCGCCGTGGTTGCCGGTTTCGCCGTCGGCAGTCAGGCCGTCAAGGCATCGGGGTTCGTCGATGCCTTGAACAGTGTCTGGAAAGATGGCCGCGAACGGCTTTGGCACCCCGACATGAGCCCTTACAGCACCTTGAAGGCGTTGCCAGAGGATGCACTGCCTGATTCCCAAGGGCATTACATCATCGATGACAAACCCCATGTCCGGCTTCAAGGCAAACTGTATGAAGTGTTCGAAACCGACGGACAGTGGCGTGTGCGCCACCCGAACGACCCCGATGCCTACCCCCCTGTCTTGCGCTACCTGGGTGACCAGCGCTGGCAACTGGCCCACGACAACCCGCTGGAATGGGACGATACGCAGTTGCTTGAGGCGCTGGGCCGGTTCAGCCAAGGGCTGGATGCCTCGGAGCGTCTTACCGCCTTGCGTATTACCGAAGTCGATGCATCCATCTTGCGCCGTAGCCAGGTCACCAGCTCCCGGCCGCCGGTTTTGCTGGCCGATGCCATGCTGCGGCTGAAACTGGATAACGACGTCCAGAGCATCATCACCCGGGTGCGTCAAGGCATGCCCTTGGCTGCACACATGAACTTCGCGCTGCCAGAACTGGTAAGCCTGCCAGGCTGGCCAGCGCGCTACAGACTGAAGGTGTTCACCGGTGCCGAAAAATGGGGGGACGCAGTCTACTTCGGCACACAGCCAAAAACCGACACGTTGCAGATCGAGATCAGCCGCTCGGAACTCGACGAAGGCAAACTGAGCGAGGTTGTCCTGGCAGGGTTGGCCGAAGACGCCATACAACAGTTGCTGCCAGATACGCCAGCAGAGCAGCGCCCGAGCGCCCTGAACGAGCGATTGGCCAACCGCCTGACAGCGCGTCGTAGCGAAGTATTGGCGAGCATGCTGGAAAGCCATCGACCGTCGCTTGGCGACGAAGCGCAGACCCTGGGCCGCCAGTTTCCCGGTTTGCCTGACAATGCCCTGGAGGAACTCGTCAAGCTTGCCGGCAGCGCCGAGCGCGAACGCATGAAGAGTGGGCGTGTGCCCCTGCGCGTGGCTGAAGAAGCCCGCTACCTGCAAGCCCGAGCCCGCCTTGATCGGGCCTTGCTTGGCCTCTATCGACCAGGCCTGAGCAGCGCCGACAGCCAACTGCTGCGTGACGCATTGGCAGCCAGGCAGCCGCAAGCCAGTGACGCCGAACTGCTGGCCAGCGCCCTCGCCGACCGCCCGGGCTGCGCCACGCTGCTTGGGCAGCAACCCATCAAGCCAGGCTTTCGCTCGCCCATGCGCCTGGCACATGGGCAAATCGGTTACCCGCTCAGTGGTCGAGGGGCAGGCCCGCTCAGCGCGAGCGCCGCGACACGTCGACTCAGATTGCTTTTCCCCTCACTGAGCCGCAGCCAGATCAGCGCGCTGCAGCTCGAACTGAGCCAGACCGGTGACCTGGGCTCGGCTATCCGGCAACTGCAGTCAGATTGGCACGGTCTGGAACGCTACCTGTATGAATGGTACAGGAACACGGACAGCCTCATTGATCTGATGGAGCGACAGCAATGCGCCGAATACCTCAAGAATGCCTGGCGGCGGGAGGGGCCCGGCAACCAGGGCACGCTCGTCCTGGAGCGAATACATTTGTCCGAGTTGCCAGCGATCACGGCCCGCTTGCCCCATATCCGTGAACTCAGGCTGAGGGGGCTGGAGCTGCAGCGACTGGACACCACATTCCTGTCCTGCTTCCCCAACCTGCAAGTGCTGGAAGTGACCGGCAACCCGGAAATCGAGGCAGAAGCGCTGTTCCAGGCACTTGAATCGGTGCCCAGGCTGCGCACGCTGGACCTGGTCGGCAACACCCTTGCTACTCTCTCACCGACCGCACGGCGAGTGCTGGCTGCGATGCCAGACCTGCGCCAGCTGAATCTGAACCGCAACCAGCTGACACTGGATCAGGCGACATTGACGTTCCTGTGCCGCCGGCCGCTGGAGGTCCTGACGCTGCGGAGCAATCGCATCACGCTCGATGAAAACCTCGCCACGCGCTTTCAGGACATGATCCATCTGCAGCGACTGGACCTGGGCTTCAACCCGCTACAGATCGCGCCTGATGTGAGCTACATGGCGCGGCTGAAACACCTGAACCTGTACAACTGCGATCTGCAGGCATTGCCCACTGGCCTGACCACCCTGATGAGCCAGTCACAGTACCAGTTGCGCTACCTGGAGCTCTCATCCAACCGCATTCACCATGTTCCGGACCTGGCAAGCATCCTGCGCAGCCCCTATGCCCGGGACGTCGCCGCCCGCTTGCCCCAGCGCCGCTGGCTGTTCAACTACAACAATCTCGAAGCCGAGTCGGCCAGGCGTCTACGAGCCAGCGGCGTCAATATCTACGAGCACACACCCGAACGGCCAGGGTGGCAAGGACTCTGGCGCGATTCTGCGACCGACCATCAGAACCAGCTGTGGTCCGACCTGTTCGATCAGAACGACCATGGCGACCTGCAAGCGGTGCTGGAACGCCTGGCCAGTTCGGTGGAAGCGCGAAGAGATCCGGAAGGCTTGCAGGTGCGTGTATGGGCACTGTTGGAGCAGGCCCACCAGGATACAGTGCTGCGCGAGCGGCTGAACGAGGTGGCGCAAGCCTTCCCCCCTACCTGCGGTGATGCCGGCGCCGATGCATTCAGCGCCCTGGAAGTGGAACTGCTGGCCAATCAGGCGTCAAGGCAGGCACGAAACACGGCCAAGCCGCTGTTCGACCTTTACCGCAAGCTGTATCGTCGCGAGAAAGTCAACGAACTGGCCGATCGCATCAGCCTGCAACGCGCCTTGCGCAAGCAGGCGCTGCAGAGAAATGCCACGGACGAACAGTTACCGGCTCATGACGTGCTGGATGTCCCGGCGGCGTTCCCCGATACGGACCTTGCCACGGGCCTGGTCGACGATATCGAAGTCCGCCTGGCACTGCGCCAGTCCTTGACCGCTGAGCTTGATTTTCCCGAACCAAGCAGCGGCATGCTCTATCGGAATACCGCAAGGATCAACCAGCAGATCATCGACAACGTGCGCGATGCCGTGCTCGAACTCGATGCCGACACCACCGCCCGCCAGCAGTGGATGACCGAACAGCCGGTCTGGGTTGACTACCTCAAGCGCCAATATGCCAGCCAGTTCGAAGCCATTACCGACTTCTGGCGCCCGGGCCTCGATTACCTCTTTTATTGCCTGGATGAAAGCCAGGAGCCGATCACTCACCTGGACAACGCGATATTGCGTGCATTGGCCCCGGAAATGCCTACCCCTGCGCTGGACGAAAACGGCACGCTACGTCGGGTTTCTCTCAATGAGGCCGCCTATGTCAAGGCCACGAACGCCTTGACCCACGAACAGCAACAGGTGGAAGCCGGGCTGTTGTTGAGCCTTACCCGGCAAGTGGAAGTCCTCGGTACCTGAACGCTGATCAATGACCCCGCAGGTCTTCGAAGAAGGCCTGCCGCCCATCCACCTGGCTAGACGCACGAGGCGCGGCCGCCGCCTCTGCGTTGGCCGCCTCCACATGCCAATAGCAGTGCCTGACCGCGCGGGTTACCGCCACGTAGGCCAGGCGCTGCACCTCTTCTTTCTGCGCAGTATCGAAGGGTTGAGCATCACCGGCCTTGCCCAGCCCGGCCTGGCGATACACCTGGTTCTTGTAGGGGGAGCTGGTCAGGTACTGGCAGTCGCCCAGCATGAACACTGCATCGGCCTGCAAGCCCTTGGCACTGTGGTAGGTCAACTGGCGCAGCCGGCGGTGCTCGGCGGGCAACGCGGCCTCGGCTTGCAGCACGCTTTGCAGGTGGTCGTTCATCAGCGCCCTGTCGCTGCCCTTGCGGTACAGCATCATCACCGTCTCGCCACGCTGGTAGTGCTCGATCAGCGTTTCACCCAAGGCGGCCTCGTCTCGGTCGAACACCTTGACCGGCGAGCCCGGCACCTCGGCCGCCGGGCCACTGGCGCGGGCTTTCTTGCCGGCAATCGCCGGGGTGCCCTTGACCAAGTGTTCGGCCGCGTCGATCACTTGCTGCTGGCAACGGTAGTTGTCGACCAGCATCACCCGCGTGTTGGCCGGCGACGGGAAGGCCTTGGTGAACTCCATGAAGTACTTGGGCGAACTGCCGCGCCAGCCGTAGATCGACTGCCAGTCGTCGCCCACGCACAGCAGTGACGAATGCCGGGCATTGCGCCCGGTGTGCATCGCCGGGCCGCGCCGGCGGATCTCGGCAAGGCTGGCGCGCAGCCAGCTGACGATCTGCGGCGACACATCCTGGAATTCGTCGATCATCAGGTGCGCCAGCGGCCGCAGCAGCGGGTCGGGCAGCAGCTGCAGGTTTTCCGGGTTGTTCTCGCCGAACAGAGCGAACATGCGGTTGTAGCTCATCACCGGCGGCGACTGGTCCAGCAGGTGCGCCTCCAGGGCCTTCCAGTACAGGGCCAGGGCCTCGAAGAACAGCGCATCGCTGTCGCCGGAAGGGAAGCTCATCGCCGCCACGGCAGTGTTCACGTCCAGGCCCAGGTTCTCGATGAAGTTCGCCGCTCCGACAAAGGCATCGAGCAGCGGCGCCGGGGCCAGCTCGCCCTTGACCTTGTATTCGAAGCCGGGGCCGGCCACGGCATCACCGGCCAGCGAGGCTGCCAGGCGCCGGGCCATGGCATAGTTGTCGAGCCAGATCAGCGGCTGGTCGCAGAAGGCCTGCAACAGGGTGCGCTTGACCGCCCACTCGGCGCGCACCGCCAGCTTGGCGCCGGGGCGCTGGTACTGCGCGCTTTCCGCCGGGTCGAAGCCGAGCACCAGCAAGGGCCCCTGGCCGGCCAGACGGCCATGCACATGGAAGCGGCTGCCACGGATCTCGATGGTCTCGCGGCAGGGCTCGATGCCGTTGATCGGCCAGGCGCCGGCGGCGAACCACAGGTCCTCGATCACGTCGCACAGCTCCTCGTCGCGCTGGGCAGCCAGCTGGGTTACCTGCGCGCGCTTCTGCACATCGGGGTTATTGGGGTCCAGCGGTTTCAGCTGCAGGGCTTCGTTGCGCAACAGGCCAACCAGCTCGGCAAAACGTGGGCTTTCGCCCAGCAGGGTGCTGTAACACTGGTTCAGTTGCTGGCGCTGGGCATCGTTCAGGCGCAGGTCGAACGGGTTGCTGTCGGCCTCGGCCTCGCGCCCGGCCGGCATCTCGTTGCCCAGCGTCTCGAACGCGCGCACCTGGCCAAAGCCCGGCAGGCTGCGCACCAGCGGCAGGATACGCGAATGAAAGGTGCGCACCAGCTCGCGGGCCTGCGCCGGTTGCAAGTTGATCTGCCATAGCGCGAACACCTGCAGCAGGCGCTTGATGAAGTCCTTGCGCGACTCGCGGGTGAAGGTGACCACGGTCATCGCGTCCAGTTCATAGCCCAGGTAATGGCGCAACAGCAGGATGCGCAGTACCAGCGAGGTGGACTTGCCCGCCCCGGCCCCGGCCACCACGCAGGTGGACGGCGTATCGCTGAAAATCAGCTTCCATTGCGCGGCACTGGGTTGCGCCTCGGCGGGCAGGCGCTGGGCGACATCGGCCTTGAAACGCTTTTTCAGCTCGGTGGTCAGGGGCAGGCGCCAGTCATCGAACAGGTTGTCATCCTGGCCCGGCACGGCGGCGGTGTCGGGGCGGGTATCGCGGATTACCAGCACCTGGCGCCCAGCCTCGTAGCCCTCCACCCGCCCGCGCTCGAACCCTTCACGCACGCCATCGGCATGGCCACTGCGTTGGCCGCTGGCATGGCCGAGGAACCAGGAGTCGCGGTGCTGGGCCTGCAGGCGGGTCAGGCCACGCCCCAGCAGGCGGGCCGCCAGGCGGCGCAACCAGGGCAGTTGGGCAGGAGGGGTAAGGTCGGCGGGGGCCTGGGGTTGCTCGTGGGCCACGGTCACTCCGTTGAAAAACAAAATCAGCGGGCATGTTCGCCGCATCGACAAAAAATCGCCAGCGAATGCTTGCAGATCAGTGGATTAGGCGATGAAGCGGATAAAACACCCCACCCAGACAAATCTAATTTACTGATAATTTTAAGTCGATATTTACGCTTATTTTCGATGTTTCTTTAGCGCATCATGGCGTCATTCCACTGATTCAAGGAGCACGACCATGCTGCAACTGCGACCTTTCGAAAGCCTCGGCCACGCCAACCATGGCTGGCTCGATGCCCACCACCATTTCTCGTTTGCCGAGTACTACGACCCGGCGCGCATGCACTGGGGTAACCTGCGGGTATGGAACGACGACCTGATCGCTGCCGGCAGCGGCTTCCCGCCGCACCCGCACCGCGACATGGAAATCATCACCTATGTGCGTGAAGGCGCGATCAGCCACCAGGACAGCCTGGGTAACAAAGGCCGCACCGAAGCCGGTGACGTGCAAGTGATGAGCGCCGGTACCGGCATCGTGCACAGCGAGTACAACCTGGAAGACGTCGACACGCGTATTTTCCAGATCTGGATCGTGCCGGAGCGCACCGGTGAAGCACCGCAGTGGGGTACCCGGCCGTTCCCCAAAGGTGAGCGTGGCGAAGGCTTCGTGACCCTGGCCAGCGGCCGCGCGGGCGATGAAGACAGCCTGCAGATCCGCACCGATGCGCGATTGGTGGCTGCCACCCTGCGTGCCGGTGAAACTGCCGAGTACCGCTTCGATGCCGCACGCCGGGGTTACCTGGTGCCGGCCAAGGGGCTGGTGGAGGTCAACGGGCTGCGGGCCAAGGCGCGCGATGGTGTGGCGATCGAGCAGGAGGAGGTGCTACGGGTGACCGCCATCGAGGACAGCGAGATCGTACTGGTGGATGTGGCCTGATGGATCGGGCCAGTTCAGGCTGCCTTGTACTGCCTGCACTGGCCTCATCGCCGGCAAGCCAGCTAACACAGGAACCATGCAGGCCTGAAAATTGATGTAAGGCCTGTACGGTCCCTGTGTGGCTGGCTTGTGGTGGCGACGAACCGCGGCGATGGGCTGTACAGCAGCCCCTTTTCAGAAGGGCAAGGTCAGCTTCAACCAGTAGGCATCACCCTGTGCGCGGTTGCGCACTCCGGTTTCCTTCGACCATTTCGCCGTCACGAACCAGCCATCCTTGCCGCTGTACTTGATCGACGGGCCAACGGCAAAGCTGCGCCCTTTGTTGTCGTCGATGCGCTCGCCATCCTGATTGTCGTCTGTCGTCTGCCGGTAGTAATACCCCCCTACCCCCAGCACCCAACCATTCCCAAGCCCCCAACCCACGGCATAGTCCACATGAAATTCCTGGCCCGAGCGGTAATCGGTGGCCGGGTTGCGGCGGTTGAAGTCGTACATCACCTTGGCATCCAGGTTGAGCCCGGCCGGGTCGACATAGCTCATCGCATACACCGGCTCGAACACCCAGTAGTTGCGCCCGGGGTTGGCCAGGTCATCCTTGTCGTAGCGGCCAGTGGGGGCAATCATGTCGAAAGCCAGGATGCTGTGGAACTTGTCGCTGTGGTGAAAGCCCAGCGCCGGGCCGAAGATCACATCGCCCAGGCCGCTGTTGTGCTGCGACTGACCATTGAGCGACACCTTGACGTCCACCAGCGGCACGATCGCATGCAGCGCCAGGCTGGCGCCCAGCACCGTGTAGTCACTCACCCAGATCAGCCGCGGCACGATGGCGTTGGCGCGCACGCGAAAGTCCACCGGCAGCTTGCGCCCGTCGTTGCCACGCAGGTTGTCGGCTTCGTAATGGTTGACGAACAGCTGGCCATAGAAGCCCGGCGGCGGCATGGCGCCGGACATGTAGTTTTCGGCACCCAGCGGGTACGAGGTGCCGCCCCCTTCGGTGGCATGGGACAGGTTGGCAGCGCCAAACAACGAGGCGCACACGGCAAGGCGAAGCAGGTTCGCTAGGGTCGGGTTCATCGGGTCAACCTTTGTTGTTGTTATCGGTCGGGTGCACGCAGGCCCCCCGCAGGTCAGGGAGCCGGGCAGCAAAGGGTTCAGATGCGCTTGAACAGGGCCGAACGCTGGCCGTCGGTGGCACCGTCTGCGGCGCTGTAGAAGCGCTCCATGAAGATGTCGCGCTCGAACAGGCGCCCCTGCATCAGGCAAGTGATGGCCGCATCGATCATCGGTGGCGGGCCGCAAAGGTAGGCCTTGTGACCGTTGAAGCGGCCCTCGAAATGCTGCCTGGCCGCGTCGTGCACGTAGCCGCGCACACCTTGCCACTGCACGTCCTCGGCGGCCTGGCTGAGGGCCGGCACGTAGCTGAAATTGGCATGCCGGGCAGCCAGCGCCTCGAACAGCTCGCGGTTGTACAGCTCGGCACGGGTGCGGGCGCCCTGGAACAGGGTGATGCGCCGGGTGTCGCCACGCGCCAGCAGGTCGAGGATCATCGACTGCGGGCTGGACAGCCCCGAACCACCAGCGATGAAAATCAGGTCCCCCGGCTGCGAGCTGCGCACGAAGAACTGCCCGTAAGGGCCGGACAGCTCCAGTGCGTCGCCCACCTTGAGCTGCCGGTGGATGTGCCCGGTAGCCACGCCGCCTTCCACCAGGCGCACATGCAGCTCCAACTCGTCGGCCTGCTGCGGCGGGTTGGCCAGGGAGAACGCCCGGGTGCCTTCGATGCCCGGCAGTTGCAGGTTCACGTACTGCCCGGCCTGGAAGGCCATCGGCCGGTCGAGCTTGAGGTGAACACCGCGGATGGTCGGCGACAATTCCACCAGCCGGGTGACCACGGCGCGATAGTCCTGTACTGGCAGGCCGGCGAAGTCCGGGTCGACATCGATGTCGGCTTCGATCACCAGGTCGCTCTGCGGGATGGCGCAGCAGGCCAGTACCTTGCCCTCGTCGCGCTCCATGTCCATCAGCGCAAATGACGAGGCCGCCCCCAGGTCGACTTCGCCTTCGAGCACCTGGCACTTGCAGGTGGCACAGGTGCCGTGGCCGCAGGCAAACGGCAGCCACACGCCCTGGCGCAGGGCGGCCTCGAGGATGGTCTGGCCCTCCTCCACTTCAATCTGTTCGCCGGTGGGTTCGATGGTGACTTGGTAGCTCATGGCAGCATTCCTCAGTTATGGCTGCCGCCCAGGCCATCGAGGCCAGGGGTATGCAGGTGCAGCAGGCTCTTGTGGGCGATACCGTTGGCGGCCAGGCCACAGGCCAGGTCAGGGCTGAACGGCTGCTCGTCCAGGCGCCAGCGCGCTACGCTAAAGTCGACCCGGGCGGCATCCGGGTGCAGGGCAATGGCCGGCTTGACTACCTGCTCGATGAAGGCGGCGAAGGGTTGCGCCGGGTCCACCGGCAGGGTGAAGGGTGCGCAGAACAGCAAGTGGTTTTCCCAGCACAGGTACACCAGCTGGGCGCCGTGGAAGTTGGCCTGGCGGTCCAGGGGTTGGGCAGTGTAGGTGCCGATGGCGGTCACGGGCATGGCAATGTTCCTCTTGTTCTTGTCGGGGCCAGGGCGCAGCAACGGCGCCCTGGCGCTTCAGTGGTTCAGCCGGCCTGGCGCTCGGTGCCCTGCACGGCCTGCCAGCGCTGCTGTTCGGGTGAGCCCTGGTACTCGAAGTTGTCCTGCCCGGGGGCGATGTTGTAGTAGTCGCGCACCACTGCCTCGACATCGCCGCCACCGCAGTTGCCCTGCAGGATCTGGTGCACCGGCAGCCAGGCCTGCACGTACTTTTCCGGTTCGAAGGCGAAGATGTCGCAGCAGCCATCAGAGCAGAAGTGGTAACGCTCGCCTTCATGCACCAGGCTGCGGTGGCTCAGTTGCGTGGGCGCATCCGGCTCGGTGAAGGCCAGCGGAATCTGGCACACCTGGCACAGCATCGGCAGCGTCGGGTTGTAGAAGCGCTCGCCGCGCGCCTGCAGTTCGCGCCAGTGCTCGTAGCGTGGCCGGTAGTAGCGGTCGAAGGTGTCCGGGTACTTGGCCGACAGCCAGTCCAGTTCCTCGTCGGTGGGGATCCAGGTGTGAAAGTTGGTGGCCTGGCTGTACTGGTAGAAGATCGACCAGGCCTGGTGGCTGATGTGTTCCTTGCCGATGGTGGTCTGCTCGACATACTTCGGCGGGCGAATGCCGTAGCGTTCCAGGTCCTTGAACAGCGCGCCGCCGGCCTGCTCGAAGTACACCTCCCAGGCTTCGGCCCAGGACATCACCTTGTTCGGCAGCATGTAGTCCATCATCATCCCGACCAGGGTCAGCAACCGATAGCCACGCCAGAACCACTTGTCGATCCAGCGCTGCACGATGGGCACGTTGTCCTCGTGCTGTTCCAGCAGGAACTTGATCACCTCCAGGCCCAGGGTCATGTGCCTGGCCTCGTCGGACTGCGCCGAGAAGCCAAAGGTGACCGTGGCCATGTCGCCATTGAACGCCGCGCCCGACATGAACGGCACGAACAGCAGGTTGGTCAGCACGTACTCGAACGAGAACGAAATGGCAGTGAGGAACTCGAACGGGCCAGCCGTGCGCGCATCCTCGAAGAACGACTTGGGCACCGACAGGAACCACACCCGGTCGTGCATGTGGGCAAAGTCATGCAGGCCGTTGAAGTGCTTGTTGTAGTGGCTCATGGCGTGCACCTGGGTCTGCACGTGGCGCAGCTCGTCGATGGCCTGCATCTGGCAGGCCACCCGCGCACCGGCGCCGCCAAAGTGCCGGCCGACCCGGGCGAAGCCTTGGTAGGCCTGGTACTCCAGGGGCGTGACACCGCTCAGGAACAACTTCAGGGCATTGACGTAACGGGCGTCGGAGATGTTCTGGTGGCCGTTGTTCTGGGCAAAGGCATCGAAGATGGCGTACAGCTTCTTCTCTTTCTCGGCCTGGTATTTCCAGTAGGCGTCCATGGTCAGGCGGAACGGGTCTTCCCACTTGTCCCAGTCGGTGATCTTGATACCTTCGAACCGCTCGTAGGGGTAGATGGCGTCCTTGCTCTGGTAGCTCGGCTCCCAGCCCAGGTCTCGGGTCAGGCAGCGGTACTTGTCTTTCTGGTTGAGGCGCTTGGCGGCCATGGTGGTCTCCGGGTTCTTGTCGTTGTGCGGATCAGTTCCAGTGCAGGGCGAAGCAGTCTTCGTCTTCCTCAACGTTGCCACCCAGGGTGATCACGTCGATCAGCATTTCCTGCACGTCCCATTCACGGCCGATTTTTTCTTCCACCGTGGCCCGGTGGATTTCCAGGCGCCCTTCGGCCTGCACGCGGATCATCGCCGGCTGGTGCTGCACCTGGGCGTGGGGATTGTCCTGGGTGATGGCCTCGACGATGTAGCGGGCGCTGTCGTTGTCCTGGAGGGCGATGTAGACGAGGGAAGTCATGCGGCGTCTCCACTGAGGCCGAGTTTTTTCAGGCGTGCGCCAAAGGCGCTGTCGCAGGCATCCAGCGCGTCGCGGCCGGGGCCGGCCTCGGCCAGCGGCAGCAGCGCTTGCACGGCTCGCCCGCGCCATTGGCTGACCCAACCTTCGATCAGCTGGCGGTTGTGCGGGCTCTCGGCGACCGCGGTCTTGACCAGCGCATCGACCCAGCGCTGGCTCTCGGCGAACCACAGGCGCATGAACTCGGTGAGCATGCCCAGTTGCCCTGCCCCGGCGGCCACCAGCTGCGCATCGAAGTGTTCGAACAGCAACGGGTACACCAGGCCGTCGCTGACCAGGTTCTGCGCCAGGCTCAGCTCGAACCAGTCGCGTATCACCAGGCTGTCCTCGACATAGCGCCGCACCCCTTGCCAAGCCGGCTCGTCCAGCCAGCGCTGCTTGGCCTCGGCCAGCAGTGCCAGGCCGTCGTCCTCCAGCAGCAGGCCGATGCGCGACAGGTACTGGGCGATGGCCAGGCGGTCCATGGCCTGGAACATGTGCATCTGGGTGACGCTGGTGCCGAAGGCGTCGGCGGCGATGCCGCTGTTGTTCATGTTGGCGCCCAGTTCGGCGTGGCGCAGCGGCAGCAGCAGGCGTGCGACCAGGGCACGGGTTGCCGCCGGCAGGCTGGCCAGCAGCTCGCGCTTTTCACAGAAGGCAAAGCTGTGCTCGGCGTTTTCCTGCATGCGCGCCCGGGCCTGCACGTACGTGCCGTAGTAGTACTGGCGCGGGTCGCTGACGGCGTACCAGTCGGCCATCTGCAGCGCGGTGCGGCTGGGGTCGTTGAGCAGCTTGTCGGGCTGCCACAGCGGGCGGTAGTGGAAGTTGGTGGCCGCTTCGATATCGAAACTGGCTTCCTGGTACCGGCTGGCCGGCTTGTCGCCGAAACGGCGGCGGGTATGGCTGAAGGTCTGGCGGATCGGCTCGACCGTGGCCATCTTGATCTCGATACTCATGCAAGGCGTCCTGTACTTGTTGTTGTGGGGATGCAACGTGCCGACAAACGGCGCTTCATTCGTCCTCGTCGCGGCTTTCGCCATAGCGCCACTTCTGCATGTCGGCATCGACGGCGGCGGCCATCGCAGCGTCCATGTGGCGGACCCGGTTGCTGGCGCAGAAGCTGGCGAAGGCCGTACGCGGCAGGACCAGTTCGACGAACAGATCCGGGTAACCGATGGCAAAGTCGAACTCGACAAAGGTGGAATCCGGCTCGCTGCGTACGCGGACGTAGCGCGGCATCTGCTCGAAGGGTGTGGTGGCTGGGGTCATGCGCGGGTGCTCCGGTTGGACGTGCCAAGGGCTAGAGCAACGGCTGTGCCAGGCGCTTGAAAAACCGCAAAGCCAAGACATAACCAATTGTTTTTAAAAAATTTTTAAATCATGGATGGGTTGACCAACCCCTGTGCGGCCGGCGCGCCACAGCCGGCCCGATTGATCATTTGCTCAATCGGGCCAGGGCGCTTCGAGCAAATGGCGAACAAGGCCGGCGATTGACTTTTGCGCCGCTTTCAGGCGGTTTAGTAAAAGAGCGACCCGAGCCTTGCCTGCAGCGCCGCGGTCGTCCCGGCGTGCCCAGTACCCGCCTTGCCTGAGCGGGCGCACGCCACCTCCCCATACAACTACAAGCAAGGGGCGCAAGCGAATGATTACCCAGTACAGGGCGCCGGAACCTGCACCGGCGCTGAAGGACCTTACCGAACGGGTGCGGTTCCTCGGCACCGAAGGCAAGATCTGGCTGGACGAGCAGCGCATGCTGCTGGTGCAGGCCGCGACCATGGCCAGCATGCGCCGCGAGCTGATCGAAATGCTCGGTGTGGAGCGGGCCAAGGGCTTCTTCCTGCGCCTGGGCTACCAGTCGGGGTTGAAGGACGCCGAACTGGCGCGCAAGCTGCGCCCCAACGGCAACCCGGTGGAGATGTTCTTCATCGGCCCGCAGCTGCACTCGCTCAAGGGCATGGTCAAGGTGCGCCCGCTACAGCTGGAAATCGACATGGACAGCGGCCACTTCTACGCCGACATCGAGTGGCAGGACTCCTTCGAGGTGGAAAACTGCCAGTCCGAAGGCCTGCATTCCGAACAGCCGGTGTGCTGGATGCTGCTGGGTTACGCGATCAGCTACAGCTCGTTCTTCCTCGGTCGCCAGGTGCTTTACAAGGAAGTCAGCTGCCGCGGCTGCGGTGGCCGCGAATGCCGCATCATCGGCAAGCCGGTGGAACAGTGGGAAGATGCCGAGACTTTCCTGCGCTACTTCCAGAGCGACCCGGTGATCGACGAGCTGCAATCGCTGCAGGTGCAGGTGGCCAACCTGCGCCAGCGTCTGCAGTACGAGTCGGGACAGTTCTACGGCATCGGCCAGTCGGCGGTGTACCGGCGCTGCTGTGCACTGACCGACAAGGTGGCCCCGGGCAAGGCCTCGGTGCTGCTGCTGGGCGAAACCGGGGTCGGCAAGGAGGTGATCGCCCGCAGCCTGCACCTGCGCAGCGAGCGCGCCGGCGCGGCGTTCGTGGCGCTGAACTGCGCGACCATCCCGCCCGACCTGATCGAGGCCGAGCTGTTCGGCGTCGAGAAAGGTGCCTACACCGGCGCCCAGCAGGCGCGCATGGGCCGCTTCGAGCGGGCCAACGGCGGCACCCTGTTCCTCGATGAAATCGTCGAGCTCACGCCGCGTGCGCAGGCCAGCCTGTTGCGCGTACTGCAGGAAGGCGAGCTGGAACGGGTGGGTGACAGCCGCACGCGGCCGGTGGATGTACGGGTGATCGCCGCCACCCACGAAAACCTCGAACAGGCGGTCAAGGACGGGCGTTTTCGCGCCGACCTGTTCTACCGCCTGAACGTGTTCCCGGTGCATGTCCCGGCGCTGCGCGAGCGCCGCGAAGACATCCCGCTGCTGATCGAGCACTTCCTCGGCCGCCTGCACCAGAGCTACGGCAAGAAAACCCGTGGCCTCAGCGACCGGGCCTTGCAGGTGTGCCTGCAGTACGACTGGCCGGGCAACATCCGCGAGCTGGAAAACCTCATGGAGCGCGGTGTGATCATCACCGACGAGAACCAGAGCATCGGCCTGGATGCACTGTTCCCGCATGCGCCACCGGCCACCGACAGCATCGGCCTGGGCAGCGATGGTCGGCTGGTGGCGGCCAGTGACCAGGCCGCGCCCGGCTGGGTGGCACAGATTCTCGACAGCGGCACCGGCCTGGATGCCGTCGAGGAAGCGCTGATGCAGGAAGCCATGCAGCGCTGCCGGCAGAACGTCTCGGAAGCCGCGCGCCTGCTCGGCATGACCCGCCCGGCCCTGGCCTATCGGCTGAAGAAATCACCAGGCGAAAGCGTGACCGACAAGCCTTGAGCATTTGCGCAATTGCGCTGGCGCGGATTGATCATATGATCGAGCGCGCGCCGGCGATCGGTACCTAAAAAACAAAAAAACCTTTTATATCAAACAGTTATAAACATGGCATCGCATTTGCCTTGAGCCTTGCACCGCAATAACAACAACGACCGGTGAGGCAACCATGACTGTAGCGATTTCCCATTCCCCCGAAGTACAAGCCTTCTTCGCGAAAGCGGCAGGCGTTGGCAACGACCAGGGCAACCCACGCCTGAAGCAGATTGTGCTGCGCATACTGCAGGACAGCGCGAAGCTGATCGAAGACCTGGCGATCAGCGACGACGAATTCTGGACCGCTGTCGACTACCTCAACCGCTTGGGCAGCCGCAACGAAGCCGGACTGCTGATGGCCGGCCTTGGCCTGGAGCACTTCCTCGACCTGCTCAGCGATGCCCGCGACAGCCAGGCCGGGCATACCGGCGGCACCCCGCGCACCATCGAAGGTCCGCTGTACGTGGCCGGTGCGCCGCTGTGCGAAGGCGAGGCGCGGCTGGACGACGGCCGTGACCCTGGCCAGCCGATGCTGCTTGAAGGCCAGGTGCTGGACCTGGCCGGCCAGCCGCTGGCCGGGGCTATCGTCGATGTGTGGCACGCCAATACCCAAGGCCTGTATTCCTACTTCGATTCCGGCCAGTCGGCCTACAACCTGCGCCGCCGCATTGTCACCGACGCCCAAGGCCGCTACCGCGCACACAGCATCGTCCCCAGCGGCTACGGCTGCCCGGCCGATGGCCCGACCCAGGCCTGCCTGGACCAGTTGGGCCGGCATGGCCAGCGCCCTGCGCATATCCACTTCTTCATCAGTGCACCGGGGTACCGGCACCTGACCACACAGATCAACCTGGCGGGTGACGCGTACCTGTGGGATGACTTTGCCCATGCTACCCGCGACGGGTTGGTGGGCGAGGTGGAACGGCTCGAAGGCGGTGTGGCGCGGGTGGTGTTCAACTTCTGCCTGCAGCCGGCAGCGCATGCGGATGATGAGCAACGCAGCCAGCGGCCGCGGGCCTTGCAAACGGCTTGAGATTGCCGGGGCTGCTTTGCAGCCCTTTCGCGACACAAGGCCGCTCCCACAGAACTGCACACGACTCATTGAATTAGCAGGGACCCTGTGGGAGCGGCTTTAGCCGCGAACACCGGCGCAGCCGGTGCCAGGCTCCGCGTTGGATTCTTCGCGGCTAAAGCCGCTCCCACAGACCGCTTGCGAATTCAGTTTTCTACGCGACAGCGCAGCCCAAAAGACTGGGCCATGTCCCACAGAACTGCACACGACTCATTGAATTAGCAGGGACCCTGTGGGAGCGGCTTTAGCCGCGAACACCGGCACAGCCGGTGCCATGCTCCGCGTTGGATTCTTCGCGGCTAAAGCCGCTCCCACAGACCGCTTGCGAATTCAGTTCTCTACGTGACAGCACAGCCCAGATGCATGCCCGCATGATGCCTGCATGCCTTAGCCTCGTAGGGCCAGTTCGGCGAGCACCTCGGCCGAGGTGGTGACCTGGCGGAAGTGATGCTGCCAAAGCTCGATCCCCAGCTTGCCCGACCTGTCCAGCGAAGACCCTACCGTCATGTCGGTGACCAAGGTGGGCATCAGCCCCGCATCGAACAGGGCAAAACCGGCGGCCAGCACGCAAGTTTCGGTCTGCAGCCCACATACCAGCACCCGCTCCACACCCAGTTGCCGGATGTACTCGATGGCCTCTGCGCTCTGCCCGTAGCCATGCTTGACGAACACCTGATCGGCTTCGACCAGGCTCTCGTCCTCCGCCGCCGGGTGCCAGCCGAGCTGGCGCTCGAACGGCGTGACCTGTTCATCGTGCAACTCGACCGAGGCAATGGTGGGGATGTTGGCCGACAACCGGCGCAGGCCATCGACCAACCACTCGGGCGGGCTGAAGGTGGACTGGACATCGACGATGAGCAAAACCTGGCGCATGGGCGGATTCCGGTGCTGGCAAAAGGCGCGGAGTATAGCGTGATGCAAGTGCCGTGGTCGCCCAGCGAGCCAGGACACGATACGCCAGGCCAGCCCCGCGCCTCACGCAGCAGCCATCTTCGCACCCACCTCCGTACACGCCGGATGACCGGCAGTCACCAGACTGACACGATTATTTTCATTGATATTGATTTGTGAAATTAAACATGTCATTTTTCTTCATGCCGAACCGAGCCCCACAACGGGCTCAGGCCGGTACTGCCCTATCCACCGGAGTCAATAATATGAACAAGACCGGACTTCTAGGCGCATTGGCACTCTGTGCCTGCAGCGCACTGGCCCAGGCTGACGAAGGCAGCCTGCGCATCGGGATCGAAGTGGCATATCCGCCCTTCTCCTACCGCACCCCCGCAGGCGAACTCGCCGGCTTTGACTACGACATCGGCAACGCCCTGTGCGCGCAGATGCAAGTCAAATGTCAGTGGGTGATCCAGGAGTTCGACGGGATGATCCCGTCGTTGAAGGTGCGCAAGATTGACGCCGTGCTGTCGTCAATGTCGATTACTGAAGATCGGCTCAAGTCCGTCGACTTCACCGACAAGTACTATCAAACCCCGGGCAAGTTCGCGATGAAGTCCGGCAGCCAGATCAGCAACCCGATGCAGGACCTCAAAGGCAAGAAGCTCGGCGTGCAGCGTGCCTCCACCTATGACCGCTTCGCTACCGAGCAGCTGGAAAGTGCAGGTGTCGAGGTCGTGCGCTACGCCTCGCAGAACGAAGCTTTCCTCGACCTGGCCGCGGGGCGGCTGGATGCCACCCTCGCCGACATCGTCAATACCGAAGAGAGCTTCATCAAGACGCCCGCCGGCCAAGGTTTTGCGCTTGTCGGTCCGGATGTCAACGACCCCCGCTACTTCGGTCGGGGTGCGGGCATTGCCGTGCGCAAGGGGGACAGCGCCAACCTGGCGCGCTTGAACGCCGCCATTGCCGCCATTCGCGCCAACGGCACCTACCAGCAAGTGCAGAGCAAGTACTTCCCGTTCGATATCTACGGCCAATGACCCCGGCTGACGAGGACTTTCATCATGCTTCACGGCTACGGTTCGAGCATTCTCGATGGCGCGCGGTTAAGCATCAGCCTGGCCCTGATGGCGATGGCCCTGGCCATCAGCCTCGGCCTGGTCGGCGCCGCCTGCCGGCTGTCACCACTGCGCTGGTTGGCAGCCCTGGGCGAGATCTACACCACGGCAGTGCGCGGCATTCCTGACCTGGTCCTGATTCTGCTGGTGTTCTATGGCGGACAGGACCTGATCAACCGTCTTGCGCTGGCGCTGGGCTACGAGCAGTACATCGACATCAACCCGTTCATCGCCGGGGTCTGCACCATGGGTTTCATTTTCGGTGCCTATCTTTCGGAAACCTTTCGCGGGGCCTTTCTCGCCATTCCCGAGGGCCAGGCCGAAGCAGGGGCCGCTTATGGCATGGGCAGCCTGCAGGTGTTCTGGCGGATCAGCGTGCCGCAGCTGGTGCGCCTGGCGCTGCCGGGTTTCACCAACAACTGGCTGGTCTTGATCAAGTCGACTGCGCTGATTTCCGTGATAGGCCTGCAGGACATGATGTTCAAGGCCAAGAACGCAGCCGATGCCACCCATGAACCGTTCACGTTCTTCCTCACCGTGGCAGGGCTCTACCTGCTGCTGACCAGCCTGTCGCTGGTGCTGCTGCGCAGCGTGGAAAAGCGTTATTCGTTCGGCTTCAAAGCCGCCGAACTATGAAGGGAAGGTTTGCATGATGCTTGACTACCCACTTATCTGGCAGAACCTGCCGCTGTACCTGAACGGCATTGCGCTGACCCTGAAGGTGCTGCTGATTTCCCTGGCCTGCGGCCTGGCACTGGCTATCCCACTGGCACTGATGCGCGTTTCGCATTCCTGCCTGCTGCGCTACCCGGCCTGGCTCTACACCTATGTCATTCGTGGCACACCGATGCTGGTGCAGTTGTTTCTGGTGTACTACGGCCTGGCTCAGTTCGAACTTGTGCGTCAGAGCCCGCTCTGGCCGTACCTGTCCAGCGCAACCTTCTGCACCTGCCTGGCGTTCGCCCTCAACACCAGCGCCTACAGCGCCGAGTTGCTGGCCGGCAGCCTGCGGGCCACGCCGCGCGGCGAAGTTGAAGCCGCACGTGCCATGGGCATGTCGCGCCTGGCCTTGTACCGGCGCATCCTGCTGCCGTCGGCCCTGCGTCGATCGCTGCCGCAGTACAGCAACGAAGTGCTGATGATGCTACAGACCACCAGCCTGGCTTCGATCGTCACCCTGGTCGATATCACAGGCGCGGCAAAAACCTTCAACGCTCGTTACTACCTTCCGTTCGAGGCATTCATTACTGCGGGGCTGATCTACCTGGCCCTGACGTTCCTGCTGGTTCGCCTCTTCAAGCTGGCCGAGCGCCGCTGGCTGAAGTACCTGGCCCCACGCAAGCACTGAGGAGCACCCATGCAGCAAATCGACCATATCCTGCCCTGGAGTGCCTGCGGTACCCAGCGCACTCTGCGCCTCTTCCGCTTCGGCAACGGCCCGCGCAAAGCTTATATCCAGGCCTCTCTGCACGCTGACGAACTGCCCGGCATGCGCGTGGCGGTGGCATTGAAGGCCCGTCTGGCCGAGCTGGAAGCCCAAGGCCGACTCACGGGCGTGATAGAACTGGTGCCACTGGCCAACCCGATCGGTATCGGCCAGATGTTCCAGGCCACCCATCAAGGCCGTTTCGAGTTCAGCAGCGGCAAGAACTTCAACCGCGATTTTCCGGCACTGACCGAAGCGCTCATCAGGCGCCTGGAGGGCCATCTAGACGAGGATGGCGAGGCCAACGTGGCCATCATTCGCCGCACCATGCTCGACATCCTCGACGACTTGCCTGCTGCGCCATCGGAGCTCGAAGGCCTTCGTCGCCTGCTTCTGCAGCATGCGTGCGACGCCGATGTGGTGCTGGACCTGCACTGTGATTTCGAATCGGTGATGCTGCTGTATGCACTGCCGCAAAACTGGCCCCGCTTGCGCTCGCTGGCGGCACGCCTGGGTGCTGAAGCTGCATTGCTGGCCGAGGATGCTGGCGGCAATGCGTTCGACGAAGCCTGTGCGCTGCCATGGGTGAAGCTGGCCGAGCATTTTACGCAGGCAAACATCCCGTTGGCCTGTATCGCCACCACCATCGAGCTGCGCGGCATGGCCGATACCGAGCGAGAACGTTGCCAAGCCGACGCAGAGCACATTCTTGCCTACCTGGCCGACCAGGGCTTGGTCAGCGGCCCATGGCCCGAGGCACCGACTCATTGCTGCCAGGCCACACCGTTTGCCGGCGCCCAGTACGCCTATGCCGAACACCCCGGCGTAGTCAGCTATCTGCAACCTCTGGGTGCGCAGGTTCGGATCGGGGACCCACTGTTCGAAGTCATCGACCCGCTCAGTGACAGCCACAGCGTAGTCAGGGCCACAACCGACGGCATTCTCTATGCCCGCGAACGCCTTCGCTTCGCCCAACCGGGCCTCTGGCTGGCGAAAGTCGCTGGCAGCCTGCCCATTCGCCACGGTCGCTTGCTCAGCGACTGATACCAACGAGTACCCATCGATGAACAAACTGGAAATTCAGGACCTGCACAAAAGCTACGGCAACCACCAGGTACTCAAGGGCGTTTCGCTGCAGGCCAAGGCAGGCGACGTGATCAGCATCATCGGCTCCAGCGGCTCGGGCAAAAGCACCTTCCTGCGCTGTATCAACCTGCTCGAGCAACCCAATGCCGGGCAGATCATGGTCAATGGCGAACGCCTGAAGTTGCGTACCTGCCCACGCGCCGGGCTGCGGGCCGCTGACCCGAAACAACTGCAGCGCCTGCGCTCACGGCTGAGCATGGTCTTTCAGCATTTCAATCTCTGGTCACACATGAGCGCCCTGGACAACGTCATGGAAGCCCCGGTGCATGTGCTGGGCATGAGCCGCAAGGATGCCCGTGAGAAAGCCGAGTACTACCTGCACAAGGTCGGCGTCAGCCATCGCCGAAACGCCTACCCGGCACACATGTCCGGTGGCGAACAGCAACGCGTGGCGATCGCCCGGGCCCTGGCCATGGAGCCGGAGGTGATGCTGTTCGATGAACCGACCTCGGCGCTCGACCCGGAACTGGTCGGCGAGGTGCTGAAGGTGATGCAGGAGCTGGCCCAGGAGGGCCGGACCATGGTGGTGGTCACCCATGAAATGGGCTTCGCTCGCGAAGTCTCCAACCAGGTCATGTTCCTGCATCAGGGGCTGGCCCTGGAGCGTGGCGATCCGCGCGAGGTACTCGCTCGTCCGCAGTCCGAACGCTTGCAGCAATTCCTTGCCGGCAGCCTCAAGTAAGCCTCCACAGGCGCCCCCGGCTGCTGCCGGGGAAGCCTTGGGATACACTATGGCACTCATTCAGGGAGTGTTGAGCCGCATGCCGAGCAATTCGAAAAACACCACCGTGTACGCCTCGCCAGTCATGCGCAAGTTGTCGGAGAGCCTGACCGACCTGCCGCCTTCGCTGCGCAAGGTCGCCGATTACATCCTGCGTCACCCGCTGAAGGCAGCGACCCTGACCATCGAAGACATGGCCCAAGCCACCGGCACTTCGCCAGCGGCCGTCAATCGCCTGGCCAAGGCCCTGCAACTGGGCGGCTACAGCGGCATGAAAGCCGAGCTGGTGACGACCTTGCAGCAAATGGTCTCGCCCGTGGACAAACTGCGCAATGAGTTGGCCCAGCGGCCCGGTGGCGATTTTGGGCTGCATGAGCAGATCCAGAGCGCCAGCAGCAACCTGGCCACTGCCGCCAGCAACAACCAGGCCGATGCGTTCGAAGCCTTCGTCAGCAACCTGATTGCGGCACGCAAAGTCTACGTGCTGGGTTTCGGCAACAGTGTCTACATGGCCGGCCTCGCGGCCTCGACGCTGGTACCGTTCTGTAAGGACACCTGTGCCATCAGCATGGAGGGTGGCAACGAGAATGCCGCCTACCGTCTGGCTGCCATCACCGAGCAGGATGTGCTGCTGGCGATTACCCTGCCCCGCTACTCCCAGGACACCCTTCAGCTGTCGCGCTTTGCCCGCGAACGCAATGCCACGGTGCTGGCGATTACCGATTCGCCCGCTTCCCCCCTGACAGCCATCGCTCACCACGTGTTGTTCGCACCCGCCGATCATCCGGTGCTTACCAGCTCCAACATTGCCGTGCTGGCACTTATAGAAGGGCTGGTAGCCGGCGCCATGGCGCGCAACAAGGAAGCGGTGAAGCTGGCGACAGAGTTGACAGAAAGCGTGATGTCCTACCTGCATGTGCCCAGCGGCAAGGCTTCAAGAAAGTAGTCACTGCCTGATTGGGGCGGATCGTTCCTGAGCGGCCTTACTGCCACACCGCCAGGCGCCGCCACGCAGGTCGACCGGCAGTTCGCGGCCCAGTTCGATGATAGCCTTGAGAACAAGGCAGTGCATGCAGTGTTTCCAGGCGGTTGCGCGGTGCTGGCAGCGACCCAGGTGGAAGAGATCGAGCGCGCGGAATGGCAGGACCTGGGCATGCCGGAGACGCTGTGGGTGAACCGCGTGCGCGAGTTCGGCCCGTTGATCATCTCCATCGACACCAAGGGCAACAACCTGTTCGAGCAGAACAGGGCCCGCTTCAACGAGCGCAAGGGGGCGGTGATCGAGAAGATCGACAGCCAGGTCCGGTTCATCCAATGACCGCGTGCGACAGGGGCCGCTTTGCGGCCCATTCGCGGGCAAGCCCGCTCCCACAGGGATATCACCAAGCCTGAGGGCTGTGATATCCCTGTGGGAGCGGGCTTGCCCGCGAATGGGCCGCAAAGCGGCCCTTGGCGCGTACCCCTCAGGCCCTCAACCTACCAGATTGAAGTCCGCTGCAGTCACAGTGGTTGCATCCGCCACCCCCACAAGGCGGATGGAGTCGGTAGCACCGATGCTGACCAGCGTATCCGCACCGTCATCGGCGATGGTAACGTTGGCGGCAAAGGTGGCCGCGGTGATGTTGAAGGCAGTGATATCCAGCAGGTCCTGCCCACCCGTCGCATCGCTATCGAAGTTGATGATCAGGTCATTGCCGAAGCCGGCGGCGAACTGGAAGACATCATTGCCATCAGTAGCCATCATGGTGTCATCACCCGCGCCGCCGTTTACCGTGTCGTTGCCAGCCGCACCGTTGATGAAGTCATTGCCACTGCCGCCCGACAGGATGTCGTTGCCATCATCGCCGAACAGCGTGTCGCTACCCGCCCCACCGTTCAGGATATCGTCGCCGAGACCACCGTCGAGACTGTCGTTGTCGTCACCTGCGTCCAGGGTATCGTTGCCAATGCCACCCAGTAGTTGGTCGTTACCCGCACCACCGGTTAGGGTGTCATTACCTGAGCCACCGGTGATGACGTTGTTCAGGGCATTACCGGTACCGGTGAAGTTGGCGGCACCGAAGTACCTCAAGTTCTCCAGGTTGTTGCCCAGCGTCCAACTGGTCAGCGTGGTGCGCACCAGGTCAGTACCACCACCGGCCTGTTCCACAAGCACGTCCCCGGCATTGTCTACTACATAGCTGTCGTTGCCGGCGCCGCCCACCATCTGGTCGATACCCGAACCACCATTGAGGAAGTCGCTTCCGGCGCCGCCGACGATGGTGTTGGCCAAGCCATTACCTACACCTGAGAAGTTGCCAGTGCCGGTAAAGCTCAAGTTCTCCACGTTGGCGCCTAGGGTGTAGCTGGCCAGGCTGGTCTGCACCTGGTCCGTACCGCCGCCAGCCGCCTCGGTGACGGTGTCACCCACGTTGTCGACGACATAGGTGTCGTTCCCGGCACCACCTGCCATGGCATCTGAGCCTGCCCCACCGTTCAGGACATCATTGCCCGAGCCGCCGATAATGACGTTGTTCAGGCCGTTACCGGTACCGACGAAGTTGGCGGCACCAAAGTAGGCCAGATTCTCCAGGTTATTGCCCAGCGTCCAGCTGGTCAGCGTCGTACGCACCAGATCGGTACCAGCCCCTGCCTGTTCCACGAGCACGTCCCCGGCATTATCGACCACATAGCTGTCGTTCCCGGCACCGCCCACCAACAGGTCGATACCCGCGCCGCCGTTGAGGAAGTCGTTTCCGGCCGCGCCGACGATGGTATTGGCCAGGCCATTACCTACGCCTGTGAAGTTGCCAGTACCGGTAAAGCTCAGGCTCTCCAGATTAGCCGCGAGGGTGTAGCTCGTCAGGCTGGTGCGCACCAGATCGGAACCTCCGCCCAACACCTCGACGACGACGTCTGCGGCGTTGTCGACGACAAAGGTGTCATCACCAGCTCCGCCGATCATGGTGTCCGTGCCGAGCCCACCGTCGAGTGTGTCGTTACCGGCGTTGCCGGTTAGGATGTCATTACCTGAACCGCCGGTGATGACGTTGTCCAGGGCATTACCGGTACCGGTGAAGTTGGCGACGCCAAAGTACCTCAGGTTCTCCAGGTTGTTACCCAGCGTCCAGTTGGCCAGCGTCGTCCGCACCAGGTCAGTACCACCGCCTGCCTGTTCCACGGGCACATCAGCGGCATTGTCGACTACATAACTGTCGTTACCGGCACCACCCACCAGCTGGTCGATACCTGCACCACCGTTGAGGAAGTCGTTTCCGGCACCACCGACGATGGTATTGGCCAGAGGATTACCCACTCCGATGAAGTTGCCGGTGCCAGTAAAGCTCAGGTTCTCCAGGTTAGCGCCCAGGGTGTAGCTTGCCAGGTTGGTCTGCACCTGGTCCGAGCCCCCGCCAGCCGCCTCGCTGATTGTGTCACCCGCGTTGTCGATGACAAAAGTGTCGTTGCCGGTACCGCCCGTCATCGCATCTGCACCCAGCCCACCATTGAGCACGTCGTTGCCTGCACCGCCGTCGAGGGTATCGTTACCCTCTCCGCCATCGAGCGTGTCGTCGCCATCGCCACCGAATAACTGATCGAACCCGGTCAAGCCAATGAGCGTGTCGTTACCAGCCAGACCAAGCAGAACGTCGTCACCCACTGTGCCGGTCAGAGTATCTGCTGCGGTTGTACCCACCAGCGTCACGCCTGGCACCGCAGGCACCTCCGCCGTCGGTGCAGAGGTCACCGTTTCCAGGGCGCCGAAGCCATCGGTGTAACGCACCAGCACGCGCAGTTGGAAGTGCCCCTGCGACGGACCTGGGGTGAAGGTAGCCGTAGTTGCACCGGCAATGTCAGTAAACGTCGTACCGCTACCTTGCTGCCACTGGAAGCTGAACGCACCCAGCCCGTCCAGATCGGCAATACCGCCAGTGAGTGCCGTCAGTGTCTGCCCCTGATCTGGCGTGGTGTCGCTGATCAGCACGGCACCGGTGGGCGCATCGTTGACGTTGGCCACCGGATCGAGGATGTCGGAGGCGATGCTTTCATGTACGCCGACGTCATCCACGTAGCTCACCAACACCCGCATGTTCTGCCCCACCTGTTCCTGGGTCAGGACAAAGGTGCTGCTGATGGCACCGGCAATATTGACCCAGCCCAGGCCCCGGTTGGACTGCCACTGGAAGGTGAACTGCGGGTTGCTCAGCCCGTCGGCATCGACGATGGTTGCGGTGTTGGCGGTAAGGGTCTGGTTCTGCACCAGCAGCCCGGTCACGGTCGGCCCGGCGGTCGGCGCGTTGTTCGGCGACGAATCGACGATTTCCAGCGTGCCCTTGGTGTCCTGATACACTCCGCGTACGCGGATGTTCAGGCCTGCTACATCATCGGTCACCCGGTAGGTGCTGCCGATCGCCCGCGAGACCTCGCCGGCGGCGACGAAGGTGATGTCTTCGTACACCCCCGAGCCCGGCAGGCGCTCGACCTGCCAGTAGTAGGCAATCGGGCCGTTGACGGCACCGCTGGCATTGCCTGCGCCGACGTTGTCGGCATCGTGCACCGCCACGTTGCTCACCCGCAGCAGCTGGCCGCTGACCGATGTGTCGTTACGCAGACCAGTGGCAGCGTCGAGGATCGCCAGGTGGCCCGTTGGGCCGGCGTTGACGGCAGTGCCCACGCCGGAAGCCTGCGAGCTGTCGGAGAACTGCAGGCGCTCGATACCGGTCAGGTGGTCGACACCATCACGCCCGGCCACCAGGTCGGTGACGATCACCGAGTTGCCATCGACCACCACGCTGTAGTCGGTGGACACCCCCGAGAACACCGCCGTGTCGTAGCTGTCGGTGCCGTTGAGGATTTCGCGGATGATCACCAGCTGGCCCGGGTTGTAGGTGCCATTGAGCATCAGCGGCACCATCGGCTCCATGCTGTCGTAGCTGGCGATTTCCGGGCCGGTGCCGTCGCTGTTGGCGCGCACGCTGATGCGCACGTTCAGCCACTTGTCACCGTCGAGGATATCGTCACCGCCACGGCCTTCGATCAGGTCGCTGCCACTGCCGCCGAGGATGATGTTGCCACCATCGTAGAACGTCGCCCCGGCAGCCAGCAGGCCCGCCAGGCCGTCGATCAGGTTGATGTTGGTCAGCACGCTGCCGTTGGCACCGTTGGTCGGCAAGGTGGCGGCGGTTTCGCTGTCACCGCGCAGGAAGTCACCATGGGCCGAACCCGACAGGCCTTCCATGATGTCGAAGCGCACCAGCGCGGACGCGCCCGACCCCGGTACCGGCGGCACATCGAAGAAGCGGTCGCTGTAGTCGATGGTCACACCCTGGGCCAGGCCCTTGAAGGTTGCCCAGTCGTAACCGGAACCACCGATGTAGCGGTCACCGAAGCCCAGGCTGCCGACCATGATGTCGTCGCCGCCTTCACCATTGAACTTGTCGTTCTCGTTGCCACCGATGAACACGTCGTGGCCAATGACCGGGTCGTTGCCGAGCGGGTCGAAGTTGTCGCCAGGCGCACCGTCCGAGGTGCCCTTCTCGATCCAGTCGTCGCCTTCGTTACCCATGTCCTGCTCGTTGGCCTTGCTGCCCAGGATAAAGTCATTGCCCTGGCCGCCAATGGCCTCGGAAGCGTCCTCACCGGTGACGATGAAGTCGTTGCCGAAACCACCGATAATCAGGTTGATACCATTACCGCCGTGCAGCACATCGTTGCCGTCGCCGCCCTGGATATTGTCGTCACCACCCATGTCGCTGATGATGTCGTCGCCGGTACCACCACGCAGTTGGTCGTTGCCGTCGCCACCCTCGATGCGGTCGTTGCCACCATCGCCCCAGACCGTGTCGTCACCCTCGCTGGACACCAGGATGTCATCACCATCAGTGCCGCCCAGCACGATGTGCTCGGCACCGGCATAGCGGATGTAGTTGGTGTCCGGGCCTGCCGTCAGCGGGCTGTCGCGGAACACCACCTGCTCGCCATTTTCGCCCAGTGGGTCGGCGCTGCCCAGGCCTTCGTTGAACTGCTTGCTCTGGTCTACTTCCAGGTAGAAGCCCGGGTCGGAGAACACCAGGCCCGGCAGGTGGGTGGCCGAGGTGTTGGCCATGATCAGCTTGGCGAACGAGTTGCTTTCCAGCTCGGCGTTCATCGACAGGCCAGCGGTGCGCTCCAGGTAGTAGAAGCGGTCGCCATCCTGCAGTTTCTCCATCTGGTTCTCGAACACGAAGTTGAAGGTAGTGCCAAGCATGCCACCGAACGGGGTTTTCGCTTCAGCCAGGCCGCCGATCCACAGGTCGATGGCATCGACCCCGGTCACGGTAACCGCCCTCAGGTCATCGGCGGTGCCGAGCACGCCATCCTTGCCAGGCAGGGTGACGTTGGCGTAGGCGCCGGTGCTGTTGAGGAAGTCCAGGCGATCGGCTGGTGCACCGTCACCGCCGAACACCAAGGCCATGGCCGCTGCGCGTTTTTCCAGCAACGTGACGGCTCCGGTGATGGTGCTGTGGGTGCCGTAGGCGGCGATGAAGTTGATCAGCGACTCCGGATGCTTCAGGTGCTGCACCAGGTCGACCCAGCTGGTGTACGGCTTGAGCTGGGTATCGCCGGTTTGCGCGTAGATGTCGCGGCGCACGGCGTTCAGCGAAGGGATGCCGACGTCGCGGCCACGGGCGATGTTGATCGCCGGCAGGTCCAGCGGCAGGCCGAGCAGGTTGTTGCGCAGCGCCTCGGTGACGAACTCGTCGATTTCGTTACCGGCCTGGCGGGTGACCCCGCGCACGATGGCGCTGGTGGCATCCTCGGGGGTAACGCCACTGGCGGCATACGCCAGCGGGTTGAGGAACGCCGCGATCAGGCCCAGTTGCTGGTCGGGGTTGGCACTGTTCGGGTCGCCGATGACAGTGAAGTCGACGTTGAAGCGGTCGACAGTCTCGGTCAGCATCGAGTGGCCGAAGCGGTACACGGTGTGGGCGAACTCGGCCACGATCGACGCATCGAGGTCGACGTCATACACCTGGGTCGGAGCGAAGAACAGGTCGACCCGCGGTTGCACGGTGCGGGCGAACTCCTCGAACACCAAATGCTGGTACTGCATCTCGGTACCGAACTTGGCCGCCTGGAACAGGCGCTCACCATTCCACACCAGCGCGTCGATCTCGGCCTGATTGGCCGGCAGCGCGGTCAGCGGGTTGAGCAGCCACTCGTTGATGAAGGCCAGATCGCCCGAGTCGAGCACGGTGTCCTTGGTCTGTGCCACCAGCCGGTTGTGCTCGGAGTGGAATATCGCATGCACGGCGGTCAGGCCGATGTTCTCGTTGACCCGGCCGTCGCCGGCGATGTAGTGAGCATCGAGCAGCTCGTTGTCGTAGGCCAGGTTGGCACCGGTCTGCGGGTTCACCGGCACGGCATTGCCCGCAACGCTATCGGCATCCGGCGCCAGTACCCCAGCGCTGAATACCGGCACGGCATTGTGGGCGATGTCGGCAAGGAACTGATGACCGGTGCGCACCGCGTTGGTCAGGTCCAGTGGCGCGGCCGGGTTGCCTTCGACCTGCTGGTCGTCGGCCGTGCCGGCAATGCCGTCGAGGCCTTTCATGATCACCATCGGATAGCCATTGGGCCCCTTGATGAAGTTGCCATAGGCGTCAGTGGCCAGCAGCGGCACGTTGTCGACGTCGGCATCGGTGAGGTTGATGCCGAGCACATCGCGGGCCTGGGCCTTGACCACCTTCCAGGTCGCCATGCCACCGATTTCAGTGTCGTCAGCGGTACCGTACTTGCCGTCGGCACCCAGGTCCCGATTGGTGATCAATCGGCCGGTGGCGACCGGCCCGTCGTCGGTCAGCACGTAGGCGCGCAGGAACACCTGGTGCGAAGGATGCGAGCTGTAGGTCTGGTTCTGGTCCACGAACGGGGTGGTGGTGTTGGTATGCTCGTGAATATCGTCGGCCGTGCCAAGCACGCCGTCCGCGCCAGGCAGATTGGTGGCCCGGGTCACCACCATGAAGTTGGTGAAACCACCCTCCACGTACAGCGGGTCATCCGGCTGCAGCGGGATGTAGATGGTACCCGAACCGCCCTTGGTCACCAGGTCCAGGCCGTGGTCGAAGAACTGCCCGAAGAAGGTCATCCAGGCGTTGAACGGCGCGGACAGACCAGCATCGGCAGCGGTGTTCTCGAACAGGTAGACGTCGTGGTCGTCAGCGGTACCGAACTGGCCGTCCAGGCCCGGGCTGGCGACGATGCGCACACCGTCCTTGAGCACGTCGTCGTTGCCAACGGCGCCGAAGTTGAGCACGCCGTCGGCACCCGGATCATACGCGGTGGCATAGGCCGCCGGGTTGTTGGAGGTCTGGTCGACGACCAGGTTGCTGATGGTGCGCGGCTGCGAGTCGAACACCGGGCCGCTGGTCTGCTGGTACGACGAGCCCGGAATGGCCGGCGAGCCAGGACCGAAGAAGCCCGCAGGCGCACCTTCGGCCGGGTTGAACACCGGATCGGTCAAGCGCGGGAAGACATTGTCGCTGGCACCGAACTCGGTGTTGTTGATGCCATTGAGGTTCATCAGGTTGTTGTTCGAGCCATCCACCGCCCGCAGGCCCAGCGGCGCACGGATGTTCGGCAGCAACGAAAGGATGTCTGCCCCGTTGGCGTCAGCCTCGGCGATCTTGATCTGGTCGAGGATGAAGTTGAGGTCGGAGCGCACCATGTGCAGACCGGCACCGCCTGCAGTGGCATCCACCACCGGCGTGGCCGGTGTCACTACCACAGGCGCGCCCGGCTGCACCACGGCGGTGGGCTGGGAGAACAGCACTTCGGTAGTGCCGTGGGCGTCCTGGTAGATCGCCTTGACCCGCAGGGCTAGCCCGGCCAGGTCTGGCGACACCTTGAATGTGGTGCCGTCGGCGCTCTGGAACGCCAGGTCGCCGGCTGGCAGCAGGATGATGTCCTCGAACACACCACTGCCCGGGGTGGCCTCGAACTGCCAGTAGTACGACACCGAACGGTCGGCGAGCGTACCCTGCGGGTTACCGGCGCTGATGTTGTCGGCATCCAACACACCGGCGACGTTTACCGTAAGGACATCGCCCACGGTAATCGCACCGCCGTTGCCGTCAGTAATGGCCGGGCTGCCGGTAGGCTGCGCATTCAGCCCCTCAACCAGCACCCGCTGGCTGTCGGCGAACTGCAAGCGCTCGATATGCAGCAGGGTATCGACGCCGTCGCGGCCAGCCACGTTGTCGGTCACCGTCCAGACATCATCGGAAGTGTCGAGCGTACCTTTGGTGTTCTGCGTCACCGTGTATTCGCCCTGAATCCCCGAGAACACAGCCGTGTCGAACGCCGCGCCCCCCGTCGAGGTGCCGGGCAGGATTTCCCGCACGGCCTTGAGCTGGCCAGGGTTGTAGGTACGGTCGAGCATGAACGGAATCATGTCGACCATGCTGTCGAAGCTGGCGATTTCAGGGCCGGTATGATTGACGTCATCGGCGGCATACACCGCGATGCGCACGTTGAGCCATTTGTCGCCGTCGATCAGGTCATCGCCGCCGCGACCTTCGATCAGGTCGCTGCCATTGCCGCCGAGCATGATGTTGCCGGTGGCAAAGCCAGTGGTCGGCAACCCGGCATCGGCCAGGAACTGTTGCAAGCCGCGGATCAACGCGACGTTGGTCAAGGCGCTGCCGGTGGCACCGCCATGGTTGACAATGGTCACGGCATCGACGTTGTCGCCCTTGAGCACGTCGGCGAAGTTCGAACCGGACACGCCCTCGACCTCGGCAAAGCGGTCGAGGATGGAAGCCGGCGAGGCGCCGACCGGGTTGAACACGCCAGCGTTCTGGTTCGGTGCGTTGCCATGGGGCTGAGCCAGGGCGGCCAGGGTCAGGTCGACGGTGACGCCAACCTGGTCATTCTTGTTGGTAACCCAGTCGAAACCGGACATGCCGTCCATCTTGTCCTGGGCGTCACTGCCGACGAAGATGTCGTCGCCGCCCTCCCCGATCATTTCGTCGAAGCCACCGCCACCGACGAAGATGTCGTTGCCGACCACTTCATCACCCAGCAGCGGCGCAAAGTTGTCGCCGGGCGCACCGTCCTGGGTGCCCTTCTCGATCCAGTCGTCACCCTCGTTGCCGGTAGGTGGCAGGTTGGTCTTGGCGCCGAGGATGAAGTCATCACCCTGGCCGCCAAAGGTGGTGGTGATGTCTTCGGTGGTGACGATGAAGTCCTGGCCGTTGCCACCCAGGATCAGGTTGCCGGCCGCCAGCATGCTGCCGGCGACGATCACGTCGTTGCCGTCGTTGCCTTCCAGACGATTGTCACCGAACGAGTCGGTGATGATGTCGTCACCTGCGCCACCCAGTACCGCATCGTTACCGGCGCCACCTTCAAGCGTGTCGTTACCGGCGTCGCCGTAGACAGTATCGTCGCCTTCGCCGGAGATGATGATGTCGTTGCCGGAGGTGCCGCCCAGTACCACATGGTCTTCACCGGTGTAGTGCAGGTAGTTGGTGTCGCTGCCCACGGTATCGGGATTGTCGCGGATCACCAGCGGTACGATCTCCACGCCGTTTATCATGATCCCGCCGGTCGGGTCGGCCCGGCCATCGGCGCCCAGCCCGGTGAACTGGTTGGCCTGGTTCACCTCGAGCGTGAAGGTTGGGGTGAGGAACACAGTGTTGGACAGGTGAGTCACATCCGAGTTGGCCATGATCAGCTTGGCGAAGGAGTTGTTCTCCAGTTCGGTGCCGAAGTTCATGCCCGCGGTACGCGACAGGTAGTAGAACCGGTCGCCGTTCTGCAGGGCTTCCAGCTGGGTTTCGAAGACGAAGTTGAAGCTGGAACCGAGCATGCCGCCGAATGGCATTTTCTTCTCGGCCAGGCCACCGACCCAGAAGTCGATGTCATCGACGCCGGTAACGGTCACCCCACTGATATCGTCGGCGGTGCCGGCGATACCGTCCGCGCCGGCCAATGTCACGTTGGCATAGGCACCGGTGCCGTTGAGGAAGTCCAGGCGGTCCGCTGGCGCGCCGGCACCGCCAAGCACCAGCGCCACGGCCGCGGCGCGTTTATCGGCCAGGGTGGTTGCCCCGGTGATGCTGGCGTGGGTGCCGTAGGCGGCGATGAAGTTGATCAGCGACGCCGGGTGCTTGAGGTGGTCGCCGAAATCGACCCAGCTGATGTACGGCTTGAGCTGGCTGTCGCCGGTTGCAGCATAGAACTCGCGGCGTGCCTCGTTCAGGGTGGGGATGCCGGTGTCGCGGCCACGGGCGATGTTCAGCGCCGGCAGGTCGAGCGGCAGGCCAAGCAGGTTGTTGCGCAGGGCTTCGGTGACGAACTCGTCGATTTCGTTGCCCAGCTGGCGGGTGACGCCGCGGATGATCGCGCCGGCCGCTTCATCAGCGGTTGCGCCACTGCCAGCGAATGCCAGCGGGTTGAGGAAGGCGGCGATCAGGCCAAGCTGCTGATCGGGGTTGTTCGGGTCGGCTGACACCGGGTTGAACGCCGGGTCGAAGCGGTCGACGGTTTCGGTCAGCATCGAGTGGCCGAACCGATACACCACGTGGGCGAACTCGGCGAGGATGGCCGGGTTGATCGAGGTGTCGTAGCCATTGGGGGCCAGGAACTCGTCGATCTGCGGCTGGATGGTGCGGGCGAACTCTTCGAACACCAGGTGCTGATACTGCATTTCGGTGCCGAACTTGGCGGCCTGGAACAGCCGCTCGCCGTCCCATACCAGCGCGGCGATTTCAGCGGGCGTGGTGGGGATGGCAGCGACATCATCGATCAGCCACTGGTTGAGGAACGCCAGGTCACCGGAGGCCAGCAGGGTGTCCTTGGTCTGCTGCACCAGGCGGTTGTGCTCGGAATGGAAAACGTGGTGCACGGCGGTCAGGCCGATGTTCTCGTTGACCCGGCCGTCGCCTGCAATGTAGTGGGCGTCGAGCAGTTCGTTGTCGTAGGTAAGGTTGTTGCCACCTGGCCCCACCGGCTGCGCGTTACCGACGGCAGTATCGGCGTCGGCCTGCAGCACACCATTCACGATCACCGGCGCGGCGTTGTGGGCGATGTCGTCAAGGAAGCCATGCCCGCTGCTCACGGCATTGGCCAAGCTGATGGGCGCGTCGCGGTTGCCTTCGACCAGCGTGGTGACGTCGTCGGCGGTACCGGCGATGCCGTCGGCACCATTGCTCACGCGCATCACCACCTGCGGCATGCCGTTGGGCCCGCGCACGAAGTTGCCGTAGGGGTCGGTGGCCAGCAGTGGCACGCTGTGCACGTCGGCGTCGGTCAGGTTGATGCCGAGCAGGTCGCGGGCCTGGGCCTTGACCACTGCCCAGGTGGCCATACCACCGCTTTCGCCACTGCCATCGTCGGCGGTGCCAAAGCGGCCATCGGGGCCCAGGTCACGGTTGGTGATCAGCCGTCCGGTGGCTACCGGGTCGCCTGCGGCGTTGAGCGTGTATTCACGCAGGAACACCTGGTGCGAGGGGTGCGAGCTGTAGGTCTGGCTCTGGTCGACGAACGGCGAAGTGGTGTTGGTCTGACCATCGTCGGCGGTGCCCACCACGCCATCGGCGCCAGCGGTACGCACGGCGCGCGGCAGCACCATGAAGTTGGTCGGGCTGTTGGGGTCGAACAGCGGGTCGTCCGGCTGCAGCGGGATGAACACGAAGTCGGTGCTGCTCTTGGTGACCAGGTCCAGACCGTGGTCGAAGAACTGGCCGAAGAATGTCATCCAGGCGTTGAAGCCGGCGGTCAGGCCGGCGTCGGGCGACACGTTGGGGATGAAGAACACTTGCGTGTCGTCAGCGGTGCCGAACACCCCATCGATGCCGGGGCTGATCACCGGAGCAGCACCGCCATTGGCCTCCACCGCAGCCGGGTTGTTCGCCGTCTGATCGACTATCAGGTTGCTGATGGTGCGTGGTTGCGAATCGGTGACCGTGCCGGTGCCCGCATAATCGCCGCTGAAGGAGGGGCTGAGCAGGCGCAGGAACGAGTTGTCGGAGGCACCGAATTCACTCTGCCCGGTCACCAGGTTGTTGTAGCTGCCGTCCACGGTGCGCAAACCGAACGGTACCTGGCTGTTGGGCAGCAGGTCGATCAGGTTCGCGCCATCGGCGTGGGCTTCGGCGATGAAAATCTGTTGCAGGATGAATTCAAGGTCCGACTTGCTGAAATTGGCCATTTCAAATTGCCCTCGATCTGTCGGGAGATGACACAGGGCAACAGGGTCCTTCCCGCGCCCAGTCAGTATTGACGTGCGCAGATACTGGTTCTGTGTTCCAGGCGCAGGGCGCACAACACGCTTGTGCCGGCCCCACTGGCCTTCTCATTCGCAAGCCGGCACCCACTGTCCGGGGGCGTTGTTAAGCATGCGATACAGCTGTAACGCACATGCATCGACCCCAGCTCGCACAGGGTCCGAATACATCAGACTAAAGTCGCAGGCGAAAAGCTTGTCAATATTTCGTCGAAAAAAACACCACACGGTGATAATGCGTTGCAAATAGCTGTTTTATTGGCACTTATGAAAACTTCAAAGACCCGATAGAGCGAAACGATATTACCGTCCATGTCGCTGCAACCTACGCTCCAGCATGTGGGAGCTACGCAGCGTTTTGGACCATTCGCCATAAGAGCGATCCGCCTGCGAGCCAGCCAGAAGCCACGACTACCGCTGTACGGGGCGCCGCAAGGGCTTCCCGATTTGCGATAAAAGGGAGGCCCCGATGCACAAGCCACCACGCACTCGTTCCGAGCTGGCCGACGTGCTGTTCCGCCTGCGCCGTAGCTTTTTTGCCTTGGCCGCCTTCAGCGGTGTCATAAACGTCATGATGTTGACGCCAGCAATTTATATGTTGCAGGTGTACGACCGCGCTCTTGTCAGCCGCAACGTCACCACCCTGAGCATGCTCACCCTGCTGGTGATCGGTTTGTTCATGCTGATGTCAGCCCTGGAGATGGTCCGCACCCGCGTGCTGATCCGGGTAGGCAACTTCCTCGACATGGACCTCAACCGACGCATCTTCAGCGCCGCCTTCGAGCGCAACCTGAGCCGCGCCGGCGGCAACCCGGCCCAGGCCCTGCAGGACCTCGCGCAGGTGCGGCAGTTTCTGACCGGCAACGGCCTGTTCGCCTTCTTCGATGCCCCCTGGACGCCGATCTACCTGCTGGTCAGCTACCTGATCCACCCACTGCTGGGGCTGGTCACGCTGATCGGCTCGCTGATTCTGGTGGGCCTGGCCTACCTCACCGAAAAGGCCACGCAAAAACCCTTGGCCGAAGCCAACCAGGCGGCCATGTCGTCGGCCAGCTACGCCAACAACAACCTGCGCAACGCCGAAGTGATCGAAGCCATGGGCATGCTGCCGGCGATCGGCAAGCGCTGGTACCAGGGCCACTTGCGCATCCTGCAGATGCAGACCCTGGCCTCCGACCGCGCCGCGCTGATCAGCAGCACCGGGCGCTTCGTGCGCATTACCTTGCAGTCGGTAATCCTTGGCGCCGGCGCACTGTTGGCAATCGAAGGCAAGATCACCCCCGGCATGATGATCGCCTGCTCGATCCTCACCGGCCGCGCCCTGGCCCCGGTAGAGCAGGTGATCGCCGCGTGGAAGCAACTGCTGGGCTGCCGTTCCGCCTGGGGCCGGCTCAACGACCTGCTGCACGACTACCCGCAGCGGCCACCGAGCATGTCGCTACAGCGGCCACTGGGCATGCTGGCCGTGGAAAACGTGATCGCTGGCGCCCCCGGCACCAGCAACAACATCGTGCGTGGGGTCAGCTTCAGCCTGGTCCCGGGTGAAAGCCTGGGCATCATCGGCCCTTCGGCCTCCGGCAAGTCCACCCTCGCCCGCCTGCTGGTAGGCGTGTGGCCGACCCAGGCCGGCAAGGTGCGCCTGGACGGTGCCGATATCTTCACCTGGAACAAAGCCGAACTGGGGCCGTGGATCGGCTACCTGCCGCAGGACGTGGAGTTGTTCGAGGGCACCATCGCCGAGAACATCGCACGCTTCGCAGAAGTGGACAGCGAGGCGGTGATCCGCGCTGCCCGCAGCAGCGGCGTGCACGACATGATCCTGCGCTTCCCGCAGGGCTACGACACTCGTCTGGCCGCCGACGGCAGCCCGCTGTCCGGTGGCCAGAAGCAACGCATTGCCCTGGCCCGTGCGCTGTATGGCGAGCCGAACCTGGTAGTGCTGGACGAGCCCAACGCCAACCTCGATGACGTTGGCGAAAAGGCCCTGGTCGATGCGCTGGCCGAACTCAAGGCACGCGGTGCCACGGTAATCCTGATTTCCCACCGGCCCAATGTGCTGTGTGCGGTCGACAAGGTGCTGATGCTGCGTGACGGCGCTGTACACATGCTCGGCAGCCGCGACGAAGTGTTCGCGGCGCTGCGCAAGGCCAGCGTGATCCCGGCGGCAACCGCTGCGCCGCTGGCTTCGGTAAAAGCACGGGAGTGATCGATCATGCAGATGACCCAACACACCGAATTGATTCCCGCCGAGGCCCGCAACGGGATCGACCTGGACATGGGCCGGCCGGCACGCTGGGGCGTATGGATGGTCATCGCCGGCTTTGGCGGCTTCCTGCTGTGGTCGTGCCTGGCGCCACTGGATGCCGGGGTGGTCGCCACCGGCACGGTCAAGGTCACCAGCAACCGCAAGGCCGTACAGCACCTGACCGGCGGCACGGTCGAGGCAATCCTGGTGCGCGAAGGCGATATGGTGAAGAAAGGCCAGGAGGTGGTACGCCTCGACGCCCTGCGCGCAGTGGCCGAACAGGGCGCAGTCAGTGCCCAGTACATCGTCAGCAAGACCGTGGAAAACCGCCTGGAAGCCGAGCGCGATGGCCGCGACACGGTCACCTTCGACCCAGCCCTGCTCAAGCACTACGGCAACGACCCGCGCCTGCTGGCAGCCATGGACCTGCAACAACGCCTGCTGGACACCCGCCGCGCGGGCCTTGCCGGTGAACTGAGCATCCTCGAGGAAAACCTCGCCGCCACTGCGGTACAGCTCAAGGGCCTGCAGCAGGTGTACGGCGCCCGTGCCTCGCAGATTGGCTTCCTCAACCAGGAACTGCAAGGCACCCGCGTGCTGGCCGCCGAAGGCTACGTGCCACGCAACCGCCTGCTGGAGCTGGAGCGCAACAATGCCGACCTGTCCGCCGGCCAGGCGGAAAACCTCAACAACATTGCCCGCACGCGCAGCCAGGCCACCGAGATCAAGCTGCGCATGCTGCAACGCCAGCACGACTACCTCAAGGAAGTGGAGTCGCAACTGACCGATACCGCCAAGGAGAACACCACCCTGGCCGACCGCCTGCGCGCGCTGGACTACGAAGTGACCCACACGGTGATCCGCTCGCCGATCGACGGCATGGTCCAGGCCCTGAGCATTGCCACGGTCGGCGGCATCATCCAGCCTGGGGTCAAGATCATGGAGGTGGTGCCGCTCGACCAGCCGCTGCAGGTCGACGCGATGATCCCGGTACAGGCCATCGACAAGATGGTCCCGGGCCTGGACGTGGACCTCGCCTTCCCGGCCTTCAACCATGCGAAGACGCCGAACATCCCAGGGCGGGTCAAGACCATCTCCGCCGACCGCCTGATGGACGAAGAAAGCAAACAGCCGTACTACCTGGCCCAGGTTGAGGTGACGCAGGACGGCATGGGCCTGCTGGGCAGCAATCACATCCGCCCCGGCATGCCGGCCACCGTCACCATCAAGACTGGCGAGCGCAACCTGCTAAGCTACCTGCTAAAACCGATGCTCGAACGCGTGGACGCCTCGTTCAAGGAGCAGTGAATGAATCACCGGTGCCTGATGCTTTGCCTGTTGGGGTTGTCCGCACAGACCAGTGCCATGGACCTGAAACAAGCCTGGGACCTGCTGCAGTACCAGGGCCCGATCTACCGCGCCGCGGTGCACGAGAAAGAAGCCGGCAGCGAGAACCGCGCCATCGGCCAGGCCGGCCTGCTACCGCAGATCAACGCGGCTGGCTACTTCAACAAGGTCAATGGCAGCCAGCGGCAGAGTGGCCGGGACAGCGACCTGGACTATGACTCCAAGGGCGCCAACGTGCGTTTGCGCCAACCGCTGTTCAACAAGCAGAAGATGGCCGAATACCGTCAGGGCCAGCAACGTGCCGACTACAGCGTGGCAGTGTTCGACGCCAAGAGCCAGGACGCTGCGGTGCGCCTGGCCGACGCTTACTTCGACGTGCTGCTGGCCAGCGAAACCATCACCCTGGCCAAGGCCAAGCTGAATGCCTTCGAAGAGCAGCTGGCGTCGGCGAAGCGGCGCATGGAGCTGGGTGCCGGCACCATCACCGACATCGACGAGTCGGTGGCCCGCCGCGACCTGGCCGAGGCTGACCTGATCGAGGCCCAGGACAACCTGGTCAACGCCCGCCGCAAGCTGGAGGAATACATCGGTGAAACCCCGCAGTCGCTGACCACCTTGCAGCCAGGCTTCAACACACCGCCCCTGATACCGGGCAACCTGCAGGACTGGCTGGTCAAGGCCCAGGCCGACAGCCCGTTGATTCATGCGCGCCGGCACAGCTACGAGCTGGCCGAAGAAGAAGTGAAGCGCGCCCGCGCCGGGCACTGGCCGACCCTGGATTTCGTGGCGGGCTATACCGCTGGCAGCAGCCAGTCGATTTCCGAACTGAACCAGCGCAACCACTACAGCTCGATCGGGCTGGAGCTGAACATTCCGCTGTACAGCGGTGGCGGTACCAGTGCCCTCACCCGCCAGGCCAGTGCCAACAGTTCCAAGGCCCTGGATGAACTGGACGCCACGCGCCAGGAAGTGATTTCCGGCACCACTCGCGAGTACCGCGGCGTGCAGAGTGGCGCCTTGCGCATTCAGGCGCTGGAAAAGGCTGTGGCGTCCAACGAACGCTCGCTGCTTTCGGCCCGCAAGGGCTTCAAGGAAGGCGGCACCAGCACCAACTCCGATGTGCTCAATGCCGAAGAGTTGCTGTATGACGCCCGCCACGACCTGTTCGAGGCGAAGTTGAACTACCTGATGTCGCGGCTGCGCCTGGCGTCGTCGGTGGGTAGCCTGGGGGATGACGATATCCAGCAGATCAACGATTACCTTGGACCGGAACTGGTGGTGAGCAACTGACTATCGGCCCGCTCCCACAGCGGCGCCTACCGCATTTTGTTCCATTTCAGGCTATGATCGGTCACCCCGCCGCGGACGCCCTGACCTATGCCCGTCGACCTGCAAGCGTTATACCCCAGGCTGATCCACCTGATGCTGGACACGGTGTTCGTGGTCGACAGGGACAACCAGATCGTTTTCGTCAGCGATGCCTGCGAGGCGCTGCTGGGTTACCAGGCCTGCGAACTGATCGGCACCCCGATCACCGACTATATGCACCCTGACGACCTGGCGATCACGCGTGCATCGATCGTCCGGGTGATGAGCGGCCATCCCCATTACGACTTCCGCAACCGCTACATCCGCAAGGATGGCGGTATCGTGCATATCCTGTGGGCGGCCTGCTGGTCCGACGAGGCCGATGCCCGCATCGGTGTGGCGCGGGATATCACCGCCCAACGCCAGGCCGAGGAAGAACTGCGCTTCCTGGCCCACCATGACCCCCTCACCCGCCTGGCCAACCGGGCCATGTTCAACGAGCGGCTTGACACCGCCCTTGCCGCGGCCCGGCGCCACAACCACCCGCTGGCGTTGCTGTTCATCGATATCAATGACTTCAAGGACATCAACGATAACCATGGGCACAGCGTGGGTGACCGGGTGCTGTGCACCTTGGCACGGCGCCTGGAAGGCTGTGTGAGTGCGACCGATACAGTAGCCCGAATGGGCGGTGACGAGTTCACCGTGCTACTGACCGACTACGCATCGCCAGAGACCATTGCCGAGCAGGTGGCACGTATCCTGGCAGCCATGGCCGAGCCACTCGGCGCCGAGTTTGCGGGCATCGACGCGCCTTCCTGCAGCATTGGCGTGGCCTGTTTCCCCGAGGACGGCAGCGACGCCGACATGCTGCTGCGCCATGCTGATGGCGATATGTACCGGGTCAAGCGACAGCGCGCTGCGGCCAGCTGATCGCTCTGGCGGCCGCTGGTGGAATCGACCACAACGGAGATGACCATGCGCAACCCTGAACATACCTTGCTCGATAGCTGGCAGCACAACGCCCAGGCCTGGATCGACGCGGTGCGCAGTGGCGCCATCGAGAGCCGCCGCCAGGTCACCGACCAGGCCATCCTGCTGGCCATTCTTGGTCGCCAACCCGAACGCGTGCTCGACCTGGGCTGTGGTGAAGGCTGGCTGTTGCGGGCGCTGGGCGACCGTGGTGTCGAAGCAGTAGGTGTGGATGGTGACCGGGCGCTGGTGGATGCCGCGCGCGCTGCGGGTTCCGCCGAGGTGCACCTGGCCAGCTATGCACAGCTGGTCGATGCGCAGGCCTATGTTGGCCAGGACTATGACCTGGTCTGTGCCAACTTCGCCCTGTTGCAGCAGGACATCATCCCGCTGCTGGCGGCGATGAATGCGTTGCTGGTGCCAGGCGGTGCGCTGGTGATCCAGACCCTGCACCCATGGAGCGTGGCGGATGGGAATTACCAGGATGGCTGGCGGGAGGAGTCGTTTGCCGGGCTCGCCGGGGATTGGCACGTGATGCCTTGGTACTTCCGCACCCTGGCCAGCTGGCTGAACGCGCTGGACATGGCGGGGTTGCGGCTGGTCGGTTTGCAGGAGCCACAGCACCCGCAGAGTGCGCTGCCGCAGTCGCTGCTGTTGGTGGCCGAGCGCCCTTGAAGCATACGCGGTCGTAGGAGCGGCCTTGCGGCCCATCGCGACACAAGGCCGCTCCTACAGGGACCGCGCCAGGGTCAGAGGACCGGCTTGCGCACCGCCCCGCTGCGGGCCTTGGCCATGGCCGCCAGGCGCACCGCGACGTTGGCTGCACCGTAACCGGCATAACCACCCTTGCGCTGGATGATTTCGAAGAAGAAACGCTCTTCGAACGGCTCGGTGTACACGTGGAACAGCTCGCCACCCTGGGCATCGCGGTCGTACAGCACGTTGTAGTAGGCCAGTTCGCTGAGGAACTCGTCGTCGAAATCGAAACGCGCCGCCAGGTCGTCGTAGTAGTTCAGCGGGATCTCCAGCAGCGGTACGCCAGCCAGTTTGGCCCGCGCCACTTCGCGGAAGATGTCGTCGCAATCGAAGGCAATGTGGTGCACCCCCGAACCACGGTAACTGGACAGCGCATGGGCGATGGCGGTATTGCGGTTTTCCGAAATGTTCAACGGCAGGCGCAAGGTGCCGCACTGGCTGCGCAGGGCGCGGCTCTTGACCAGCCCGTAAGGGTCCGGCAGCACCACTTCGTCATCGGCAGCGAAATCGAACAGGCTCTTGTAGAACAGCACCCAGCTGTCCAGCGACTCGGCTGGCAGGGCCAGGGCCATGTGGTCGATGCGGCGCAGGCCGCCGGTGGCCGTGGCGCTCTTGTCCAGGCTGAAGTCGGTGTCGTACAGGGTCTGGCCAGCCGTGCCCTGCTCCACCAGATACAGCAGGCTGCCATCCGGCGCTCGTACCGCCGGCACTTCACACTCGTTAGGCCCGACCAGGCCGCGGAACGGCTGGCCACGGTAGGCGGTGGCACGCTTCAGGGCAGCTTGCTGGTCCTTGACCCGCAGCGCGGTGGCGCACAGCGACGGCCCGTGGGCCTCGAAGAAGTTGTGGCCGAAGGAATAGGGTTCGGCGTTCAGCACAATGTTGATATCGCCCTGGCGCAGCAGTTGCACCGCTTTGCTGCGGTGCTTGCCGGCTTCGGCAAAGCCCAGGCGCTTCAGCCAGCTACCCAGGCGCGCGCCAACGGCCTCGTCGACCGCGAATTCGAGGAACTCCACACCGTCATAGGCACTGGCCGCCGGTGGGGTGAACAGCACACCGGGTTCGATCGGCGTGCCTTCCTGCTCCAGGCGCAGGCGAGTCTGCTCCTCGAGGTACAGCAGCGAACGCAGGCCGTCGGCGGCATTCTGCCGGGGCGGTGCCGCGCGGAAGCCGTCGTTGAAGATTTCCAGCGACAGCGGCCCGCGGTAGCCGGTGGCGAGGATTGGCGCCAGGAAACCGGCCATGTCCATCTCGCCCTGCCCCGGGAAGCAACGGAAGTGACGGCTCCACTCCAGCACATCCATGGCCAGGATCGGCGCATCGGCCATTTGCACGAAGAAGATCTTGTCGCCGGGGATATCGCGGATCGCGCTCGGGTCGCCCTTGAGCGACAAGGTGTGGAAGCTGTCGAGGATCACCCCGAGGGCCGGGTGGTCAGCCTGGCGCACCAGGTTCCAGACTTGCTGGTAGGTATTGACGTGGCGGCCCCAGGCCAGGGCTTCGTAGCCAATGCGCAGGCCGCGTTTGCCGGCGTGCTCGGCCAGCAGGCGCAAGTCGTCGACCAACAACTGTTCTTCGCTCAGGGCATCGGCCTGGACGTTGCTGCACACCAGCACCAGGTCGGTACCCAGTTCCTGCATCAGGTCGAACTTGCGCTCGGCGCGGTCGAGGTTTTTCTGCAGGCGGTCGCGGCGGCAGCCTTCAAAGTCGCGGAACGGCTGGAACAGGGTGATGGCAATACCCAGGTCGGCGCACATCTGCCGCACCTGGCGCGGGCTGCCAGCGTAATAGAGCAGGTCGTTTTCGAAGATCTCGACGCCGTCAAAACCGGCGGCGGCGATGGCTTCGAGCTTTTCCGGCAGGGTGCCGCTCAAGGACACGGTAGCGATCGAACGCTGCATGGCGGGAGTTCCTTGTTGTTAGAGGGAGACGGTGCCAGACAGGTAAAAAAACACTGTCACAGTTTATGGCACGATCGATTATTCGCAGGTAGAGTCGTCGCTTCAATCTCTTTGTACGGAATGGTTAGTTTTGCGTTCGATTATCGCACAATACCCGTTTTAGCGAATTGCCAGTCCGCTGGCCCGTGGTCAACATGAACCACAGACGCAGGCACACCGACCACTGCCTCCTGCCTTGGCTAACCTCCGGCGGAACCTGCGCTAACAACAATAACAACGGAGACAACGATGGCTCACTCCAGCTCTCAAGCCAAGAAAGCGACCGCCAGTGGATGGATAGGCTCGGCACTCGAGTACTACGACTTCTTCATCTACGCCCAGGCCGCTGCGCTGATTTTCCCGCAGATCTTCTTCCCTAACACCGACCCGAAAATGGCCATCATTGCCTCGCTGGCCACCTACGGCGTGGGTTACCTGGCGCGCCCGTTCGGCGCCTTCGTGCTGGGCCACTGGGGTGACACCCGCGGCCGCAAGAACGTACTGTTGCTGTGCATGTTCCTGATGGGCCTGTCGACCATGGCCGTGGGCCTGCTGCCCACCTACCACGACATCGGCCTGCTCGCCCCGGCCTTGCTGGTGGTGCTGCGCCTGATCCAGGGCTTTGCCGTGGCTGGTGAAATTTCCGGTGCCAGTTCGATGATCATGGAACATGCGCCATTCGGTCGACGGGGCTACTACGCCAGCTTCACCCTGCAAGGCGTACAGGCTGGCCAGGTGCTGGCGGCGGCCGTGTTCCTGCCACTGGCCTACTTCATGCCCAGCGAAGCCTTCAACGACTGGGGCTGGCGCATTCCATTCCTGATGAGCGCCATCGTGCTGATTGCCGGCTTCATCATCCGTAAGGAAGTGCACGAAACCCCGGCGTTCGTGAAGGAAGAGAAGCAGGACAAAGTCGCCAAGTCGCCGATCAGCGAAGCCTTCCGCCACAGCTGGAGGCACATGGTGCTGGTGATGTTCATGGCGCTGATGAACGTGATCCCGGTGGTGGCCACCATCTTCGGTGCGGCCTACGCGGTACAGCCGGCCTATGGCATCGGCTTCGACAAGAGCGTGTACCTGTGGATTCCGGTAGTCGGCAACATCGTTGCGGTGCTGGTGATTCCGTTTGTCGGCAACCTGTCCGACAAGATCGGCCGTCGCCCGACCATGATCGCCGGTTGCCTGGGCTCGGGCCTGCTGGCGTTCCTCTACCTGTATGCGATCAGCATCCAGAACGTACCGCTGGCGTTCGCCTCGTCGATCGTCATGTGGGGCATGGTGTACCAGGGCTACAACGCGGTGTTCCCCAGCTTCTACCCAGAACTGTTCCACACCCGCTACCGCGTTTCGGCCATGGCCATCGCGCAGAACATCGGCACCATGCTGACCGCCATGCTGCCGGCGCTGTTCGCTCTGGTTGCCCCGCCCGGCTCGGACAACATCCCGCTGGTGGTTGGTGGGCTGGCGTTCTTCATCACCTGCGTGTGCGCCCTGGCAGCGTACATTGCCCCGGAAACCCATCGCCTGGCGATGGAAGACCTGGGTAACCCCGATGCCAAGCCGATGGACAAGACCACCTATGAAGCTAGCCGTAAAGGTAGCTTTCAGGCAGTGAGCCACTGATCGATTGCAGGGGGCTGCTCTGCAGCCCATTCGCGGGCAAGCCCGCTCCCACAGGGTCGCATCAAGCCTGAGGCCGATGCAGTCCCTGTAGGAGCGGGCTTGCCCGCGAATGGGCCGCAACGCGGCCCCGGCAATTTCAGCCCTTGACCACTTCCTGCAGGCGCGCCCAGAGCTGTTCGACATGCTCCCGCTCGGTCGGCAATGCGCCAATCGACACCCGCACCATCCACCGCCCATCCAGCGTCGCCGGCGTCACATAGGCATCCCCGGACGCATTCAGCCGCTCTGCCCAGCCCTTGGTATGCGCATCCAGCGCCTCCCCTTCAAGCCCCGCCGGCCGATGGCGAATGCACAACGTCTGCAACTGCACCGGCGCCAGTACCTCCCACTCCCCAGCCGCCGCAACCTGCCCGGCCAGCCATTGGGCATTGTCCAGGTCACGCCGCAGCCGTGCCTGCAACGCCTCAACGCCCTCGCTGCGCAGCATGAACCACAGCTTCAACGCCCGGAACCGGCGGCCCAGCGGGATACCCCAGTCACGCAGGTTCTTCACCTCGCCATCCACCGCCGACTGCAGGTAGCTGGGGTTGGTGCTCATGACCCGGATCAGGTGCTGCGGGTCGCGCACGTAGTAGATCGAGCAATCGAAGGCTACGCCCAGCCACTTGTGCGCGTTGACCACCAGCGAATCGGCCAGCTCGATGCCGTCCCACATCCAGCGGCACTCCGGCAGGATCATCGCCGAGCCGGCCATGGCCGAGTCCACGTGCAGCCATAGGCCATGGGCCTGGGCGATCTCGCCGATCGGGCGCAGCGGGTCGAGCGCCGTGGTGGCGGTGGTACCGGTGGTCGCGACCACGGCGCAGGGCTGGTTGCCGGCGGCCAGGTCCTGCTCGATCGCCGCCTGCAGTGCTTGCGGGCGCATGGCGTAGCGTTCGTCGGTCGGGATCAGGCGGATGTTGTCGCGGCCAAAACCGGCCAGCAGTGCTGCCTTGTCCACCGAGCTGTGGGCGTGGGCACTGACATAGACGATCAGCGGCCTGGCCTGGGCTTGCAGGCCGCCGCGCACCAGTGCGTAGTCGCTGGCGCGTTCGCGCGCACAGATCAGCGCCACCAGGGTGCTGGTGGATGCGGTGTCCTGGATCACCCCGCTCCATTGGCCAGACAGGCCGAGCAACTGACGCAGCCAGTCGAGGGTGGTTTCCTCCAGCTCGCTCAGGGCCGGGCTGGACTGCCACGACAGGCCCAATACGCCAAGGCCGGTGCTGAGGAAGTCACCGAGGACCGACGACAGGGTGCCGTTGGAGGGGAAATAACCGTAGAAGTCCGGGTGCTGCCAATGGGACAGGCCAGGCATGACCAACTGGTTGACGTCGTCGAGGATCGCTGCGAAAGGTTCGCCTTGCTGAGGGGCCTGTGTGGGCAAGGCGGCCTTGAGGTAGCCGGGCTCGACCTGGGCCATGACCGGGCGCTCGCCAACGGTTTGGCGGTAATCGGCGATAAGGTCGATCAGTTGGTGGCCGTACTGGCGGAATTGTTCGGGGGTCACCTGGGGTCTCCTGTGGGTTATTCGCTGCCTGTACCGGCCTCTTCGCGGGTAAACCCGCTCCCACAGGCATGGCATCGCTTGTGGGAGCGGGTTTACCCGCGAAGAGGCCGGTACAGACAACACATTGCACCCAGTCTAGGCACCTATCCCGAAGTGAATAACCCCGCTTCGCGCATACCTGTTATGGCAAACCCGCATGCCCGCCCTGCACACCAAACTGCGACTGGCGCCACAACTCGAACACCCGGTTGCGCAACCAGCGGTGCTCGGCCGAGGCCTGCAGGCGCTGGTGCCATACCACCCAGTAGCGCTGGCTGTGGTCGATGAAACCCAGCGGCCGCCAGGCCAGGTCATGCAGGCGACACAGCTGCCGGGCGATATGCTCGGGGACGGTGGCCAGCGCCTGGCTGTTGGCGATCACCTGCACGGTGGCTGAGAAGAACGGCACTTCCAGGCTGACCCGCCGTTGCAGGCCCTGGACGCGCAGATGGCGGTCAATGAAGCTGTCCTTGTCACCACCGCCGGAAATACGCACATGCTTGTGCGCCAGATAGTCGGCCTGGCTGAGCGCACCGTGGGCGACCAGCGGATGGTCGTGGCGCATCAGGCACACCGCGCGGTCTTCGCCCAACAGGCGCCCGTGCAGGTTGGGTGGCGACTCGTCGAACAAGGTGGTGGCCAGGTCGATCTCACCGCTGGCCAGCAAGGCGTACTGGCCGGCCTGCCAGGTGCGGTACTCCAGCGATACGCCCGGCGCTTCGCGCTCCAGCGCCGCCACCAGCAGCGGCAGCATGTGCTCGGCCACATAGTCGGACGCTGCCAGGCAGAAGCGCCGCTCGCAACGCGCCGGGTCGAATACTGCGGGCTGGCGCAGGGCGTGCAGTTCTTCGAGAACCTGGCGCAGGGGTTCGACCAGGGCTTCGGCGTGTTCGCTTAGCACGTAACCGCGGCCCTGGCGAACCAGCAACGGGTCGTCAAAGGCTTCGCGCAGGTGGGCCAGCTGGCGGCTAAGGGCGGACTGGCTGACGCCCAGACGCTCGGCGGCGTGGCTGAGGTTCTTCAGCTGCAGCAGGTGGTCGAGGGTGCGCAGGTGGGCGAGGCTGAGGGAGGCGAAGGTGGGGTTCATCGGGGTTCGGCTCCAGACCGCTGGCGAGGGCTTTGCCCTCGTTTCGCGACACAATGCCGCTCCCACATGGAGTATGCGTTCCACTGTGGGAGCGGCCTTGCGTCGCGAAAGGGCCGCAAAGCGGCCCCGGATACGCAGATCAGTCAGTCAGGCCGACATACACGTTCTGCACATCATCGTTCTCGTCGATCGCCTCGAGGAACGCTTCCACCTCGGCCAATGCTTCAGCACTCAGGCTGGCCGCGCTCACCGGGTTTTTCGGGGTGTAGCCGATCTTCGCCGAAGTCACGGTAAAGCCATGCTCCGGCAGGGCTTTCTGCACCGCGTCCAGGTCGGTGGTGTCGGTGATGAACAGGGTCGAGCCCTCTTCGTCGCCTTCCTCGAAGTCCTGGGCACCGGCTTCGATGGCCGCCATTTCCGGGTCGGCATCGCCATTCGGGGTGGCTTCGATCAGGCCGACATGGTTGAAGTCCCAGGCCACCGAACCACTGGCACCCAACTGGCCCTTGCGGAACAGCACGCGGATTTGCGCGACGGTACGGTTGACGTTGTCGGTCAGGCACTCGACGATCAGCGGTACCTGGTGCGGGGCGAAGCCTTCGTAGCTAACCGCCGAGTACTGCACGGCATCGCCGTCCAGGCCCGCGCCCTTGCGGATTGCGCGCTCCAGGGTCTCGCGGGTCATCGAGGCCTTCTTGGCCTGCTCGATGGCCAGGCGCAGGCGCGGGTTCATGTCCGGGTCGGCACCGGACTTGGCAGCGATCTGGATCTCTTTGGACAGCTTGCCCATGATCTTGCCTTTGGCGTTGGCCGCGGCTTCTTTATGTTTGGCTTTCCACTGTGCGCCCATGTCGACTCTCTTGTTTCAGCGGCCGGTTCAGGAAGCGACCGGCCAAAAGTGGGTGCAGTTTATACGCCCTCTGGCCTGTGTTCGACAAGAAATCTCATCAGCCTTTGTCCGCCTTGCCTGCCGCCGCGGCCAACCGCGCCAACCGCACATCCAGCCGGCGCGGACGCAAACCATGGTCCTCGGCCCGCTCCTTGCGGCGGATGGCATTGCGCACCATCAGCGAGCCCAGGTAGCGGATCGGCTCGGGGGGGAACAGCCCCAGCGGCCCTTTCACCAACGGCGAACGGGTCCACGGGTTGTCCAGCCCCAGCGCCAGCGACGAGAGAATCTGCCCACCCATGTGGCACGGCCCGACGCCACTGCCGGAGTAACCAAAGCCGTAGAATACGTTGCCCTGCCCGTCCAGCCGGCCAAAAAACGGCAAACCGGTCACCGAGCGATCGGACGGCCCGTTCCAGCTGGCCGCCAGCGGCACCTCGGCCAGCGCCGGGAAAAATCCGCCCAGGCTTTCGCGCAGCAGCGGCCGGTACGGCGACGGCTGGTCGAATACCGGCAACATGCGCCCGCCATAGGCGAAGGTATTGCCGCCCTTGCCGAGCATCAGCCGACCATCGGAGGTGTTGTGGTAGTAATGCACGAAAATCCGCGAATCGAGCACGCTGATGCCGCTGTCCAGGCCAATCTGGTGCAGCAGCTCGGGACACGGCTCGGTGATCACCATGTCGCTGGAAACGATCGCCACGCTGCGCTCGAACTGCGGGAAAGCCCGCGCCATCCAGGCATTCAGGCCCAGGACCACGCGGTCGGCGCGCACCGTGCCATGGGCCGTGCGCACCTGCACCGGGGTGCCGTGCTCCAGGCCAGTCATGGCGCTGCCCTCATGGATACGCACGCCGCGCTGCAAGGCCACCCGGCGCAAGCCGCGCACCAGCTTGCCCGGCTGCACCGTGGCCGCGGCCGGCGAAAACCAGCCTTCCAGGTGCCGCGCCGAACCCGCCAGGCGCTGCACCTGCTGCAGCGGCAGGCGGCGAAACGAATTGATCCCCCTGTGCTCCAGCGCAGCAATCACCGCGTCGGTGGCGCCGACCTGGGCGGCATTGGTGGCGGTATACAGCGTGCCGTCAAGACGGTAATCGCAGTCGATGCCATTGGCCGCGCAGAACGCGCCGATTTCACCGATGCTGCGCTCCGACTCGCGCACCAGGCGCACCGCCTCGGTCACCCCGAACAGGCGCTCGAGGGTGAAGTACTTGGCCGACCAGGACAACGCGCAGCCACCATTGCGGCCACTGGCACCGGCGCCGCAGATATCGGCCTCGATCAGCACGATATCCAGGGCCGGCACCGCCTCCTTGAGCATCAGTGCGGTCCACAGGCCGGTGTAGCCGCCACCGACGATGCATACATCGCAACGGGCATCGCCTTGCAGCGGTGGGCACACCGCCTCCTGCGCCGAATCCAGGGCCTGTTGCAGCCAGAAGGGTCTCATTCGCTCGCTTTCCTTTCAGGTACGCAGTGGCTTGATTGCCATGCTGGTATTCGGTGCCACATCGGTGCTTTGCACAGCGCTGGCCGGTCGGCTGTTCCAGTGCGGCAGCAGCACCAGCGCCGAGAACAGGGCACAGCCGGCAAACACGATGAACACCGTGACACCATCGAAGTAACCCGGCAGCAGCCCGCCCAGCACCGCCCCCACCGAGCCGCAGCCGTTGACGAAGCCAGCTGCGGTGGCGCCGGCCTTGGCGGTGCCGAAGTCGATGGCCGCAGCGCCGCTGATCATCGAGTCCGGCCCGTACAGGGTCAGGCCCATGACGAACAGCAGGGCCACCACCAGGATCACGCTGCCGGTGTGCATGGCCGCCATGAATGCCGCCAGGGCCACGGTCAGCAGCAGCAGGCTGATGACACAGGCCGGCATGCGCCGGGCGCCGAACAGCTTGTCGGAGGCCAGGCCAATGATGATAGGGCCGAGCAGCCCGGCCAGTTCGAAGGCTGTCGGGATGATCGCTGCACCTACCTTGCCCACCGAAGGCATCTGCTCGAAGACGATCACCGGCCCCCACAGCAGGATGGCGTAGCGCGCCGGCTTCAACAGGAAGTACGCCAGCCCCAGGGTCAGCACCGTGCGGTTGCGCAGGATCTCCTTCAGCGGCGCCCACACGCTGCACAGGTTGCCGGCCGGGGCCATGCTCTGCGGCTCGGGCTCCACCGCCGGCAGGCCAACGTCTTCAGGTTTGTTGCGCTGCAGGAAGAAGAACAGCACGGCCACCAGCGCCACCACCGCGGCACTGGAGAAGAACGCCGCGTGCCAGGTACCAACCAGGGTATAGGCCCACCAGCCGGCGAACGGCGAGGCCACCAGGCCGCCAAAGGCATAGCAGGAACTCCACAGGCCCAGCACCCGCCCACGCTGCGACGCGGGGAAGAAGCTGCCGATGTTCTTGCACAACCCGGCCCAGCCGGTGGATTGCGCCAGGCCCTGTACCAGCATGCAGGTGGCGAAGATCGGGAAGGTCGCGTAACTGCCCATCACCACCGCCGCGGCAGCAGAAATCAGCAGGCCGCCGAGCACCACCACGCGCGGGCCAAAGCGGTCGGCAAGCATGCCCCAGGTGAACTGGCCCACGGCGTAGGCGGCCAGGTAGATGGCGTCGAGGTTGGCCATGGCGGCCTTGTCGAGCATGAAGCCGGGGTCTTCAGCGATGCCCAGCTTGGCCACCGAGAAGGCCTTGCGGGTGAAGTAGAAGGCGGCGTAGGCCAGCCAGGTAATGGCGAAAATCTGGATGCGCCAGCGTTTGAACGCGGCTAGGGATTGGTTCATGTAAGTCTGACCTCTTGCTCAAGTGTGCCGGCAGAATGTGAAGAAACGCCTGTCTTGTTCTTGTGTTACGCACAGCGATGACGAGGCTGTCATCGGGTCAGATGGCACCGTGTGGGCGCCATGGCCCTGGCGGCGCTTGTGGTGCCTGCGTCGGGCTGACATGCATGGAAACAGTTGCAGTAAGATAAATAAAATCGATTTATCGTATTTCACACATAAGCCCAGCTTGTTACTGAGGTCGTCATGTCGGTTTCCCACGCACAACTCAAGGCCTTCCATGCCGTGGCAGTTCACGGCAGCTTTACCCGCGCCGCCGAGAAGCTGTTTCTTACCCAGCCCGCGGTGTCGGACCAGGTGCGCAAACTCGAGGAGCGCTTCGGCGTGTTGCTGTTCCACCGCAACAAGCGCTCGGTGCAGCTCACCGACCTCGGCGAGCGCCTGCTGGGTATCAGCCAGCGCCTGTTCGCCTGCGAGGCCGAAGCCCATGAACTGCTGCAGGATTCGCGTGCGCTGCACACCGGCAGCCTGGTACTGGCAGTGGATGCGCCAGTGCACGTGCTGCCGCAGATCGCCCGCTTCTGCCAGCGCTACCCGGGCATCCAGGTGAAGATCGAGACCGGCAACACCGACGAGTCGCTGGCCCGGCTGTTCAGCTACCAGGCCGACCTGGCCCTGCTGGGGCGGGACGTCGACGATGAGCGGCTGCACTGCCTGCCGCTGCGTCGCGACCCGATGGTGGCGTTCGTCTCCCACCAGCACCCATGGGCCAGCCGTGGCGCGATCAGCCTGGCGGATCTGGACGATATGCCGCTGGTGCTGCGCGAGCCCGGGTCGGTGACGCGGCAGACGCTGGAAGAAGAGATGCAACGGGCCGGGCTGCGGATTCGCCCGGCGATCCAGGTGGAAGGCCGGGAAGCGGCGCGGGAAGCGGTGGTGGTGGGGATTGGTGTGGGGGTGGTGTCGGCGGCGGAGTTTGGTGCGGATGCACGGGTGTGTGCGTTGCCGATCGTCGATTGCCAGCGGCACCTGACCGAGACACTGGTGTGCCTGAGTGAACAGCGCACGCGGCGGGTGGTGGCGACCTTCCTGCAGATGGTGGAGGAAGGGTTGTAAGCCTGTGCCGGCCTCTTCGCGGGTAAACCCGCTCCCACAGATCCCCCACAGTTCTCAGGTTCCGTGGAGTACCTGTGGGAGCGGGTTTACCCGCGAAGAGGCCAGTACAGGCAACCCATCTATGCTGGGAAGAACTCAATTCACAAAACAACTCCCCATGCTCTACCGCCTTGCCGCCGACACCCTGGTCCTGCTGCACCTGGCCTTCATCCTGCTGGTGCTGTTCGGCGGCCTGCTGGTGCTGCGCTGGCGCCCTGCCCTGCTGCTGCACCTGCCGGCCCTGACCTGGGGCCTGGCGGTAGAATGCCTGCACCTGGGCTGCCCGCTGACCACCTGGGAAAACCGCATGCGCAGCGCTGCCGGTGACGCGGGCTATCAGGGCGGCTTCGTCGAGCACTACATCTGGCCATTGATCTACCCCGCCGGGCTGACCCCGCACATCCAGCTGCTGCTGGGCACTTTCGTACTGCTGCTCAACCTCGGCATCTACAGCTACGTGGCCTGGCGCTGGCGCCGCCCTAGCGGGTAGCGATCACGAACAGCCGCGGGAACGGCAACAGCACCTTGCCATCGGTGGCCGGCGGGTAGTCGCGCTGCATCGCCTGCAGGTACATCTGCAGGAAATCCACCTGCTCCTGCGCCTCCAACCGCCCCAGATACGGACGCAAGGCAGAACCCTTGAACCATTCCACCACGGCTTCGGCGCCGCCGGCCAACGGGTGATGGTAGGTGGTACGCCACACATCCACCCGCGCACACAGCGGGCTGAGCAGGTCGTAGTAGAACGCCGCGTTGTGCCGTGGCGGCAGCTGGAAATCGGCGAACTTCGCCGCCCAGGGACCCTGGCTGGCGATTTCGCGCAGTTGCCGATGGGCCGGCTCGTCGAGGTTGTCCGGGGTCTGCACGGCCAGGCTGGCACCTTCGCTCAGCTGGCGCACCAGGTGCGGATACAGCGAGGCATGGTCAGGTACCCATTGCAGCGAGGCATTGGCCAGGATCAGGTCCTGCGGCTCGGGGGCGGACCAGCCTGCAATGTCACCAATGACCGTGCGCACGCGGGGGATGCACAGCCGTTTGCGCTCGCGGGCCTTGTCGATCATGTCCGGGTCGCTGTCCAGGGCCGTCACCTGGGCATCCGGGTAACGTTGCAGCAGCACCTCGGTGGAATTGCCGGGGCCACAGCCCAGATCGGTGGCGTGGCGGACCGGGCGTGGCGGCACGGCGGCGAGCAGGTCGCGCACGGCGCGCGTGCGTTCGTCTTCGAACTGGGAATACTGGGTGGCGGACCAGGCCATGTGAAGCTCCTTTGGGCGGGCAATGTGTTCAGCATATGCCATCTGCCCTGTTCTGATAGGTCTGACGCGGCCCCACAAGCAAAACGCCAGAAGTCCGAGGGAAAACCCTGGCCCAACAACACAAAACGGCCGGGTCCCCCCAGGGAGCCGGCCGTTTTGAGAAGCGCGTGACGTTTAGTGCTGCTTGCCAGTGCGGATCTGGTGCACCACACCCATCGCCACCACGACTGCTGCGGCGATACCGGTGGAGATCACCAGGATCTGGTAGTCAGGCATGAAGGCCATGGTCACCAGGGCGGCCACGATGAACGCGATCACCAGGTAGGTGAGCCACGGGAACAACCACATCTTCAGACGCACTTCCTTGCCTTCGGCGATCAGCTTGCGGCGCATGCGCAGCTGCGAGAAGGCGATCACCAGGTACACCAGCAGGGCGATCATGCCGGTGGTGTTCATCAGGGTTTCCAGCACGTCTTTCGGGCGCAGGGTCTCGCTGAAGTTGATCAGTGCACACACCACGGCCACGGCGCACGAACCCATGATCGCGTACACCGGTACACCGGTGCCGGCGCGGGTGATCTTGAAGAACGACGGCGCGTCGCCACGCTGGGCCAGGGAGAACAGCATGCGCGAAGCGGTGTAGTGGCCCGAGATCAGGCAGCTGCTCACCGAGGTCAGCACCACAAAGTTCATCAGCAGCTCGGCATAGGGCACGCCCAGCAGTTCCAGGGTGCGGCGGTAGGCGCCATAGCCGGAAACGCCCAGGTACGGGTCGTTCCACGGTACCAGGCAGACGATCAGGAAGATCGAACCCACGTAGAACAGGCACACACGCCAGACCACCGAGTTGGTCGCCTTGACGATCTGCGCGGCCGGGTCCTTGGCTTCGGAAGCGGCGATGGTGACGATTTCCGCGCCGAGGAAGGCGAACATCACCCCGAGCAAGGCACCGATCACGGTGGTGATGCCGTTGGGCATGAAGCCTTCGGCGGTGAGGTGGCTGATGCCACGCACTTCACCGAACTGCCAGATGTTCAGCACGGCAGCGGTACACACGATCAGGAAGCAGACGATCGCGATCACCTTGATCAAGGCGAACCAGAACTCGAACTCACCGTAGTGCTTGACGTTGAAGAAGTTGACGGTGATCAGCAACAGGGTCGTGGCCAGCACGAACACGTTGACGCTGACGTCGGGGAAGAAACCATGCAGGATCTTGCCCGCCACATAAGCTTCCCAGGCCATGAGGATGACCCAGTACCACCAGTACAGCCAGCCGATGGTGAAACCGGCCCAACGGCCGATGGCGCGATCGGCGTAGGTGGAGAACGAACCGGTGTCTGGCGAGGAAGTCGCCATTTCACCCAGCATGCGCATGATCAGTACCACCAGGATGCCACCTGCCAGGTAGGCCAGGACAGCGGCTGGGCCGGCGCTGTGAATCACGCTGCCGGAACCGACGAACAAGGCGCCGCCGATAACCCCGGCGATCGACATCATCGTCAGGTGGCGCGACTTCAGCGAGGCACTGAGCTTGCTCTCGTGCCCGCTTTTCGCGGTGGTGGTTGTGGATGTTGCGTCCATCAGTTGTGTACCCCGTGCTTCTTTTTATCCAAGGAAAACTGTGAAACCCCGATGGCTGGCGGTTTCACGTACATCAGTGCTAATGCGCGCAGGATGGTGTGAGCGAACACACGCAGGCCTTCCATGGCGGCCTGCTGACGCGCCCCAGGGCAGGCGCCTGGGGCGAACTGAACATGCTTTAGGTGGCGATATCTGACACCTAATGTAAAAATGTCCGACGCAGAGAGCCATGCACAGTGGCATGAAACTCGCACTGCACTGTACAGGTCGCCCATGCAATACACCTTGCAAACGCCGGGCGATACGCACCCTGAAGGCCCCGAATGTTCGAATTACATCCAGACTCCTCGACCCCGCTGGTGAACCAGATCATCGACGGGCTGCGCGAGCTGATCGACAACCAGACCCTCAAGCCAGGCGCCAAGGTCCCCTCGATCCGCGCCTTTGCCGCGAGCTATTCGGTGAGCACCTTCACCGTGGTCGAGGCCTACGACCGCCTGGTCGCCCAGGGCCTGCTGGTGAGCCGGGGCAATGCGGGGTTCTTCGTCAACCGCGCGGCGGGCGAATTGCTGGACCAGCACAATGCCGAGGCCGACACCAGTCGACCAACGTTCAACTCCGAGTGGTACCTGCAGCAGATCTTCGAAATCCGCCAGTTGCCGTTCAAGCCGGGGTGCGGCTGGCTGCCCAACGACTGGATGTACGAAGACGGCCTGCGCCGCGGCCTGCGCCAGGTGGCCGGCAGCCCGCTGGAGCTGTCGGGCTACGGCGACCCCATGGGCCTGCCGGAGCTGCGCGCGCTGACCGCGCAGAACCTGCAGCAGGAACTGTCGATCGTCGCCAACCCGGCGCAACTGATGCTCACCCACGGCGCCAGCCAGGCCCTGGACCTGGCCGCGCGTACGCTGGTGCGCCCGGGCGATGTGGTGCTGGTGGACGACCCCGGCTACCCCAACCTGATGAGCATCCTGCGCACCCAGGGTGCGACCCTGGTCGGCGTGCCGCGCACACCGGCCGGCTACGACCTGAACCAGCTGGAACAGTTGCTCAGCCATCACCGCCCCACTGCGTTCTTCACCCAGCCGCACCTGCACAGCCCGACCTGCTCGCGCACGCCGCTGCCGCAGCTGCACCGCCTGCTGCAACTGGCCAGCCAGCACGGTTTCCGCCTGGTGGAGAACAACCTGTACGCCGACATGGTCGCCGAGCCGCAGCCATGCCTCGCCAGCCTCGACCACCTGCAGCAGGTGGTGTACGTGGGCAGCTACTCCAAGAGCATCTCGCCCAATGTGCGCGTTGGCTACATGCTGGCCAACCCCGAACTGATGCAGAAGCTGCTGCACCTGAAGATGCGCTCGGGCCTGACCACTTCACAGGTGATGGAGCGCGTGGTGTATGCCGCGATCATCGACGGGCGCTGGCGCAAGCACCTCAAGCGCTTGCGCCAACGGCTGGCCGAAGCGCACCAGGAAGTTGGCCGGCACCTGCATCGGTTGGGTTTCGAATTGTTCATCGAGTCGGATGAAGGGATGTATATCTGGACCCGCCACCCGGCGATTCCGGACAGCGCGGCGTTGCTGGATGATGCGCTGGAGAAAGGCATCATGCTCGGGCCCGGGCAGTTGTTCATGGTCGATGCCAAGGCGACCGGGTGGATGCGGTTCAACGTGGCGTTCAGCACCGAGCCGGCGATGTGGGAGTTGCTGGAGAAGGTATTGGTGAAGCATGTGCGGCGGGGTGGGGTGTAACGGTTTGCGGGGTGTTCGCCACAACACTTTCAGCGCCTGAGAGATCGAGCGCCGCCCGCGCGGCGCTCGATCTCTCAGGCGCTGAAACTGTCATGGCAAGCACCTGTCAGCCCCGCCCCTCCTTATCGCCAGTCCGCCTTGTCAGCAAAAAACGCCTGCGCATTCGCCTCCAGGCTCTCCAGGTGATACCCCCCTTCCTGCACGATCAGGCACGGCAAGCGCATCGCCCGAATCCGTTCGCCCAATACCGCAAACCCTTCCGTCGTCACCGCCACCTTGCTCTGCGGATCCAGCTCGTAGATATCGAACCCCAGTGACAACACCAGCACCTCGGCGCCAAAGTCCTTCACCGCAGCGAGTGCAACCTCCAACTGGCCCATGAAGTCCGCTTCGCTAGCCCCATGCGCCATCGGCAAGTTCAGGTTGTACCCCTCCCCCGCACCACTGCCACGCTCATCCTCGAACCCGGCCACACCCGGGTAGAAGTTGGTCGGGTCACCATGCACCGACACATACAGCACATCACTGCGATCGTAGAAGATCTCCTGAATCCCCTGCCCGTGATGCATGTCGGTATCGAGAATGGCCACGCGGCTGTAGCGGCTGCGCAAGGCCTGGGCAGCAACGGCAGCGTTGTTGATGTAGCAGAAACCACCCGCAGCATCGAACCGCGCATGGTGCCCAGGAGGTCGGCACAGCGCATAGGCCGCCGGTTCCCCATCGAGAATGGCCTTTGCCCCGGCCACCGCGCTTTGCGCAGACCAATAGGCCGAGCGCCAGGTGTTTTCACCTACAGGGCAGCTACCATCCGCAAGGTAGCGCCCTGCCTGGGCGAGGATGCCGCGCAGGGCGTTGGGCTCACGCACGAAGATGTTGGACATGACCTCGTCGCCCCAGTCCTCAGGCACTTCCTTCCAGCGCGCATGGGCCTCTTCGAGGAAGGCCAGGTAGGCCTCGCCATGCACAGCCTTGAGCGACTCGAGGCCGGCATCCTCAGGCTGACGGATGTCGAAGCCTAGGTCCCTGACCGCCTGCAGCAGACGTTGGGCGCGCTCGGGGACTTCCTGCGGGGTGCGCATGGCGCCGCGCGAGTAATAGCTACGGGGGTGGTGCAGCAGTTGTTCGGGATGGAAGTAGCAACGCATCAGGCTTCTCCTTGTTCGATACGGCCCGCGCGGGCCAGCACGGCGTTGAGCAGTACATCGGCACCCTGGCGGGCGTCGTCGGGCAGTACGTCTTCGGCTTCGTTGTGGCTCAGGCCGCCGACACAGGGGATGAACACCATGGCGGTCGGGCAGTAGCGGGCCAGCAGGATGGCGTCGTGGCCGGCGCCGCTGACGATCGACTGCTGGGCATAACCGAGGCCGTCCACCGCCTGCTGCACAGCGGCTACGCAGTCAGCGTCGAACGGCGTGGCCGGGCTGACCCAGTGGCGCTCGATACGCACCTGCAGGCCGCGCTGGTTGGCGATGGCTTGCAGCTTCAGGGTCAGGTCACGCTCCATGGCCTCGATGGCTTCATCGCGGTGGTGACGCAGGTCCACCGTGAAGCGCAGCACGCCGGGGATGGTGTTGCGCGAGGACTTGGCGATAGAGAGTTCGCCCACGGTGGTCAGGCCTTGCGGCGCGAAGTCGGCGGCCAGTTGCTCGACGGCCTGGATCATCTGTGCAGCGCCGTACAGGGCATCCTTGCGCAATGACATCGGCGTGGTACCGGCATGCGCCGCCTGGCCCTCGACGGTAACGTCCAGCCAGCGGATGGCCTGCCCGCCGCTGACCACACCGATGGCCTTGGCGTTGTCTTCAAGGATCGGGCCTTGCTCGATATGCGCCTCGAAATAGGCAGCGACCTGACCGCCCAGCGGGCGCTGGCCGGCGTAACCGGTGCGTTGCAGTTCGTCGGCGACGCTGATGCCATCGGCGTCGCGAATGGCCAGCGCTTCGTCCAGCGCGAGGGCGCCGGTGAACACCGCCGAACCGAACATGGCCGGGGTGAAGCGGGCCCCCTCCTCGTTGGTCCATACGGCGATTTCCAGCGGTTTGCGCGTCTGGATGTTCAAGTCATTGAGCCGGCGTACCACTTCGAGCCCCGCCAACACACCGTAGACGCCATCGAAACGACCGCCCTCTGGTTGGGTGTCGAGGTGGCTGCCCATCATCACCGGCGCTGCAGCCGGGTCGCTGCCAGCGCGGCGGGCGAACAGGTTGCCAATGGCATCCACAGTCAGCGTCAGGCCGGCTTCGCAGCACCAGTGGCTGAACAGTTCACGGCCAGCCTTGTCCTCGTCGCTCAGAGCCAGGCGACAGCTGCCGCCACGGGCGGTGGCGCCAATTTCGGCCATGGCCATCAGGCTCGCCCACAGGCGTTCGCCATTGCTTTTCAACATGTGCGGGTACTCCAGAATAAACGGTTCGATCAAGCCAGCTCCAGGCGCTGGCTACGGGCGTACTGACGCGCAAGGGCGAGCACGCAAACCAACGAGATAGTGGCGATCAGGGTGTAGAACAGCGCCATCGGCCACCACTGACCGCTGAAGGTGTGGGCCAACCAGGTGCCGATCAGCGGGGTCAGGCCGCCAGCGATGGCGCCGCAGATCTGGTAGGCCAGGGAAATGGCGGTGTAGCGCACGCGGGTGTCGAACATGCCGCTGACGTAGCCGGCGATTACCGCGTAGAACGACGCCATGCACGCGGCTGCCAGGGCGATGCCGAGCACGATCAGCGGGCCTTCGCCAGAGCTGACCAGCACGAACATCGGGTATGGCGAGGCCATGGCCAGCAACGCAACCAGGGCCAGGAAGCGGGTAGCGCCGATCTTTTCCGACAACCACGCGGCCAGCGGCTGCACGCAGAACTGGATGATCGCCACGAAGAACAGGCACTCCAGGATCAACGAACGCTCCAGGTGCAATTGCTGGGTGGTGTAACTGATCATGAAGGTGTTGGTGAAGTAGACCCCGGCAATGCCCAGGGTATTGGCGCCGATGCACAGCAACAGCGGGCGCCAGGCCGTGCGCAGCACTTCGAATGCCGGAGCCTGCTCCTTGCGCCGGGCCTTTTCCGCCTGCTCGCGACTGGCGATGAACTCGGGCGATTCATTCACCCCAAGGCGGATTGCCAGGCCCACCAGCAGCAACAGCGCGCTGGCCAGGAACGGCACACGCCAGCCCCAGCTCATCAGGTCTGCTTCCGGCAGGCGGGTGACCGCGCCGAAGGCCAGCAGCGACAGGATCAGGCCCGCCGGGCTGCCCAACTGGGCGAACGAGGCAAAGAAGTTGCGCCGGCCCTTGGGCGCATGCTCGCCGGCCATCAGCACCGCCCCGCCCCATTCGCCGCCCACGGCAATGCCCTGGACGATGCGCAGCAGGATCAGCAGTACCGGCGCGATGGCGCCGATTTGCGCGTAGGTCGGCAGCAGGCCGATGCCCACGGTGACGATGCCCATCATCAGCAAGGTGATGACCAGCGACTTCTTGCGGCCGATACGGTCGCCCACATGGCCAAAGACGATGCCACCCAGCGGCCGGGCGAAGAAGCCGACGGCGAAGGTGCCGAACGCGGCCATGGTGCTGAACAGGCTGTTGTCGGAGGGGAAGAACAGCGCGCCGAACACCAGGGCGGCGGCGGTGGCATAGATGTAGAAGTCGTACCACTCGATCATGGTGCCGATGAATGCGGCGGCGGCGGCACGGCGTGGTTGGGGGGAAGCGGTGGGCTTCATGGGGGCTCCTTTGCTTGTTGTTCTGGCAGGAGTTGTCGGGGGCACGGTGGCGCTCTTGTGGCGCTTGGCCTGCTGGTCTGGTGTTGGCTTCTTCGCGGGTAAACCCGCTCCCACAGGGATTGCACAAGGTCTGCAAGCGCTGCAGTACCTGTGGGAGCGGGTTTACCCGCGAAGAGGCCAGCACCGATGCAACAGGCCTCAATACCTGCGATTTATCGGCCCGGGGCTATGATTAGTCAATTTTCTATTTATTATTCGCACTATTAGCCTTGCTTATTATCGAGCCCCGCCATGCCCGACCGCCTGCTCAACGACCGCCTCGACTGGAACCTGCTGCGCACCTTCCGGGTCATCGGCCAGGAGCTGTCCATCAGCCGCGCCGCCGCCCGCCTGCACCTCACCCAGCCGGCAGTGAGCCAGGCACTCAAGCGCCTGGAGGAGCAACTTGGCCGCCAACTCATCGCCCGTCGCGGGCCGCGTTTCGTTCTGACCGAAATGGGCGAGCAGCTGTTCCAGCTTGCCGGCGAGGTCTATGGGCAGATGTCGCAGATCGGCGGCTTGCTGGAGCAGCCGGCGGACGAACTGGTGGGCAAGGTACGCCTGTTGATGATCAGCCGTATCGTCAACGAACGCTTCGACGACTTCCTCGCCGATTTCCACCGCCAGCACCCGCGGGTGGAGCTGGAGATCGACGTGATGCGCAGCTCCGACATCGTCGCCGCCTTGCAGGAAAAAACCGCCACGGCGGGCCTCAGCCTGAACCGGCGTGCGCAGCCACGGCTGGAGCAACGGTTGTTCCTGCGCCAGCGCTATGCGTTCTTCTGTGGCAAGCACCATGCCCTGTTCGGCCAGGACGAAGGCGACCTGCAGCGGGAGAACTTCGTCAGTTTCACCAGTGACCAGATTGGCGGCATGCTGTCGCCACTGACCATTTTCCGCGACCAGCAAGGGTTTGCCGGGCGGATCGTGGCGTCGTCACCGAGCCTTGAAGAAGTGCGCCGGCTGGTGATTGCCGGGTTTGGCATAGGTTGCCTGCCCGAGCATGTGGTGGCACCGGATGTAGACGCCGGGTTGCTGTGGAAGCTGCCGCCGCAGGAAGGGATTGCCGATGTGGATATCCACCTGTTGTGGAACAGGGAGCAGCGCTTCAGCCGCGCGGAAGAGGTGTTTATCGAGGCGTTGCAGCAAAGCCTTGACTGAACACAGAGGTGAGGCGGGCCAGCACTGGACACAATGATGGCCAATTAGTAGCATCCAGGCCAACTGAACATTACGGACAATCTCAGTCATGGATCGAACTACCGGGATCATCAAGCGCCCTATTCATCACCCCATCCGCCCCTTGATCACCTGGGAAGAAGCATGGAAAGGACCCGACGAGGGCTTGATCCGGTGCTGGGAGATCGGCCGTGAGCGGGCTCTGACTCAGCCAGAACTTGCCCGCCACTGTGTCGATGGCGCACTCCCGGTGCTAGGTTGGAAAGGTGGTCATGATCGCGCCTTGAAAAAACCGATGAAGTACGGTTCGTTCAAGTATCTGGCGCAATGGCAGGGCCTTCGCGGCGAAGATCTGTTCATCGATACGCGAACAGAGCTCACCCTGACCTGTAATCACACCGGCATGCTGACAACGTTCACACCGGACCAGGAAAAATACGCCAACGCTGTGATGCTGATGGAATAGCAACGAGGAACGGTAAGCGAAGCGCATTCGTAGCGCGCGGCGTTTGCAGGATGGCTACACCACTGATGATGTTTACCGCTTCTGAGCGGATCGATACACCTCGCTACGCTCGCGCTTGCCAACCGATACCACCACTACAACGATACGCTCGTCCTCGACTCGATAGACGAGGCGATATCCAGAGGCCTTGAGCTTGATTTTGTAGTGGTTCGGCAGGTCACGCAGCGCGTCGGCCTGTACCTTGGGTGACTGCAGGCGCTCGGCGAGTTTTTTCTTGATCTGTTCGCGCACGGTCTGGCCTAGCTTGCCCCACTCTTTCATTGCCGAAGGCAGGAATTCGAGTTTATAGGTCATCCAGGGAAACCGGTACGCCTTGTTCACCCAGCCTCGACTTTGCCAGTTCGCTCAATTCGAGATCTTCCAAGCGTTCCATCATGGCCTCGTACAGTTCGGCCGGCACCATGTAACCCATCACGCGGTTGTGATTGAGCACGGCGACGGGCATACCCGCAGCGCCGGTCATCACCGCGGATGGGTTCTTTTTCAGTTCCGACACGCTTACAGCCACGTCAGCGAATATGTTTTGCATGTTTGCACCCTCAATAGAGAGCCATATTTTGGTTCATATATAGGACACAAACAAGCACCTCGATTGCAGCTTCGCACTGACATCGCCGGGGCCGCGTTGCGGGCCTATCGCGGCACAAGGCCGCCCCTGCAAAAGTCCGCGCGAAGGCTTGTATCAGGCTGTTGCCAGTGCCGGGTAGTCGGTCAGGCCATGGGCATCACCGCCAAACAACGTAGCCCGTTCGTGTTCCGCCAAGGGCGCATTCAGCTTCAGCCGTGCCGGCAGATCCGGGTTGGCCACGAATGGCCGGCCAAAACCGATCAGGTCAGCCCAGCCCTCCTCCAGCGCACGCCGTGCACGTTCGCCGGTGTACTTGCCGGCATACACCATCACCCCGGGGAACACCGCCCGCAGTTGTTGCTTGAAGTCCACCGGCATGTCCGGCGCGTCATCCCAGTCGGCTTCGGCAATGTGCAGGTAGCTGATGCCGATTTCGCCCAGGCGCTGGGCCGCTGCGGTATAGGTGGTGACCGGGTCGGCATCGACACAACCATTGAGGGTGGTCAGCGGCGCCAGGCGTACGCCTACGCGCTGAGCGTTGCCCGTGCCTTCGACCAGCGCGCGGGTGACCTGGTCGAGGAAACGCAGGCGGTTTTCCAGCGAGCCGCCGTAGCGGTCGGTGCGGTCGTTGGCACCAGAATCGAGGAACTGGTTGACCAGGTAACCGTTGGCCGCGTGCAACTCGACACCGTCAAAACCGGCCGCCATGGCATTGCGCGCGGCCTGGCGGTACTGCTCGATGATCTCGACAATTTCCGCTTCGCTCAACGCGCGCGGTTTGGAGGCCTGGACAAAGCCTGGGGTGCCGTCGGCATTGTCGATGAACACATTCACACCTTCGGCTTGCATCGCCGAGGACGACACCGGTGCCTGGCCGCCGAGCAGGCTGCTGTGGCTGAGGCGGCCGACGTGCCAGAGCTGGGCAAAGATGCGCCCGCCCGCGGCATGCACCGCCTCGGTGACCAGGCGCCAGCCGTCAATCTGCGCCTGGGTGTGAATGCCCGGGGTGCGGGCGTAGCCCTTGCCCAGCGGCGAGATCCAGGTGCCTTCACTGACGATCAGCCCGGCACTGGCGCGTTGTGCGTAGTACTCGGCCATCAGCGCGGTCGGTACATCGCCAGGCTGGGCGGCGCGGGAGCGGGTCATCGGCGGCATCAGTACGCGGTTGGGCAGGTTCAGGGCGCCGAGTTGCAGGGGTTGGAACAGCGGATCTTGAGTCATGGCGAGCATCTCCGTAAGTCGAATCAGGGGTCAGGCGCGGCTGACGACAGGTTGTGGCTGGGCAGGCACGCGGCGGTCGAGACGGCCGCTGTACAGGGTCAGGGCCAGGGCTCCGAGGGTGACCAGTGCGGCGATCCAGGGGGTGTGGCCGAGGCCGAGTTGCTGCACCACCTGGGCACCGCCCCAGGAACCACCGGCCACACCCAGGTTGAAGGCGGCCATGTTGAAACCGGCGGCCACGTCGACGGCATCGGGGGCGACCTTTTCCGCCTGCTGCACTACGTACACCTGCAGGCCCGGCACATTGCCGAAGGCCACTGCGCCCCAGGCCAGCACGGTCACTACCACCAGCACCGGATGCGGCGCGGTGAAGGTCAGCGCGAGCAGCACCATGGCCAGCAGCAGGAAGATGATCGACAGTGCCTTGACCGGGCCTTTGCGGTCGGCCAGGCGGCCGCCCCAGATGTTGCCCAGGGCAACCGATACGCCGTAGGCGAGCAGCACCAGGGCAACGCTGTTGGCGCCGAAGCCGGCGATGTCCTGCAGGATCGGGGCAAGGAAGGTGAAGGCGACCAGCGAGCCGCCGTAACCCACGGCGGTCATGGCATACACCAGCAGCAGGCGCGGTTGCAGCATCACCCGCAATTGGCGCAGCAGCGGTGCCGGCTGGCTGTGCTGGATGCGCTTGGGCACGAACAGCAGCGCGCCGAGCAGCGCCACCAGGCCGAACGCGGCCACCACCAGGAAGGTCACGCGCCAGCCGAAGTGCTGGCCGATGAAGGTACCCAGCGGAATGCCGGTGACGAAGGCCACGGTCATGCCACTGAACATGGTGGCGATGGCGCTGGCGGCTTTTTCTTTCGGCACCAGGCTGGTGGCGATGATCGAGCCGACCGAGAAGAACACCCCGTGGGCCAGGCCGGTGAGGATGCGCGCCATGATCAGCGATTCGTAGCTGGGCGCCTGCCAGGCCACCAGGTTACCGGCGGTGAACAGCGCCATCAGGCCGACCAGCAACAGCTTGCGCGGTACGCGGCCGGTCATGGCGGTGAGCAGGGGTGCGCCGATGGCGACGCTGAGGGCGTAAAGGCTGACCAGCAGGCCGGCCGAAGGCAGGGTGACCGCCAGGTCATTGGCGATGGTCGGGATGAGGCCGACGATCACGAACTCCGTGGTGCCGATGGCGAAGGCCGCCAAGGTCAGGGCTAACAAGGCGAGAGGCATTTGAGAATCACCTGTGGAAGGTTGGGATGGGTGAATTCTCGGGGGGACGCGGGGATGGGAAAAAGACGGGGGCGGGACAATGAGTTTTGCCTCTGAAGCAAAGGTGGTGGTCGGGCTGTTGCGAAAGGATCAAGCTTTTGTGGGGCCTGGACAGATGCATTCGCGGGCACGCCCGCTCCCACAGGTACTGCGCTGCATTTGAAACAGCGCGGTACCTGTGGGAGCGGGCGTGCCCGCGAATGGAGGGCAAAGCCCTCCCCTTGGGTTGAACACCGCCAAGTCCTGGTCGGCATGCTCAACCGACGAAGTGAGCGCATCCATGGCTGGCCAGATCGAGACCGCCAAAGTCATAATCATCAACAGTTAAGTCCCCGGAGGTCTCATGCAAGATCTACGTCAGTTGCGTTACTTCGTGGCCGTCGCCGAATGCGAGAACGTCGGCCGGGCCGCCGAGCAGCTGCATATTTCCCAATCTCCCCTCAGCCGGCAGATCGCCCAGCTGGAGGACAACCTGGGCCTGGCCCTGTTCGAACGGCGCAACCAGCGCCTGTACCTGACCAGGGACGGGCGCACCTTCCTGACCGAGGCACGTGGCCTGCTCAAGCATGCCGAGCGCCTGGAATCGCTGGGCAAGCGCCTGGGCCGCGGCGAGGAAGGCGGGCTGTGCATCGGTTACATCAACCACGCCATTCATGCCGGCGTGCTGCCTGGCGCGGTGCGGGCCATTCGTGGCGAGCGCCCGAACATTCACATTGCGCTGTACAACATGCCCCCCAACGAGCAGTTCGAAGGCCTGCGTCAGCGCAGCCTGGACATTGCCCTGGTCTGCGAGCCGCCGCCAAAGAACGACCCCGACCTGCGCGGCCAGCCGGTACTGGACGACCCGTTGTTGCTGGCCATCCCGGCCGCGCACCCGCTGGCCAGCAAGGCCCGGCTGACCCCCGCCGACCTGCATGAGCAGGAATGGATCATCACCGGTGGTCAGCCCGACCAGGTCAACAAGCGCGACGATTTCATTGCCCGTTGTGGTGATGCCGGTTTCACCCCGCGCCTGTCGCTGGAGGCTACCGACCCGCTGAGCGTACTCGGCCTGGTGTCCGCCGGCCTGGGCCTGGCCATGGTGCAAAGCAGCCTGTCGGCCAGCGCCGGGCCAACCGTGGTGCTGCGCAAGCTGGACTGGTTCCAGCCCAGCGAGCAGTTGTGGGCGGTCTGGCACCAGGTCGACTTGCGGCCAATCGTGGGCATTTTCCGCGAGCGGGTGCTGGCATTGGCCGAGGAAGGGCTTGATAAGTCCATGTAGGTCTTAACTCAGTCGAATTACGTCTTTTACAGTCTGACTGCGCTTCACTAGGATGGCTCCTATCGATGCAACCCAACCACAGGAGCCATTCCATGAACATCGACCTCGGCGGACGCACCGCCATCATCAGCGGCTCGACCGGCGGTATTGGCCTGGCTATCGCCCGCGGCCTGGCCCGCGCAAACGCCGACGTAGTCATTGCCGGCCGCAGCCAGAAGTCGCTGGATGCCGCCCTGGCCGAACTGCGCGAGCAAGGTGGGAGTGGGCAGATCCACGGCGTGGTCGCCGACCTGGGCACCGCCGCCGGTGCCGACACCCTGTTCGCCGCCCACCCACGGGCCGACATTCTGGTCAACAACCTGGGCATCTACGACGACGTCGACTTCTTCGACGTGGCCGACAGCGAGTGGACGCGCTTCTACGACACCAACGTGCTGAGCGGCGTGCGTCTGGCCCGTCACTATGCCCCGGGCATGGTCGAGAAAGGTTGGGGGCGGATCCTGTTCATCTCCTCGGAATCGGGCATCGCCATCCCTGCCGACATGATCAACTACGGCGTCACCAAGGCTGCCAACCTGGCGGTATCGCATGGCCTGGCCAAGCGCCTGGCCGGCACCGGGGTAACCGTGAACGCAGTACTGCCCGGCCCAACCCTGACCGACGGCGTGGCTGCGCTGGTAGCCGATGCAGCCCAGGCGTCCGGGCGCAGCATTCGTGAAGAAGCCGACAACTTCGTGCGTACCGCACGGCCGAGCTCGATCATCCAGCGCGCCGCCGATGTCGACGAAGTCGCCCACCTGGCGGTGTACCTCGCCTCCCCTTACTCCTCCGCCACCACCGGCGCAGCGCTGCGGGTCGACGGCGGCGTGGTCGACAGCCTGGCTATCTGAATTCAACCCCGGCTACCCGTCCACCGAAGCGCTGTTCAAGGCCCTCGGCGTAAGCGGCGTGTTCGACTACCACGACGCCGACTGGCAGAACCAACTGCAGGCCGCCCTGGGCGAGCGCCCGCTGCATGCCCTGTTCGACACCGTCAGCGGCGCCCATGCCGGCAGCCTTGCCTACCTGCTCGGCTACAACGGCCAGGAAACCGCACCAACGCCCGCCTTCAGCACGGCGATCTCGCTGCATGAAGTGGCGCTCAACAGCATTCATGCCCACGGCCGGCTGGCGGATCGCCAGGCCCTGCGCGTGGCCGGTGAACGACTGCTGCAGGCCGTCGCCGATGGCCGCCTGATCGCGCCACAGCGCCGAGAGTTCGCCTTCTCGGCATTGCCACAGGCTCTGCAGCAGCTGAAAGAAGGCCTAGGCGCAGGCAAATGGGTGACACGCCTCGACTAACAGCCGTGAGGAGAACTTGGATCCCATTCCGTGACAAGGTATGCTGACCGATAGCTAAACGCCACTACTCAGGCAGGCTTCGTGCCTGCCTTCAAGGACGAGCCCTTTGCCCAGCCACCCTACCCGTCACACCATCGCCCGCCAGTGGCAGTTGCTCAAGCTGCTGCCCGGCCGTCACCCAGGGATGAGTTCCACCCAGCTGCAGGCGGCCCTGATAACCGTTGGCCATATCACCAGCAAACGCACCGTCGAACGCGACCTGGTCGAGCTCGCGGCGCTGTTCCCGCTGCAGTGCAACAGCAAAGGCATGCCCTACGGCTGGTACTGGCAACCGGGCCTGAGCCTGGGTGAAGCGCAGCAGCTGCAGCCCGATGCGCTCACACCCCCGGAACAGGTTGAGTTGCACGCCTGGGTCGATGCTGCGCTTGCCAGGCGCCTGGAAGCGTCGCCACTGTCGGCAGATATGCAACTGACGCCGCAAGCGGACGGCGGCGCCACGCTGGTCGCCACCGTCGACGACAACCGCGCGCTGATGGGCTGGCTGCTGTCCCAGGCCGGCTCGATCCGCGTGCAGGCGCCGCAGGCACTGCGCCAGGCCATGCTCGAACAGTTGCGCCAGAGCCTGGCGCTGCACGAGAGTGGTTGTTGATCGGCAAGCAAAAGTCATTGTCCCCCGGGCCGCTTTTTCCCATAGCGGGCCCTGCGCAGAATCTGCTCCTGACAACGCCTCACCATCAGGAGTACCCGATGAAACGCTTCAAGCCCCTGCTGCTCGCCGTCGCCCTGGCGAGCACTGCCCAGGCCACCCTGGCCGCCGACTGGCAGACCTCGCCCTACGGCAAACAGGATGAAATCGGCGCCGCCAACCTGCTCACTCCCGAAGTGGTCAGGCAGGCGGTCGGCCTGGTCAAGACCGGCAAGACCTACCCGCTGGCCGTGCCGGTGAGCAAGGACCTGCCAGCCTTCCGCCACCGCAGCTTCCACCTGTACAACATCCAGCCCGGCGAGCAGGCTGGCCAGACCCTGGGCCGCAACAAGTTCACGTTCAACGATGAACTGGTCAACGGTTGGACCGGCGTCGGCACCCAGCTCAACGGCATCGGCCACATCGGTATCGACAACGTCTACTACAACGGCAACAAGGCGGCCGACTTCGTCACCGTCGAAGGCGTGACCAAGCTGGGTGTGGAGAAAGTACCGCCCATGGTCACCCGCGGCGTGGTGCTGGACATGACCGCTCACTACGGCAAAGCCATCGTGCCGGGCGGCACCTCGATCACCGTCGATGACATCAAGGCCGTGCTGAAGAAAGAAGGCATTACCCTGCGCAAGGGTGACGTGGTGCTGTTCAACACCGGTTGGCTGGAACTGATCGGCAAGGACAACCAGCAGTTCCTCGCCACCGAACCGGGCATCGACCTGCCGGCGGCCGAGTGGCTGGCGGACCAGGGCATCGTTGCCTTTGGTGGCGACACCTGGGCGTCGGAGGTGTACCCGAACCCGACCGGTGAAGAATTCCCGGTCAACCAGTTCATGCTGGCCAAGCGTGGCATCTACAACCTTGAGCTGATCGACACCCGCGCGCTGGTGAAGGACAAGGCGTTCGAGTTCCTGTTCGTGCTTGGGCAGCCGCTGTACAAGGGCTCGACCCAGGTGAACATCAACCCCGTAGCGATTCACTGATCGCCGCACCTCAAGGCTGACGCGGTACCCGTGGGAGCGGGTTTACCCGCGAACACCGCCGAAGCCGGTGCCATACACCGTGTCGCCTTGTTCGCGGGTGAACCCGCTCCCACAGGGGCCTGCATTTTGTTTCGAATGACAGTTCAGTCAGGCGATTCAGAAGGTACCGGGATACGCCCCGCCATCGATCAGCAGGTTCTGCCCGGTGATGTACCCGGCATGCGCACTGCACAGGAACGCGCAGTAGGCGCCGAACTCATCGGCACTACCAAAGCGCGCCGCCGGGATAGCCTTGCGCCGGGACTGTGCGGTGGCTTCTACATCGCCACCTGCCGCCTTCAAGGTCTTCTGCAGGCGCGCTGTGTCGAACGCCCCCGGCAGCAGATTATTCAGCGTCACGTTACTGCCCGCCAGGCGCTGCTGACGGGCCAGGCCGGCGATGAAGCCGGTCAGGCCACTGCGTGCGCCATTGGACAAGCCAAGAATATCGATCGGCGCCTTCACCGCACCGGAGGTGATGTTCACCACCCGGCCGAACCCGCGCTCGGCCATGCCATCGACCACCGCCTTGATCAGCTCGATGGGGGTAAGCATGTTGGCGTCCAGTGCCTTCAGCCAGTCCTCACGCCCCCAGTCACGGAAGTCACCCGGTGGCGGGCCTCCGGCGTTGTTGACCAGGATATCCACCTGCGGGCAGGCTGCCAGCAGCGCCTGGCGCACCTCGGCGTCGGCGACATCCCCGGCCACGGTGCGCACCTCGATGCCCGGGCAGGCCGCGCGCAACTCGGCAGCGGTCTGCTCCAGGGTGGCCTGGGTGCGGGCATTGATGACCAGGTTGACGCCTTCTTTGCCCAGCGCTTCGGCGCAGCCTTTGCCCAGGCCCTGGCTGGCCGCGCAGACGATGGCCCAGCGGCCGGTAATGCCTAGATCCATTGGGTTGCTCCTTGATGCAATGCAGTTACAGGGTCACTGGATCGGCGAAAACGCGGCAGGCATCAACAGCTTCGATTCCATCCGCACCAGCATCGGAAAGGCCACCGGGATGAAGCGCTCCAGCCAGTCCGCATCGCGGTACAGGGCGGCGCGGCGCTCGATGCGGTCGTCAAGGCTCTCGTAGGCCCAGATGTGCACCACCTGGTTCAGTTCGCCAATCTCGGTATACCACCAGCCCACCAGCTTGGCGTAGCGTGAGATCACCGGCAAGCCTTCCTTTTCGAAGTGCTCCAGGTATTGCTTCATCTTGCCGATGTGCAGGGTGTAGGTACGCATTTCATAGAACATGGTCGTGGTTCCGCTAAAGGTTCAGAGGTTGCCGTGGTAGGCGTCGGTGATCAGGCGCTCGACATCGCGCGCCGTGGTCAGGCGTGGGTTGACCAGCACGTTGCCGCTGCGCATCGAGTCGCTGACCATCTGCGGCAGGAACTCCAGGTCCACACCCAGTTCACGGATGGTCGCGGGAATGCCGATGGCCTGGTTCAGGGCCACCACCGCCTCTACCGTGCGCGCCGCGGCCTGCTCCACGCTGAGCCCGGTCACATCGGCGCCCAGGGCAATGGCGATGTCGCGGAAGCGCTCCGGGCAGGCCGGCAGGTTGAACTTGATCACGTAAGGCAGCAGGGCGGCGTTGGCGATGCCATGGGGAATGTTGAACACCCCACCGAAGGTATGGGAAATGGCATGCACGTTGCCCAGCCTGGATTGCGAGAACGCCACCCCGGCCAGGAACGAGCCGAGCAGCATCTGCTCGCGGGCGTCCATGTCGGTGCCGACGAAGTAGGTTTTTTCCAGGCTGCCGGCAATCATGCGAATGGCTTGCAGGGCCATGGCCTGGCTGATCGGGTTGGCCTGGCGCGACACATACGACTCGATGGCGTGGGTCAGCGCATCCATGCCGGTGGCGGCGGTGATGGCCGCGGGCAGTTTCAGGGTCAGTGCCGGGTCGAGAATGGCCAGGCGCGGGAACAGCCGCGGGCTGACGATCACCGTCTTGAACAGCGTGCGCTTGTTGGTGAACACGGTCGACGCGGTGCATTCGCTGCCGGTACCGGAGGTAGTCGGGATGGCGAAGATCGGCAGCGGTGGCTGGGTCAGTTTGTCGTAACCCTCGTAGTCGAGGATGTTGCCAGGGTTGGTGGCCATCGCCGCCACGCCCTTGGCGGTGTCGATGCTACTACCGCCGCCCACGCCGATCACAGAGGTGCAATTGCGCGCTTTCAGCAGTGCGACGGCAGCGTCCAGCACGTCGGTGCTGGGGTTGGCTTCAACGTCTGAAAACAGCTGGTAGTCGATACCCGCCTGCTCCAGCGAGGCGAAGAAACCGGCCAGGATGCCAGCGTCGATCAGGCCCTGGTCGGTGACCACCAGCAGGGGGCCGTCCAGGTACGGTTTGAGCAGCGCACCGGCCTGGTCGGCCAGGCCCGCGCCACATTTGGCAAGGGTGGGGAAATGGAACTGGAATTGGCTCATGAGGGGTCCTCAGGCAACTGCGTTGTTCTTGTTGTGCCCACCGTGACGCTGGCGGGCCGTGCCGGGGCAATCTAGAGCGCGGGCCAGGGCCGCCGATAATGAAAAGAGCTGATCCGCCAATAACCACTGCTTATCCCCTGCCCGGGTAATAAGCAGGCGTTATTGGCGGATCAGCTCTTTTCATTACCCGCCCCGCCGGCAGCGCTCCAACAATCGGCCTGCGTAGCTGCTACGCCTCCCGATAATCACAACAACGAGCTCCCGCGATGAAGACCATCCCCTCCCCGGCCGACCTGGCGCTGCCCGCCGCGGCCCCGATGACCACGGTGCGCTGGCGCATCTTCCTGATCCTGTTGCTGCTGACCGCAATCAACTACATCGACCGCGCCTCGCTGTCGGTGGCGCTGCCGCTGATCGCCCCCGAATTCAACCTGACACCGGCCATGGAAGGGCTGATGCTCAGTGCGTTCTTCTGGTCGTATGCCTTGATGCAGATCCCTGGCGGCCTGCTGCTGGACCGCTTCCACACCCGCGGCATCATTGGCGCGGCAACCGTGGCCTGGGGCCTGTTCCAGGCGCTGGGCGCGGCCTCGCACAACTGGCTGGTACTGCTACTGACGCGCATCGGCCTGGGCGTGGCCGAGTCGCCGATCATGCCCGCCGGGGCCAAGCTCAATGGTGCCTGGCTGACGCCTAACGAACGTGGCCGTGGCGCAGTACTGGTGGACGGCGGCGCGCCGCTGGGCAGCGCCCTGGGGGCGATCCTGATTTCCGGGTTGATTGCCTGGCTGGGCTCTTGGCGATTGGCCTTCGTGGTGGCGGGGGTCGGTACCGTACTGGCCGGCATCCTGGCGTGGAAGTACATCCGCAACCACCCCAGCGAGCACCCAGGGGTGAACGAGGCCGAGCTGCGCCACATCACCGAAGGCAACGCCAGCGCCCATGCCGCGGCAGCCAAGGCCAGCCTGCCGCTGCGCGAGCTGCTCAAGGACCGTTCGATCTTTGCCATGTTCGCCGGCTACAGCTGCATCCTGGCGGTGTTCTATGGCCTGCTGACCTGGATGCCAAGCTACCTGCACAAGGCCCACGGCCTGAACATCTCGGCCATGGGTGGGGCGACCTTCCTGATCTTCATGTGCGGGTTTGTCGGCGAGCTGATCGGCGGCTGGATCGGTGACCGCTGGCGGGCCAGCGGTGCCTCGCCGAACCTGGTGATGCGCACCCTGTTCAGCGGTTCGGCGCTGGTGGCAGCGGTGTGCATCCTGGCAGCAGCCTATGCGGGCGAAACCGTCGCGGTGATCAGCCTGCTGTGCGTGGCGATGTTCTTCATCCGTTGGTGCGGGATGTACTGGTGCCTGCCGGCGATCATCGGCGGGCCGTCGCGCACCGGCGTGCTGGGTGGCACCATGAACTTCTGCGGCAACATGGCCGGGGTGCTGGTACCGATCGTGATCGGGCTGATCGTGCAGTTCACCGGGGATTACTTCTTTGCGCTGATCTTCTTCGTGGTGGCGGCGGTGTTGATTGCGGTGTTTTCCAGCTTGATCGATTACCGCGAGCGGCAGTTCTGAGGTTTGGGATTGCAAGCCCCTGTGGGAGCGGGCGAGCCCGCGAAGCAGGCAACGCGGTGGATGGCACCGGCTGCGCCGGTGTTCGCGGGCTCGCCCGCTCCCACAGGGGCCGCTACAGGTTTCAACCGGCAGTCAACTCCTCTACCAGCAAGCGCGCCGCCGGTGACAGCGGCGCTGCCACCCGGTGCACGATGCCGAACGGCTCGCTCAGTGCCCGCAGCTGCACTGCCAGCGACACCAGCAAGCCGCGCTGCTCGGCAAAGGCCGCCACCGCGCTGGGGATCACCGCCACCAGCGTCGGGTCATCCTCCAGCAGCATGAAGGTGGCGAAGGTGGAGAAGGTTTCCAGCGGGTAGCGTGGCACCTCCACCCCCGCTTCGCTCAACTCACGCTCCAGCGCCTGGCGCATGGGCATGTTGGCCGGGTAGACAATCCAGCGGTACTGGCTCAGGTCGCCGACTTCCAGCGCCGCTACCCCGGCCAGCGGGTGCCGTGGGTGCGCGACCACCGCCAGCGGCTCCTGGGCCAGTTCGACAAAGGCATAGTCTGCCGCGTTGCGGCCCAGCCCTGGCCGGCAGATGGCCAGGTCCAGGCGCCCTTCATCGAGCTGGGCCAGCAGGTTGGCACTGGTGTTTTCGGCGATCTCCACCGCCAGTTGCGGCTGCCTGCTGCGCAGCCGCCCGAGGGCGCCGACCAGGGTCGGCATGGCACCCATGATGCTGCCTACCGCCAGCCGCCCGCCCTGGCCCTGGACAATGCCCAGCACCTCTTCGCGCAAGTGCCCCAGGTCGCTGTGGATCAACCGCGCATAACGCACCACGCAACGACCTACGTCATTGGCCACCAGCCCGCTGGGCAGGCGCTGGAACAACGGCACACCCAGCACCTCCTCTACCTCGCGCAAGGCCTTGGTGGCCCCGGGCTGGGAAATCGCCATGGCCTCGGCCGCCTTGTGCAGGGAGCCGCAGCGGTCCAGTTCGATGAGCAGGCGTAACTGACGCAGGCGCAGGCGGGAGAAAATGGAGTCCAGGGAAGGGATCATCGGGCAGGCTCGGCATAGGTCTTGTAATGCCGAGCACTATAGAGGGTTGTCAACGGGCGATTGTTGAGTTTGCGGCAAATGACCCTTGACCTGAAGGCACGCCCGCCGGGGCTATACCACGCGGCGCCGCGACAGGCAGGCATACCCCAGGCCCAGCACGCTGACCGCCAATACGCCCAGCAGTACCATCAGCTCACGGCTGTAGCGGGCCACCCAGGCCGGGAAGCCGATGACCTCGCGGTACACCTGCACATCGGCCTTACCATTGGCGTGACTGATGCTGACCCCGCTCTGGCGGATCTGCGAGTAGTCCGCATCGAAGTACACCCATACCTTGCACGCGCCACCCGGCTCGATGGCGGGGATATCCACTTGCATGGTGGCGGTTTCCAGGATGGTGTCGTTGCCCGCAGCGTCGCGCACCTGCACCAGGCCCTTGGCTGGCAGGCGGATTTTCACCTGACGCACCTGTGCATCACCACTGTTGCGCAATTCGATGAGCAAACCGGTGCGGTGGTCGACCAGCCCGGCCTCGAAGGGCTTGGCGAACAGTTGGGCATAGGGTGCCTGGGCCATTTCGATCAGGCGCTCGACCTGATCGTGGCTCAGCCCGCCCTCGCTGATGGTGTTGATACGCCCCTGCAACTGCTCGTACTTGAGCTGCTCGCTGGCCTTGCTGATGCGTTCGCTGAACTGGCTGGGATAGGTGAGGTAGGCATAGGTCAGCGATGCCTCCAGGCGCGGGTTGCCTCTGAGCAGCCCATAGACGGCCAGCAGAACCATCAGGCCAAGCAGCACGGCTACCAGAAGTTTCCCCACCTTGTCCCAGCTCAATGCGAACTTCCTTCTGTCGTGATTCAGACGATTCAAGCTGACCAAGGGTGCCAAGTTCACGGCCCCCAGGCAAGCCTGACTAAGGCTGCTCCTCACCTGCCCGTGCCTGGCGCAACTGATGCAACTGGCCGTCGATCAACGCCTTGGCCATACCTGCCAGATAGTACGTGGCCTGCATCATCACCTTGCGGTCGCCAGGCCGGTCGATGGCCTTGCGGGTGAGTTCGGTAATGCAGCCCATGATGCTTGAGGCTTCCATCAGCGCCGTCCGCATTGGCAGCTGCGGTTTCATCTGCACCAGTTCGGCACCGCCGTTGCCAAAACGGCCCGCTGCGCGCACGACATTAAGGTTGCTGCCTTCTTTCGGAGTGTCTTTGTCCATGTCCATTCCTCGGGGTTACGAGCGTGCCGAGACTAGGGCGCTACCTGCCACGCCACAATCACCTTGGGGGTGGAAAGGCTTACTTTCGGAAATGGACTACAAGAATCCTACAAAGGGGACGCTCTGCCACCGGCCAGGCTCTTGACCGGCACCCGGCAGTGACGGACGATCAAGTTCCCCCACACAAGGACGAACACCATGCTACGGATACTGGGCAGAGCCTCTTCCATCAATGTACGAAAAGTCCTGTGGGCGTGCGCCGAGTTCGAGGTTCCGTTCGAGCGCGAAGACTGGGGGGCGGGCTTCAAGCCCACGGACAGCGCCGAGTTCCTTGCGTTGAACCCCAACGCCATGATCCCGGTGATCCAGGATGGCGACTTCACCCTGTGGGAATCCAACAGCATCATCCGCTACCTGGCCACGCGCTACGGCGCCACCGCGTTCTACCCGGGCGAAGCGCAGGCGCGGGCCAGGATCGACCAGTGGATCGACTGGCAGGCCTCGGACCTCAACCGCTCCTGGAGCTACGCGTTCATGTCACTGGTCAGGCACTCGCCCGCCCACCAGGACCCTCAGGCCCTCGCCGCCGGCTGTGCGGACTGGGCGCGCTACATGCACATTCTCGACCGCCAGCTGGCGGCCACCGGTGCCTATGTGGCCGGCAGCCAGTTCACCCTGGCCGACATTCCCATCGGCCTGTCCGTCAACCGCTGGTTCGAAACACCGTTCGAGCACCCGCACCTGCCGGCCGTGCGCGACTATTACGAGCGGTTGAGCGAGCGCCCGGCCTATCACCTGCACGGCCGCAACGGTACGCCGTGATGGCAACATTGTGGGAGCGGCCTTGCGTCGCGAAAGGGGCGCAAAGCGCCCCCAGGATCTCAGCCCCTTAAACTGCTACCCGATCCCTCAACGCCACCGCCCGCCCACGCCAGGCAAACATCAAGACCATTACCAATCCAACCGCCGCCATCGCCGCCCCCGCCAGGGAAACCGCCGAATACCCCAGCCCGGCATTGATCACCGCCCCACCCAGCGCCGCACCAATCGCGTTACCCAGGTTGAACGCCCCAATGTTCACCGCCGACGCCAGGTTGGGCGCATCCTTGGCCGCCTCCATCACCCGCATCTGCAGCGGCGGCACCAGGGCAAAGCTGGCCGCACCCCACACCAGGATCGCCAGCGCAGTCGGCAGCGGCCAGCCCATCACCAGCGGGAACACCAGCAACACCGCAATCAGCACGGCCAGTGACAGCATCAGGGTGCGGTCGATCGAGCGGTCCGCGGCCTTGCCACCCCACACGTTGCCCAAGGTCAGGCCGACACCGAACAACACCAGCATGGCCGTGACGAAGGTGGTGGACGCGGCCGCCTCGCTCTGCAAGATCGGCGCGATATAGGTGAATACCGTGAACATCGCGCTGGAGCCCACCACGGTCAGCAGCAATGCCGCCAGCACCGGCCCGCGACCCAGCACGCGGATTTCGGCCATGGCCCCGTCACCCTTGGGCGACGGCACATGGGGCAGTGCATACCAGAGGCTTGTCATTGCCACCAGGCCGAGCCCGGCGATGCCCCAGAATGCCGTGCGCCAACCCAGCATTTCACCGAACCAGGTCGCCAGCGGCACACCGCCGATGGTGGCCAGGGTCAACCCCATGAACATGGCGGCCACGGCCCCGGCGCGCTTCTCGGGCGGCACCACGCTGGCCGCGACGATCGAGCCGATGCCAAAGAACGCACCGTGGTTGAGCGAGGTGACCACGCGGGCGACCAGCAGACTGGCGTAGTCGCTGGCCAGGGCCGACATCAGGTTGCCCAGGGTGAAGATGGCCATCAGGCCGATCAACAGGTAACGCCGCGGGACCTTCACCGTGGCCAGGGTCATCAGCGGTGCCCCGATCAGCACACCGATCGCATAGGCACTGACCAACAGCCCGGCAGCCGGGATTGAGACGCCAAGGTCGGTGGCGATGCTGGGCAACATGCCCATGGGGGCGAACTCGGTGACACCGATGCCAAAGGCACCGATGGCGAGTGCGACAAGCGGTGGATTGATACGCATGGCAAACTCCTTATCTGTGCTGCAAATGCTACGATCCGAAGCTGAGCCGCACTAGACTGCGTTTTTGCGAACCACCTTTGCTCAAGAGGCACAAATGGACTTCAGTGGAAGATCCGGAGAGATGGAAATATTTGCCAAGGTGGCACAAGAGGGCAGCCTGTCTGCCGCCGCCCGGGCGCTGGGGCTGACGCCTTCGGCGGTCAGCCGCATCCTCGCGCGCACCGAACAGCGGCTGGGCACCCGCCTGCTGCTACGCACCACCCGGGCGATCACTCTCACGCCCGAGGGCGAAGCGTACCTGCGCGGTGCGCGGCGGGTGCTGGCCGACATGCTCGAAGTGGAAGAGGCCATCACCGACCAGGGCGTGCCACGCGGGCGCTTGCGCGTCAGCGCAGCGCTGGGCCATGGCCGGCTGACCGTGGTGCCGTTGCTGGCAGCGTTCAGCGCGCGCTACCCGCAGGTGCTGGTCGACCTTACCCTCAGTGACGAAGTGGCCGACATTCTCGGCGGCCAGGCCGACGTGGCGCTGCGCTTCGGCCACCTGCCGGACAGCTCGTTGAGCGCCCGCGCCATTGGCGAAACCGGCCAGGTGATCGTCGCCTCGCCCGCATACCTGGCGCGCTGTGGGACGCCGCTTGTGCCGGAGGACCTGGCCCGGCACAACTGCCTGCGCTTCAACTTCCGCCGCGCCGCCCCCGACTGGCCATTCCGCCGCGACGGGCAGGCGTTCTCATTGAAGGTGACGGGCAATATCGAATGCAGCAGCGGCGAAGCCCTGGCGCAGTTGGCCAGGCTCGGCGCCGGCGTAGCGCGCATCGGTACCTTTACCGTGGCCGATGACCTGGCCAGCGGTCAGCTGGTGCCGTTGCTGGAGGCGTACAACCCCGGTGATCGGGAGCCGATTCATGCAGTGTTCGTCGGCGGCCCGGCAATGCCGGCGCGGGTGCGGGTGTTCGTGGATTTTCTGGTGGAGCAACTGTCAGGCCGGAGCTGTCGCGAAGAGAACTGAATTCGCAAGCGGTGCGCATACCCAGTGGGAGCGGCTTTAGCCGCGAAGAAGCCAACGCGGTGCATGGCACCGGCTGCGCCGGTGTTCGCGGCTAAAGCCGCTCCCACAGGGTCCCTGCCAATTCAATGAGTCATGTGCAGTTCCATGAAAGCGGCATCCGCGAATCAGGCAGTACAATGACGCACTTTTACATCAGCCATGCAAAGGACCGCCCATGCTTTACGTCGTCATGCTCGGAGGCCGTCACCCCGGCGCCAAGATCGAAGTCCACGATGTGGTGTTCGCCCAGGCCGACACCTTCGAACAGGCCTACCCGCAATTGCGCCAGGCCTGGTTCGGCAGCCCGCGAGGTTTGCATATCGATTCGTGGCTGGAAGTGCACGGTATCGACGGCCAACGCATCGAACTGCGCCAGCAGCCCCCTGCCCCTGGTGCGCTGCGCCTGTACTTCATCAACCTCGGTGGCTACGAACGCGAGGTATTCGGCGAGGCCCACCGCTACCTGCTGGTCACCGCCCACAACAAGGCCGAGGCCAAGGCCCTGGGCAAGCAACGCATGCAGGCGGACTGGCTGAAGCCGCATACCGATGCCTTGCTGGATGTCGACGATTGCCTGGCGATCGACCAGGTGGCCGGCCAGTTCGTGCACCTGGTCGAAGGCGCACACGAGCCGGTGGTGGTGCGTAACGACTACATCCTGATCTGACGCCGACAGCGCCGCGAAGCGCGCGGTACACTTGCCTTCAGCTCACGCTCAGGAGTTGTTTCATGCCCTACCCCATCGAACAGAAACTGGTCATTGGCGTTGCTTCGAGTGCGCTGTTCGACCTCACCGTCTCGGACGACATCTACCAGACCCAGGGCGTCGAGGCTTACCGCCAGCATCAGCAGCAGAACCTGGACGAACCGTTCCCCAAGGGCGTGGCGTTCCCGTTCATTCGCCGCTTCCTGAGCATCAACCAGGCCTTCCCCGAGCAGTTGCCGGTGGAGGTGGTGCTGCTGTCGCGCAATTCGCCGGAAACCGGCCTGCGGGTGTTTCGCTCGATCAGCCACTACCAGCTGGACATCACCCGCGCGGCGTTCATGTCGGGCCGCTCGCCCTACGAGTACATCCCGGCGTTCAATGCCTCGCTGTTCCTCAGCGCCAACGAGGAGGATGTGCAGAAAGCCATCGACGCCGACTACCCGGCCGGGCGGGTGCTGCCGACACGCATCTACGATGACGAGATCGACACCGAACTGCGGGTGGCCTTCGACTTTGACGGGGTGATTGCCGATGACGAGGCCGAGCGCGTGTACAAGCGCGACGACAACCTGGACGAGTTTCAGGAGCACGAGCGGGCGCGCAAGGGCATCCCGCATTCGCCGGGGCCGTTGGCGGACCTGTACCGCAAGCTTTCGCTGATTCGCATGCTCGAGGACCGCAAGTTGGCCGAGGACCCGGCGTACAAACGGATTCTGCGGATTGCGATCGTGACAGCGCGCAATGCGCCTTCGCATGAGCGGGTGGTGACGACGTTGAAGGACTGGGGCGTATCGCCGGACGAGTGCTTCTTTTTGGGCGGGATGGAAAAGCCCAGGGTGTTGTCGATCCTGAAACCGCATGTGTTCTTTGATGACCAGCGCAGCCATTTGCAGTCGCCGGCGGGGGATTTGCCGATGGTGCACGTGCCGTTTGGGGTGGCGAATCGCGAGCGCTCGGCAGCGGACTCTGCGCTCGACGTGCCTGCTCCCACTTCGATCGCACCGATTTGATGTGATGTGCAGTACCTGTGGGAGCGGGCAAGTCGGGGCACCGAACCGCCGCGAAGGGTCGCAAAGCGGCCCAAATCTGTTCAGCTGGCTGGCATTAGGGCTCTGGGCTGGCGATTCGCATCGCCACCCCGGCTTTCTTCATTTCGCCAGATTGGGCCCGGGCTTTGGCTCTTCCGGGGTAATCCAGCGGACTTCGATACGGCGCTGCTGTGCATCCTCCGGCGCTATGCCCGGGATGGGCTGTGAGTCGCCATAACCTGCCACTACCACACGTCTTGCAGTAACAGGATCAAGATTACCGACGATTAGTTTGCGCGCTTCACGAGCACGGGCAGCAGAAAGCGTGAAATTGTCGTCGTAGACCGTGCAATTGGCTTCGAAGTTTGTCACCGGTCGCAGCACTGGCAAGTTGTCGGTGTGGCCTTCAATGTACACCTGCGCACCCCGAAACTGTGCCAGAAACTGCGTTACCGCCGCCTCGATGCTCTGGAAGGCTTCGCGGGACTGCTCGGTGATGCATGCACTGCCGCGACCGAACACCCCGTCACGCAGTGTCAGTTTCTGTGCGCCCAGGTCAAGGGCCACCAGGCTGGCACCGGCAGTACTATTGAGCGAGTCCTGCAGCGCGCCGAGCAACTGCTCGACTTTCTGCCGCTGGCTGGCACTGCTCTGAGCCTGTTCCTGTTGATACTTGAGGTCCGAATAGCTCTTCTGCAACACCGCCATCACCAGCAACAACATGACCACGGCCATGACCCCAGCCATCAGGTCGGCAATGGAAACCCATTCATTCGGTTTATCTTTCATCGCCGGTTACCTTCACTCGACCACCTCGTTCAGTGCCGCAACGGGTTGCGGGCGGTCGAGGGCATGAAGCTGGTCAATGATCTTCCTGAGCGACTGGGTAATTTCACTGCCGGTGCTGCGCTGCTGACTGTGTTGGGCCAGACTACTCAGCTCATCCAGACGCTGATCGATCGCTTGCAGATTGCGGCCGATCATGTCGACACGCGCAGTCAATGCATCCATGGCCGGTTGCAACGGACTGCTGTGCTGCATCGTCATGAGCTGCGCGACCAACTCCTTGATTTCGCTGGCGGCGAATTCGGCCTGCTGCGTGATCGATTCGTAACGACTGTCAAGGGCCACCATTCGTCGGCCGCTATCGGAAACAGCCTTGAGGCCAGAGAGGATTTTCTCACGCAGGTCGCCCACCAGGTGAGTCATGCCCTCCACATTGACTTGCAAGGTTTCACTGGAGCCCTGGAAGCTGGCATGAGCATTACGCTGCAGGTTCAGCGACTCCTCGTTAGACTTCTTCATGCCCTCCATGGTCTGGCCTACGTTGTTCGACAGGCTGTTGACCGCGGCGGAGATTCCCAGTGTGGCTTCGGACAGGCTGGCAGACATCTGTGTCATGTTGTTGGTGAAGCTGCTACCCATCAGGCCAATGGTCTCGCCGAGGTCTTGCTTGAGGTGACCAAGCACGCCAGCCACACCCTCCTTGAAATCACCAATGGCTTGCTGCAGGTCACCTGCCGAAGCACCGATGATGCTGGCGGCACTGGCCATCTGTTCAGCTGCACCAGAAATCGCAGCGAGGTTGCGGCTGTTGCTGTCAATCAAGTGTTCCATCGCCTGGCGGGTGGCCCGACCGTCTTCAAGCTGCTGCTGATTCTGCTCACCATGCTGTTGCAATCGGGTATCGATGCCGCTCAACGTAGTCAGCGCCAGTTCGCTGGTGCTGTTCAAGGTACTCAACACAGGGAGGGCAGTTTTCAGCAAGTCGCTGTTTACTTGCTGTACCTGCACGGTGTTTTGCAGAACCTCGTTGCCTGCCAACTGGTCCTTTTGCAGCTTCTGCAGATTGTGGTTGGCTGCCTGTTGCTCCTGGAGTAGCCCCTGCAGTGTTTGATTGCCAGCTTGCTGCGCCTGCAGGACATCATCCCGGATCTGGTTACCTGCCTGGGTTTCCTGTACCAGGGTCTGCAGAACCTGGTGTCCAGACAACTGATCCTCTTGCAGTTTCAGCACGTTGTGGTTGGCTGCCTGCTGCTCTTGTAACAGCCCTTGCAGGGTCTTGTTACCGGTTTGCTGTTCGTGCAGCGACGCTTGCAGTGGCACAAGCAAGGCATCGATGCTGGCACGATTGTCCGTAAGCGCCTGCTGGGTCGTTGCGGCATGCAGTTTGAGCAGACGTACCTGCAACTCCAGCAACTGCCGCTGGCTCTCGTTCTGGCTGGCAAGATTGACATCAAAACGAGTCAATGTCTCAAACAGCCTCGTCTGTACATGTTGGCGCTCTTCCTGACGTTGCAGACGGCTGCTGTCGAAGGCACGCTTCATCTGCCCGACACACCAGCGAAGACGCCGCTCTTCATAGCCGTTGCTGGCCGCATAGGCTTTGAGTAGCAAGAAGGCGAGAATGCCCCAGGTGGACGTTTTGAATTTGGTGCCAAGGCCCTCCATCATGCCCATGAGGTTGGCCATGGCGTTATCCATGCCACCCCCGGCGTTGGCTTCGACCAGAATCGTCGACGCCTTGTTCAAAGCGATACCCAGGCCCAGGAAGGTACCCAGCAACCCCAGGATCAACAAGATCCCGGGCATGAACTCGGCCATTTTTTCACCAGGGCTGGCCACAGCAGCACTGATTTCATTCAGCGAGCCGTGCTCGACGTCCAGGTCATTCTGGCCGCCGCCATTCCACTTGCGCTCCCAGGTCCGCTCCCGTGCGCCAAGCTGCAAGGCGACCACTGTCACCAGCGAAAGTACGCCGATCAGCCCGGCGAACAACAGCTGTAGCGGGTCCGTCGAAGGCAGCAGGAAAGTAAGGATCTCCTGAAAACTCACGCTGCCACCTCGACCAGGCGGCCAGCACGCTCACGGCTGGCTTCTTCGAAGATGTTGGCGAAGTCGATGATCAGGCTCTGCTCATCTTCGGTCAGTTCTTCCCAGCGTTTGCCATGTTGAGCGCAGTCGATGATGATCATGCCGACCTCCTGGCTGTCACTGAGCAGGTAAGCGTCATCGGCAAAGTCTTCAGGCTGCTTTTCCAGCACCTGCAGGAAGCCCTCGGCGGCATAGACGTAGTTGCGCATTTCCTGGTTGCGCTTGCGCAGCTGATCCATCTGTGCCTTGAGGGCAGGCAGGCGAGCTTGAATTTCTGCCAAGGTCGCCTTGTCTTCGGCAGAGGGTTCACCGAGGTTCTGGCTGATCTTCAACTGGCGCTCTTGAACCTGGAGCCTGGCCACCGACTCACTGAGCGTTTTCCAGTCCTTCTCCTGCTGTTCGAGGTTGCAACCCCAAGCCATGATCAGCTCTTCGAAGACGAACGGAATCAGCTTTTTGCCGAAACGTGCATGGATCACTTCATCAAGGCGCACCGCCTGGTCATCGCTGACCAGGGGGTTGGCCTTGAGCAACTCTGCGCCAATCTCTACCAGGAACAGATCGTCACGGTTGATCGCCTCCAGGTCCTGCGCATGAATCAGGCGCTGCTCGGTATCCTTGAGCAACTTTTGCGAAGCGCGCAGGCGCAGGTAATGGTCGAAATCGCTGATGTTGTTGTTTTCCAGCACTTGCTGGATACGCGTGCTCAACTGGGCATACTGGGTAATCAGGGTTGCCAGGTCGAGGGCACGGCCAGCTTCGCCGCGCACGTCCTCACGGGCTTCGCGCAACACTTCCTCGTGAGCCGCAGCCTGCTCCATTTCCTTGTCGTTCAAGAAGATATCGCGCAGCATTTTCGCTTTGGCAATGGCCCACTCGACAGCAGCTTTTACCTGCTTGGCCAGCGCGCTCTTTTCCCAGTTCAGCAACGCTTCAAGGGCCTTGTCGAAGGCCCGTATGGCAGTCGCCACCCAAGGGAAGGTCGGCAGTGCAACGGTCGCCCATTCGGCAGCAATTTTCAGCGCTGGCCTGACCACATTAGCGATGAAGGGCTTGACCTTGCTCCATACCTCCTTGACCTTGCCAACAAAGGACTCTGCCTTGGTTGCCATCCAGTCCAGGGCGTCCCTGGCCTTTTCACGAACGTTGTCGAACGTTGTGCGCACCACCTCTACCGCCGCTGAACCAACGCTCTTGATGGCGCTCCAGCAATCCGAAAAAAAGCCCATTGTTCAATCCTCGTGATGTCGTCAGTCGATACCCAGCAGGGCCTTGGCCCGCTTGGCATCCTTGGTAGCGTGGGTATTCGGGATGGCGACCTGCCGTTGGGCGGTCTGCACTTCGTCGATGGCCTGCTGAATATGGGCCATCTGCAATTGCGCCGGACCGCCTTCCTGCTCAGCAGCCAGCAGGACCTTGGGTAACGCCAGGCGCATGCAGGTGCGGATCTCTCGTCCGGACAGCCCCTCGGATTGCATGGCCGCTTCGCTCAACAGCAAATCGCGGGGTGAACCCAAGGGGATCTGCTCGACCAGAAAGCGCGACCACAACTGCTCGCGGGCGGCCAGGTCTGGAAGGTTGAATTCGATGTGATAGCCGATTCGGCTGCGAAATGCCTCATCGTAATTGCCAGGAAAGTTGGTGGCGAAAACAACAATCCCTTCATAGCGCTCAAGCTCGATCAACAGCGTCGAGCGCATCGCATTGACCTCGTTATCGACACCCTGGGTAACCGAAGACAAACGCTTGCCGAGCAAGGTATCGGCTTCATCGAAAAACAACAGGGCGCCGGTCTCGGTCGCCTGGGCGAACGCAGCCTGGATATTGCGTGCGGTATCGCCCATGAACTTGCTTTCCAGTTCGGCAATGCCCAGCGCCATGAACGGTAACCCAAGCTGACCCGCCAACGCTTCAGCGCACAGGGTTTTTCCTGTACCCGGTGGGCCATAGAAGTTGAGGATGGCAGTCATGCCCATCGGGTCGACTGCGGCGAAGCCCCAATCCTGGTAGATGGTGCGATGAAAGCGCAGGCGCGCCAGACATTCGTCCAGCTGTAGCCGTGTCTTGGCCGGCAGCACCAGGTCATCTTTCAAGCTGAAACGTGTGGGCCTCAGGGTGAAAGCAGGGGCGTTGCAAGATGGATCGGCCGCGCGTGGTGGCACCGGAATCTGGCCGGGGGCGTTATCGTGCATGGATTTAGCCTGAGAGACATGGAGCGCGGGGGAAGACCGTTTTACCGACTGGAGCCGTGCTCAGATGAAAATGCGATGGGGAACGAAACGTGAAAGGTGCCCGAGAGCAAACTGCGGGCGACGTCGCAGGCACGCATGGCTGAGGTGGCGTGCTTGAAGCTGGACCTTGCGGTGTTCGCAGCCACGCTTACCAAAGTGCCTCGCTGGCGCATCCAATGCTTGATCATCCTTGAAACCCATGGCGTTTTGACGTCAAAGTGATGGCGAGATTACTATGATAAATAGCCATTTGCCACCACCCTTTTCAATCTTCAGCAAGGCTTTCGTTCGATAACTTCGAACGCACTGTTGTGGCTTATGCGGCCGGGGACTGATAGGCCCCAACCACGTCATTACCCCGCATCTCGATCGTCAATACGACGGGCGACTGCTGCTCAACCAGCAATTGCTGCATCTGCCCGATATCGCTTTTCGTACTTGCCATGAACAATGGCAGCGCATCCTCCTCCCACTCTCTCAACGACAAGCGGTTTGCCTGGATTGTGGATTGGGAGTCCAGGTAGGAGGTAAGGCCTTTGACCCGAGCCTGGACAGCACGCTTGAAATTGGACAATTGCCCACGCTCCCCCAGGAAGTCAGCCGCAACCTTTTCCAGCGTCGCCTGACGGTGCTTGACCACAGCAGCTTCGCCAGGGAATGAACTCAACAGCCGGCAGGCAACGAGACGAGTTCCCATACACAGCTTCCATTCCTCTGCTCGCGCATCGGATTCGCTCTGCATCTTTTTCAAGGCAGCCGTCAATCCAGCCGTCGTCTCGAACAGGCCTGGTGCCTTATGTTCCACGGCCTTCTGGGCCAACTTGGTCAGCTCATCCTCCACGTGGTCATTAATCACCTCCAAATCCAGTTCGATGTCCTCCAGCTTCTGCCTGATTGCAGGGTTCAATTCACCTGCCAGGACCAGAGGGGTGACTTGTCGAAGGTACTTTAGGGCCCCTTTAACCTTGGATTTGCGCTCCTCGACCAGGAACGTGGCAATGCCTTCCACCCCTGCCTGTATCTCGCTGAGCTTGGCACTGATATCTGCCAGATGCTTTTGTGCAACGACTGCAGAGGCGATCTGGAACATCGCAGCAGAGCTGACCAATTGCTGGAGCCGTTCAGGCTCGAACAAAGTCGCATGCTCACGAATCCTTCCACCCTGAATCGAGAAGGCCCGGAAGCCCTCCCCATTCGCTGCGGCGGCGAGCGGGCCATCGATGACCACTTGCATGTAACGAGACTGGGCAACGTCCTGAGCGACGACCAGATTGGGCAGTGTTTGCAGCAATGGAGCCAATCGGTCGATGCCCAACTTGCTGGCATCCACCTTTTCGGCGCCGGCGGGAACAAGTTGTTCCGTGACAAGATTGACACTCATCAGGGGCTGCTCGGCAGATCGCCCTATCAACCAGGTCGCTGGCTCGCTAGTGGGAGCGCTTTGCATTGGGAGGTTGTTTTCCATCACGGGCTCCAGTTCAGTTTGGATCGGTCATTGCACCAAGGCTGTGCCGCATTCGCTGCAGAATTTAGTGCCCCGGACACTACCCGCATGGCAAGCGGGGCAAGTGACCTGTGCATTCTTCTGCCGAATGTAGGCAATCTGCACCACGCACGGCACCGTTACCCGGTAGGCCTGGCTCGCCAGTGTGTGAGCCCCTGCAATACCCGTCAGCGCCACCCCCACAGGGCCAAATGCCAACCCGGCTGCACGCCCCGCGATGATGTTGGCACCAGCGGCCAAAGCCCCGCCCATTGCCAACCGGGCGAACGCATTGTTTGCCAGAAGCGCGGCCTGTACGGCGGCAGGCCCGCCGCGCCGTATGGCTGCCTGAATCGCGGCGTACGATATGCCCAGCACACCTGTGTCGTTCTGGAAGCCCTTGGAGAAATCGGCCTGTTCTTGCGGCGACATCTTCTCCCAGGCCTGAGAGAGCAATTTCTCCAGCACCTTGAGTTCCAGGCTCGCCGCCGGCTCGTCCTTGCTGCTCGTTCCGCCCACATGGCTAAGCACATCGGCAACGATCTCGGCATAAGGAACCCCATTGCGGCGAAACAGGTTGACGATGCTGTTCCCGCCATAGTGCTGAAGCTCACGAATCAGTAGCAACAGCACGCCTCGGGAAAACTTGCTCTTTCTTTTCGCCGACTCAAGTGCTGCTCGGACTTCACTTGCCATCGACAACCGCCCCTTGCCGGAGTCGGTCAAGAAGTCGACCAGAACGGACACATCGGCGGGATCGGCGTCACTGAGCAACTGCAAAAGCTCGGTGTCCCCGTTGATGTCAATCTCGCTTTCCATCAAACATTCCTCTAAATCTGTTCAACCAAGCTGTCGGTATCACTGTGCAAATATTTAACGGTTTGCCGGGCTCACCGTTACGACATTCCACGACGATGAGCTATCACCCTGCGGCTGTGCCGCGCTCCTGCAAAAGCCTGCGGGCTTCGCGTGCCAGCCTGTCGAGGCGGTCGACCAACTCGACCATCACCTCCAGCGTGTCGGCCTCATCATCCCGCTCGTGATCCCTCCTGACTGCAGCAATGCATTCACGCATGGCGGGCGACCAGCGTTCCTCGGCTTCCTCAGCCAAAGCAATAAGGGTGTTGATGCCACGCCGCGCACCCGATGTAATGTCCTGTGCCTCGGCGGCGAAATCCGAAGGTGTTGCCGTTCGCACTTCCGGCTCATAGGCACTGTCTTCGACAACGGCTTCCACCTCTGCCTCATCAGCCGGGCAGGCGGCTTTGACCAACGCATCGGTCAGCTCGCGAATGTCATCACTGAGGAACTGCACGGTAGCCAGGTGCGTATTGCGCCGCGGAGCCTGCGGCAGGAAGAACTGCACCTGCTCGCCCTCCCCCAGCACCGCGTCGCTCCATTCACGCAAGGTCTGCCCGTAGCTGAAGCGCGGGTAGTTGACCCGCGGATAGAGGCGCTCGATGACTTCATCGCTGAGCGAGCTTGGGTCAACCATCACCCCGTATTTGTGCAGCAGGTCGAAGGCGACTTTATAGCGCGGGGCCAGAAGCCTGCGGTTGATGCCCTGGTGGAACGGCGCGGACAGCGTGCGCATTGCATTGTTCAGGGTACGGTTATCCAGCACCCCGACGAGCTCACCCAATGTATCAGCGTCACTGGCCCCTTCTGGTACGACCCAATCGGCCATCAAGGCGCGTGCTTCGTCCAGCGCCTGGGTGATCGTTTTTACAGCGTGCGGCATGGGAAATCCCTTTTATCGAAGCGTCCATGCACAGGGCCTGGAGCACTGCATGATGTCTTTTTGATATTGCGGCGCAGATTGCCAATTTATACCGGCCTCGGCAAGCGTACGTATGGGCTGCGATAGCAGCATTGCCAACGCTGAAGGGCTATCCTGCCGCGGTCGGCTCGGTGATAGTATTTTGCCGCACGACCAATTCTGGCCCCTTCGACAACCGAGGCAATGGAATGAAACATGGCGCCGATCATGGCCTGGACGAGTATCAGATCGCCGAACGCGACCAACTGATCGAGAGCATCAAACAAGGGCTGCGCAATTTCGAGGACGCCTACGGCCTTGACTTGCCGCTGGTTCGCTTCGAGCGGTTGCTTGAGCCTGGCATTCCAGGCAACGTGGTGTATGACGGTCGCCAGCCTGTTTACGATGAGGCCTGGGCCAGGAAAAAGCGGGACTATGTCTTCAAGGAACTGCTCGACTACCTCGCCAAGCTCATCGTGCGAAACGTTGCCGCCATGGGGCGAAATGATGATCGTCTGGTCGGTAGTTCCTATGCAGTGGCGCTCAAGCTGTGCACCTCTTACCCCGTGAAGAACGAAGTCGGGTTTGCGCAAGAAGAGGATGGCTTCCGCCTGCGATGCGACACCGGCAAGCTGGGGCTGACATTCCAGGACATCGTCGGTCGTGTGTGTGATGAGTATGAGGAAAACTACAAAACCTACCGCCTGTGGAATGACCACGCACTACAACTGCTGGCCCAGTACCTGTTCAGGGGCGCGTGGGATAGCACCGTCTTTGAAGAGGGCGCCTTGTGGGTAGAACTGAGCAGTGAAGGCGAGCCTGTCAGCCTTGAGACGTTTATCGAGGCCGTAGACGAGTCCCTGCTCAATTTGCCCCTGGAGCGCCTGACAGAGGCCAGCTTCCCGGACTATACCGGGGTCATATTCAGCGAGTACGTACCAGCGGAAAACCTTTCGCCGGCGCAGAAAGAAGCGCTTTACCGTCAGTATGTCGAAATACTGACTCAGTGAGCAGGAGTTGCACCGGTAAGATCATCTAGTCTGCCCAGTGGGACAAGTTCATTTAGAGTCGGGTTGGTCCGCCCCATTGGCGAAGTGTTTCGCGACCACGTTATCGACACGGCAGCGAAGCAGTCCACCTGAAACGTACGCCGCAACCAAGAGCAAGGTTCCAAACTCATGAGCAATCTATTCAAAGGCCCGTTCTTCGACTACGTTCTGGCCAATGATCCGTTGAAGTCAGCCAGCTACTTCAAGCACGGATCCAACACTATGCTTTATCAAGTTAAGAACAAACTGTATCGTTTGACCCGAGAGGGATGCGGGCATAACTTCATAGCAGAGCAATCAGCAAGACTTAGTCCACACGTTACGAACATTCTGCATGACTACGGCCCAGTCGCACCATCGGACGAGGACGACGACAGCTTCTACTGGCTGGCTGAGGTTGAGGTCCTGCAACCTATCCCTTTTGGCAGCAAACTCGCAGAAGACATCAGCTTGATTCTGGCACAACTGGTTGAAGACGAAGAGAGCCAACTGTATGGAGAGGCTTTGGTTGAGTTTGGAGAGCGCTGTTTACAGCTTGCCGATCACCATGATGATTACTCAGGCGTGTTAGAGGCCTGGGAAACGGCGGCGCGTTTTGCTGCTCAACACGAAGCAGCTATTGACGTAAGACTCGACAACATGATGGTCAGGCCATCAACGGGAGAATTGGTCTTGACTGATCCAATTTGCGATACCTATTTCCCAATCACGGAAGTCCAAAAACAGAAAATGGCCCATATTTACAGCGCGATTCCCTAGCCATTGCGAGCCAGAAGCGAGGCACGCGCAATTCAAAGCTGTTTCTGCGCTAGTCGGAGCTTTTCGGTAATATCAATCGCCTGCGGATGAGCCAGCCCAGTCGAAAATGGAATGCGTTTGAATTGCTGCAGCCGAGAGAGACTGAAGGCGGCATGGTGAGGAAGCAAAAAGCCGCCAACAACCTCAATATCCGGGTCAAATAGAATACCCAGCAGGTAGTCGAAACAACCCTCCTTCTTGTCAGAGAGCTCAATGCGAGTCTCATGCCTACCGCTCCGCGGCAAGCATCTGGATCTCACTTCAATTCTACCCAATTGCGGACACAGGATGTCAAAACCCTTCTCAACACCACTTTTGTTGCGGTGTGCACAAAGCGCCTTTGCCGCTAGTAATTCAGCGTAACCGCCAGTATCTCGGATGCCATGGGCCTCGAGGGCTTCCCTGTAGTGCAGCATAGTCTTGAGTAGCTGAGTGATTTCCATGAACTGCAGTACCCGTCCCGTCTTCTCGAATGGCATTCAAAGGTGATGCCGATGGGGTTGCCTGATTTGGGTCTTTTTACCCTTTCATCTCCTGATTGTGCCAGTGATTTCGAATGTCCAATCGGTTTCAACCAGCCGATCACATATCAGGCCAAAAGCTGCCCTTCGCCCTCCTTCCAATCGTCACTTTCTTTTCTGCAACGCCGCTCAACGGCACATCACCACGACCTCCTTGACCCACGCCCTCCCACCGCCGCATGCTCGAACGCTTCCACCCCACGCTCAAGGAACGATTGCATGAAGCTGGAAACTCTCGCCATCCACGCAGGCTTCAGCCCCGACCCGACCACCCGCGCGGTGGCCGTACCGATCTACCAGACCACCTCCTTCGCCTTCGACGACACCCAGCACGGCGCCGACCTGTTCGACCTGAAGGTGGCCGGCAACATCTACTCGCGCATCATGAACCCCACCAACGATGTGCTCGAACAGCGCATGGCCGCCCTGGAGGGCGGGGTTGGTGCGCTGGCGGTGGCCTCGGGCATGGCGGCCATCACCTACGCCATCCAGACCGTCGCCGAGGCCGGCGACAACATTGTCTCGGTGGCCAAGCTGTACGGCGGCACCTACAACCTGCTGGCCCACACCCTGCCGCGCATGGGCATCCACACCCGCTTCGCCGCCCATGACGACATCGCCGCCCTCGAAGCGCTGATCGATTCGCGCACCAAGGCGGTGTTCTGCGAGTCCATCGGCAACCCTGCTGGCAATATCGTCGATATCGCCGCGCTGGCCGAGGCCGCCCACCGCCACGGCGTGCCGCTGATCGTCGACAACACCGTAGCCACCCCGGTGCTGTGCCGGCCGTTCGAGCATGGCGCCGATATCGTCGTGCACTCGCTGACCAAGTACATCGGCGGCCACGGGACCAGCATCGGCGGCATCGTCATCGACTCCGGCAAATTCCCCTGGGCCGACAACAAGGAACGCTTCGCCCTGCTCAACACTCCCGACCCGTCCTACCACGGCGTCACCTACACCGAAGCCTTCGGCCCCGCCGCCTTCATCGGCCGCTGCCGCGTGGTGCCGTTGCGCAACACCGGCGCCGCACTGTCGCCGTTCAACGCCTTCCTGATCCTGCAAGGCCTGGAAACGTTAGCCTTGCGCATGGAGCGCCACACCGAGAACGCGCTGAAGGTTGCCCGCTACCTGCAAGCCCACGAGCAGGTGGCCTGGGTGAAGTACGCAGGGCTGCCCGACCACCCCGAGCATGAACTGGCCCAGCGCTACACCGGTGGCAAGCCGGCGTCGATCCTGTCGTTCGGCATCAAGGGCGGCCAGGCGGCCGGTGCGCGCTTCATCGATGCGCTGCAGCTGGTGGTGCGCCTGGTGAACATCGGCGACGCCAAGTCGCTGGCCTGCCACCCCGCCTCCACCACCCACCGCCAGCTCAACGACGAGGAACTGGAAAAGGCCGGCGTGCCACGGGACATGGTGCGTTTGTCGATCGGCATCGAGCACAGCGACGACATCATCGCCGACCTGGCCCAGGCACTGGAGGCCAGCCGCGGCTGATTCACCTGCGCCCTACCCAGTGCCGACGGCGGGCGCACCTGCTGATTGCAGGCAAGCCAGTTGTCATGGCGCTGCACATGACTCATTGGATTGGCAGGGACACTGTGGGAGATTGCCCAGCCCTTGGGGCTGCGCTGTCGCACAGGGAACAATGTTCGAGAGCGTGTCACTTTCCCTTGTGGGAGCGGGCGTGCCCGCGAAACAGCCAACGCGGTGTATGGCACCGGCTCCGCCGGTGTTCGCGGGCTCGCCCGCTCCCACAAAAACTGCGCAAGCCTTTAAAGCTTGCACAAGACAGTTGGTCCCACAGGTACGCGGACCGCTTGCGAATTCAGTTCTCCAGGCGACAGCGCAGTCCAAAGGGCAGTGAACGCTCGACACCAACGAATCCATCACAGACCATTAAAAGCCAAACGGATGCCCAGGAACGAATGCCATGGATCGCCTTCCGACGCTGTTCACCGATCGTCTTGTTCTCACGCCACTCCAGTTGCAGGATGCCCCCATCATCCAGGAGTTGTTCCCCCAATGGGAGGTAGTGCGCTATCTGGATCGTCGTGTCCCATGGCCGTATCCAGAGGATGGCGCGCTGGTCTATGTGCGTGATGTCGCCCTGCCGGCCATGGCAGCGTGTCGTGAATGGCACTGGATGATCCGCCTGCGCAACGACGCCGAGTGCATCATTGGCAGCATCAGTTTGTTTGAACAGCCTGGAAACAACAGAGGCTTCTGGCTTGCGCCCCAGTGGTGGGGAAAAGGCTATATGCGTGAAGCATGTCGGGTCATCAACGCGTATTGGTTCGAGACATTGTCGCGTCCGCTCATGCAGGTCCCCAAAGCGGTTGCCAACCAGGCGTCCCGCAAGGTCTCAGAGAATGAAGGCATGCGCATGGTGGGCGTGCGGGACGGTGATTTTGTCTGCGGGCAGATGCGCGTCGAAATATGGGAGATGACACGGGCTGAGTGGCTTGCAGGCATTTGTTCGACATCTGCTACAAGACCAGGCGCAACCCGATGACCACCTGGGCAAAGCCAAAGGTGCCGATAGCGACTGCAGACATTGCAGAGATGACCCGCATGAACGAGACGGACATCTTCTTGCGCAAAGCCGCCGTCAGCCCACTCAGGCACAGCCACCACGCAGCAGATCCCAAGAAGACTCCAGCCAGCATTGAGCAGGTGCCAAACCACATTGCTTCACCCGCCTGCGGCTCGCCGGACAGCGGGTCGAGTGCCGCAAAAATGGCAATGAAGGCCAATATTGTCATGGGGTTGGACTGGGTTAACCCGAACGCTGTCAGGAAGTCGCGAGTGACTGCCGTAGAGGCTGCCACCACTGCTGCATGCTTGGGTTTCAGCGCGTCGCGGGCAATACCCCAGGCCAGCCACATCAGGAACGCACCACCAACCACCTTCAGAAGCATTGCCAGCGACGGAGCAGACAGGGCCACCCCGGTAATGCCGACTGCCCCGAGCACCCCATAGAGAGCGTCGGCGGTTGCAGCCCCCAACCCTGTCGCAAGTCCTGAACGAAAGCCACGCTTCAGGCTCCGCTGGACGCAGAGCAGGCCAATCGGGCCGACGGGGGCAGCGATTGAAAAGCCAATGACAAGCGCCTTGATGAACAACATGAGCCCCTCCATACGGTACGCGTCGATCATGGAGGCATGGTAGGCATGGCTTGGGTGGGGCAGAATGGGTTTTCTAAGGAAGATTCGTCTTTTACCTAAGGAATTAAGCCACATGGATGACATTGACTGGAAAATCCTTGATCGCCTTCAGGGCAACGGTCGCATGACCTATACAGAGCTTGCCCGGCACGTCCACCTCTCGGTGCCAGCCGTCACCGAGCGAGTCAAGCGCCTTGAGGAAGAGGGAGTGATCGAGGGCTATGCGGCGCGGGTCAACCCGATAAAAGCGGGCTATCTGGTCGGGGCCATATTGGCCATGACAGTACCCCAACCGGCCAAGGCAAAATTCCTCAAGCTGCTAGGGTCGATACCGGAAGTGCTGGAGTGCCATCACATAACAGGGGCAGACTCCTACATCTTCCGTGTGGTCGCCGCCAGCATGAGCGATTTGGAGCGGCTGATCGAAAAGATCAACATCTATGGAGAGACGCGAACGTCCATCGTGATGTCTACCCCGATCCCCGCACGGGCAATTGAACGCCCCACTCGATCGTGACCCGAAGTGGTTTGAAGGTATACTCCTGGCCATGCATCGGAGACGCGTCGCGGCATTCCCTTGCCGGACGCTGACGGTTCAATCCCTCAAGCGTTGGCCGACACTTGTCGTGGCGCACGCACACCCCACAACCAGTAACCCAGGGATAGCAGCACCAACCAGCCAACCCCGACATACATGGCTGTGCGGCTGGCCGGGAACCAACCGAGCACGCCAAAAATGAATACCATGAAAGCAATCGCGCAAGCTGGCCCTACCGGCCACAGTGGCACACGATAATCCAGCGCAGCCGCCTCCTCCTTGCTCATGCCACGCCGCATGGCCACTTGGGAGAGCAGGATCATCAACCAGACCCAGACAATGGAGAACGTGACCACCGCAGCGAGCACCAGGAACAAGTCTTCTGGCACCAGGTAGTTCAATACCACGCCCAGAAGCAGCGCAACGCCCATCACTGCAACCGTCATCCACGGCACACCGAAACGCGACAACGATGCGAAGCCGGCAGGTGCCTGGCCGTCCTGAGCCATGCCGTACATCATGCGCCCAGCGCTGAAGATATCGCTATTGATTGCCGAAACAGCCGCTGAAATGACCACGATGTTCAACACGGTTGCCGCTGAACTGATGCCAAGACCACTGAAGATCTGCACGAACGGGCTACCGTGGCTGCCAATGCTGGTCCAAGGGTAAATGGCCATGAGTACGAACAGGGTAAGAATGTAGAACAGCAGGATACGCAGAGGCACCGAGTTGATAGCCTTCGGCAGCACGCGCTTCGGGTCCCTTGCCTCGCCTGCGGTGATGCCGATCATTTCGACCCCGCCAAAGGCGAACATCACGACAGTGAAAGAAGCGATCATTCCACTGACGCCATTAGGGAAGAACCCGCCGTGGCTCCACAGGTTCGAGATTCCGGCAACCGTGCCTGCCTCGTCATTCAATTGGATACCCAGTAGCAGCACTGCCGCGCCTGCCACAATCATGGCAACGATCGCGGTCACCTTCAGCAACGACAGCCAGAACTCCATCTCCCCGAACACTTTCACGCTGCACAGGTTCAGCGCCCCGATAAAGAACACTATCCCCAGCACCCAGATCCACGCGGGCGTTTCAGGGAACCACAGCCCCATGTAAACGCCAAAGGCCGTCACGTCTGCCAGGCACACCACCAACATCGAGAACGCGTAGCTCCAACCGGTCAGAAAGCCAAAGTAGCGCCCCAGGTATTGGCTGGCATAGTGGCCGAACGAACCTGACACCGGGTTATGAACCGCCATTTCGCCAAGGGCGCGCATCATCATGTAAATGGCTGCGCCACCGATCAGATAGGCGAGCAGAACTGAAGGCCCTGCCAATTTGATTGCCGATGCCGAGCCATAAAACAGCCCGGTACCGATAGCAGAACCTAACGCCATGAAACGAATATGCCGGGTAGAGAGACCCCGCTTCAACTGATGTGAAGATTGAGCGCTCATAGATACCTTCTTGGTTTTATTATCAGGTCCGCACAACGCTAATGCCGTGCGGTTTTATCAGGCACGCATTATTCCAATCATCAAGCCCTTGGCCACAGCACCGGAAACAGTTCGTGGTTCATTTCGGCACCGCTGGCCAGTTGCGTTTCCAGGCCAGGAAACGGTGGCGAGGTTTTCCACTGGCGCGGTGCGTGAGTGATGTCATCGCCCAGGAAACGCACCGAGAAGGCTCGACGCCGGCGATTGCCCCCGACACCGCCAGAGGCGTGCAAGGTGAGCATGTGGAAGAACACCGCGTCGCCTGGGGAGAGCGCCCAGCCGAGGATGTTCCAGGCGCTGCGATCGGCCTCGATATCCGGCAAGTCCGCAAGGCTGCCTTCCGGGAACCATTGCGCCTGGCTGTCGAGGAAGCTGCGTGGCATCAGCCATGGCCCAAGGTGCGAGCCCCCCACGAATTCAAGGGTGGACGCTCTCGAGACCGGGTCGACGGGCATCCACATGCTGCAGTTCTGGCGCCCGTCGATGTTGTAATAGGGCTGGTCCTGATGCCAAGGCGTTCGCTGGCGCGTGTTGGGTTCCTTGACCAGCAGGTGATCGTGATAAAGCCGGGCTGTCTCGCTGTTCATGAGTTGCGCTGCAACGCTACCCACCCGGCTTTCAAAGATGAACTGGCGATAGGCCGGAATATCACTCCAATTACAGAAGTCTTCGAAGAACCAACCCGGGTCGTCAGGGCGGCTCGCCACTTTAGCGCGCTCGCTTGGGGCTTTCAGGTTCTGTTCGATGCCGGTTTCGAGCAGTGCAACTTCTTCCGGCGTGAACAAGTTACGTACGCAGACGGCACCATCGCGCTGGAAAGCCTCGATGGTTTCTTCACTTAATTGAAATTCGGCGGTCTGTTTCATAAGCACCCTTTGGTCTTTTTATTGGGCAACAGCACCACTGCCAAGTATCAAGCGGAACAAGCAAGGTGCACCGCGAGTATTGCTTTTCAGCTACGATAGGAAAAGAATATATTTCCTAATCCCGAGTATAGGAAAAGATGATAGGGTTCTCGTTCAGACAGCTCGAGTACTTCGTCGCCGTGGCAGAACACGGCAGCATCAGCGCTGCGGCGCGAGCCCGGCACGTTTCGCAGCCATCGGTTTCGGTTGCGATTGCCCAGCTTGAAGAGGCGCTGAACGAGCGGCTGTTCCGGCGCCAGGTCAGCCGCGGGCTGGAGCTGACGTCAGCAGGCACGCGTTTACTGGCCCAGGCACGCGATATCATCGGCATGGCCATTGCCATGAATCAAAACGCGGATGCCACGCGAGGCTCGCTGCGCGGCAACCTGTCGCTTATCTGCTTTCAGGACTTGGGCCCCTATTACGCGCCGCGGCTGCTATCGAGTTTTCGCAAGCAGTATCCCGATGTGGAGGTCACGCTGTTCGAGACTGACCTGGCAGACGTACACCGCCACCTGAGCGCCGGCAAGGCCGAGCTCGCGCTGACGTATGACATAGGCCTCGATCCCTCGCTGCCGCGCCAGGTACTGGCTGAGCTGAAACCCTACGCACTCATCGCTACTGACCATCGCCTGGCCCAGCTGGCAGCGATACCGCTGCATGAGCTGGCGCAAGAGTGTTTGATTCTTGAGGACATCGCACAAACGCGTGAGTATTTTCTTTCGCTGTTTTGGGCGCATAACCTGCAACCGCGCACTCAGCAATTTACCCAGACCTTCGAGATGCAACGGGGCCTGGTCGCGCATGGCTACGGGGTTGCCCTGTCATGCACCCGGCCCGCCGGGGACCACTGCTATGACGGTACACCGCTGTTGTGCCGGCCATTGCTGGAAGAGGTATCACCGCAAAAAGTGGTGCTGGCCCAATCAGGTGCGATGCACCCATCGCCGGTGGCGGAGGCGTTCAAGGGTTGGGTTGCTCGGGAGATAGCTGGTGGGGGGCCTGAGTTCGATTGAGGTAGCCATAGGTATTCAGCAGGGTTGCTGCGAGACGGGCCAAGTACCTCGTTGCAGTTTGCAAGTTTTCTCGAGGGACAATGACGGATCAGTTCGAGTAGCCCCCTGTGAAAGCGTGCCGCGTGGAGTGCTACCCGTTGAGATCTCTACTCGATAGAGGAGCCCCAAGAGCCCGCGATAACAATCTGCTCTGACCCTGCGACTCTTCAGGCGTGGAGACCGCCAATAGGCACAGTGCGCTAAAAGTCGCACTACTGTGCCTCGTAAGCTGACGTTACCCTCGCGCAAAAGCTAACAAAGTTATCAGTTTAGCTGGGCAATATTTAACCTATGGCTCGTAAAACAAGGCATCCAGCATAGCGGCCCTGGCATTCCAAGCCTTTAAAGCTTGACCTGAAGGTGGCGGTGCGGACCTCCACCACGGCGCATCCAGGATGCGCTCTACAACCTCATCCCAGTATCGCATGTAGTCCAGTTGGTCAGGCCGCACCAACCCGACATCTTTGGCCAGTCGTTTTCGGTTGGCACTGTCGACGCACAGAAACTGATCAGGTCGTTTCATGCACAGTAGACGTGTAGCCGTTGCTATACCATCCCGGCCGTCAGGGAAAGCGCTGCAATATTCTTCGATGAATCTGCTGTATTGCGACTTTGTGACTGTCCCTTGCACAGGGATGTGCTCCAACGCTCTTGAAAATGGCTCAGGCCTTTCAATCACCACGTTCTTGTAGACGCCTGCGCCCTGCATCGAACCAAACCAACCGGCAGAAGCGATGACTTGATTTGGCAGGCCCGCGATTGCTCTTCGCGTCTGCCCATCAAGATCTTGAAAGGTTGGAGCGCGGGCGAAAGCCGCCTGTATCTCGTCTAGAAACGCCAAGCGCTCCTTGAGGCCTTGCTTGTCCGTCCTGAGCAGCATCAAATAGCTAGCCCAGTCCAACGTCATGACGCTGGAGTCGACTGCTGCTTTGCCAGAGGGCCGCTCCCCATAAAGGTCCATCAGCTTGTCAAGCTGGGGCTTCCTCGCTTCTCGAATGGCTTGATATCGTTTTGCATCGTCTTTTGAAACAACACGTGCGTATTGGCCATATCCATTGACCAGTTTCTGAATTTCCTCGACAGCCAAGCCATCCCGATGGGTTATGAGTGTGCAGAGTTCGGTGTTTTTGCCCAGTGCGCCTGCAGTCAGGTTCGCACTGCCAATAATGGCTTCCCAGCTGCCATCGCTCTGGAAGAGAAAGACCTTAGGGTGGAAAACGCCATTTGGCTGCATGACGAACTTGACCTGTTCGGAGCCGGCAAAATCCATCAGTACTTTGGCGTCTGTCTGATAGAAATGTATACCGATGACTGCGCTGCTAATTTTCACCTTGTTTCGGAACAAGGCTTCATAGACGGCGGTGTTCGCTGATGCCCAGGCGACGCCGAAAGAAATAGTGCTGTGGGTTTCGATGAGCCGTTTGAGATGCGCTTCCAGCGCTTTTGCGGTACTGATGAGTTCCATGGCTTCCAAGGGGGGGTGGGGGTTGTCGATGGGTCTATAAGACTTTGAAAACGAGCTTACCCTTACTGAATAGCATATGGCCACTACTGATAGTTTAAATCAAACGCCGTGACCGCAAGGACGTAGGGACGTAGGGACGTAGGGACGTAGGGACGTAGGGACGTAGGGACGTAGGGACGTAGGGAGCAGGCGACTGGCTCCCTCGACAAAGCAACAAGAAACTTCACGTCAACAGCCAAGTCAGCACTTCATGCATGTCAAATGTGAGAAAATGTAAAAAATCATGATGGCACAATGCCTCAATAACAGGCAAAATCCATACGTTTCCAATGGGTATGAAGGACCGGTTTCGATGACATGGCCAGTCACGCTGACACTCGACAGCGCAGCCTATCCCCTCTGCGTGGTACAGCGAGCCGCTTACGCGCTGGCCGACACCGTCGCGATCCAGATTAGGATCGACGCCGACCAAATTAGCCTCATAGCCCTGCCCGCTGAAGCGAAACTGACGCTATCCCTGGAGCAAGCCCATTCGCTGATCCTCCAGCATCTGAACGACTTTGCCCTGCGCGACCACATCAACCGCGAAACCGCAGGGTTGCGCGAAATGCTGGCCCGAGCTGCGCTCGCTGGATGTGGGATTTCGCAGTGACACTGATTGCAACCGATGCCAACAGCTACCGCCTGCTGCCCTTTCGCTTCATGCGCATGAACACGGGGCATGACCGTGACATTCTGCTCACCTCTGATACAGGCGAGTACCTGCACGTGAACGACGCGCAGTTGCGGGCCCTCAGTTACTTCAGCGTTGAGCCAGGCACACCGTTCTACAAAGACTTGCTGGCTCGGCACTTCATCTACGAGCCAGGCCGTCACGATCCGTTCCCGGAAATGGCTGCGCAGTATCGCAGCCGCAAAGACTTCTTGTTCCAGGGCCCTGCGCTGCACTTGTTTGTTGTAACACTGCGCTGCAATCACACCTGCCAGTACTGCCAGGTGTCGCGCGCCCCGCTGGGCGGCTCCGGCCACGACCTGTCGGAAACGGACGCATTAGCCGCAGTTGATCGCTTGTTCGAATCGAACGCTCCCGCCCTGACGGTGGAGTTTCAGGGCGGCGAGCCGCTTCTGGCCTTCGAGCGTGTGCGCCAGATTGTCGAGTGGGTGACTGAACGAAACGTGGTCGAACAGCGGGATATCCAATTCGTCATTACCACTACCCTGCACCATCTGACGGACGAAATACTCGACTTCGCAAACCAGCATCGAATCCAGTTCTCGACATCGCTCGATGGGCCCGCCCCCTTGCACAATGCCAACCGCCCAACACCGTCACGAGATTCGTACGAGCGTACCGTGAAAGGCATACAGCGGGTGCGTGAACGCCTTGGGCACGACGCGGTCTCCGCCCTGACCACGCTGACCTCAAGAAGCCTTGAACAGCCTGAAGCGATCATCGACGAGTATGTAAACCAGGGCTTCTCCAGCATTTCTCTTCGGCCGCTGAGCCCTTACGGGTTTGCCACCAAGAGTGCGCATCGCCTTGATTACCCGATTGAGCGATACCTGGAGTTCTACAAGAAGGCACTGGCCTATCTGTTAGATATCAACCAGCAAGGCGTGTTCTTGTCGGAAAGCTATACGAGCCTGCTGTTGAAGAACATCTTGACGCCCTTCTCTTCCGGCTATGTAGACCTGCGCTCCCCCGCCGGCGCCGGCTCTGCGGCGCTGGTTTACAACTATGACGGTTATGTCTACCCGTCGGACGAAGCCCGGATGTTACTGGAGATGGGCGAAGACGGTTTGAGGCTAGGCACAGTCCATCAACCCCTGCCAGAACTCCTGGCTTCGCCCGTCATGGAAGCGTTGCTTGCCAGCGGAGTTGCCGAAGCACTGCCCGGCTGCTCGGACTGCGCGCTGGTCCCTTACTGTGGTGCAGACCCGATCGAACACTATGCCCGCCAAGGCGACCCGATCGGGCATAGGGTATTCAGCAGCTTCTGCAAGAAGAACATGGGTCTGCTGAAGCACTTGTTTGGCTTGCTTCGCGACGGTGACGACAACTTACAACGGGTACTGCTGTCCTGGTTGAACAGGCGCTCCTACAGCGATGTTCGCTTCCCGGGCTACAGGGGCTGAAGACGATGCTGCGCAAAGATACCCATTTCGAAATTCATCACTTGAATGAGCCAAAGCTGCTCAAGGTCATCACACTGGATGAGTTCATCGAGCAGGGCCTGGCTGTGTGTGCCGGAAGCGCTGTATTCAGTGATCTGCTGCTTTGGCTGCCAAACAACGAACTGCAACGAAGCCCGCACCTGCGTTCATTGCCGGTAGGCGGCATCCTGACCCCGGAACCACTGACTGAGCACATCGAGAACGAGAGACTGCACCTGCATTCTCCAAAAGATGCGGATGTCGTGCAGCCGGGTGATGTCATTGCCATCACGCCAGGCAACACCTTGGTAAGAGTGCTTTACCGTCGCGGTTCAGACAGCAACCTGCTGTTCATGACGGACCGTTGCAACAGCCTATGCCTTATGTGCTCACAGCCGCCAAAAGATATTGATGACCGCTGGCACATCGAGGAAAACCTTCGGCTCATAGATTTGATGGACGCGGGCGAGGAAAATCTTGGCATCAGCGGCGGAGAACCAACGCTCTATCGCGATGGTCTGCTGGAGATTCTGGCCAAGTGCAAAGCCGTTTTGCCGCAAAAGTCCGTACACGTGCTTAGCAATGGGCGCCTGTTCAAAGACCCAAGCTGGATCGCAGCATTGAATGCCCTTGGCCACCCTCAGCTGAGCTGGGGTATTCCACTGTATGCCGACAATGCTGAAGACCATGACCATGTGGTGCAGGCCCCTGGCGCCTTCAGCGAAACCCTGCATGGCCTTTATAACCTCGCCCGCGCCGACCAGATCATCGAGATTCGCGTCGTGCTCAATCGCCTGACCACACCGCGCCTGCCCGAGCTAGCCCACTACGTATTCAGGAACCTGCCGTTCGTACGGCATGTTGCGCTGATGGGTATCGAAAGTACGGGCCTCGCCAGGAAGCACTACGAAGAACTGTGGGTTGACCCGCTGGACTATCAGGAATCATTGAGCCAAGCCGTGTACTTCCTGTTCAACCGCGGGATGCCGGTTTCGATCTATAACCTGCCCCTGTGCTTGATCCCGGCTCATCTCTCGCGCTTCGCCCGCCAGAGCATTTCGGACTGGAAGAACCTGTTCATCGATGCCTGCCAGCAATGCGCTGCGGTTCAGCATTGCTCAGGCTTCTTCAAATCCCACACCGACCGCTGGCAGAGCCGCGGCGTACAACCACTATCGACCGAGGCCTTTAGCGCCTTTGCAAGGAGTGCGCAGTGAAATTGCTTGACCGCTGGAAAGTCCTGATCAGTGGGATCACCCTGCTGCCGATGGCAGGTACCACCTTGGCACAGGCGGTCCATATGCCGCTTGCTGATGCCAGCTGGCAGCCGAACGACAAACTACAGCCCCCAGTCTTTGCCGATACGCTCAACGCGCCAGACGCAGTGAACATCTATGCGGCACATCGCTCGCATAGTTCACATCGGTCCCACAGCTCGCATAGTTCCCACTACAGCGGCTCGGGCGGCTATAGCGCACCACGCTACTACAGCCCGCCCACAACCAGCACGCGGAACTACAGCGCGCCAAGTACATCGAGCAGTACCTCGAGTAGCAATAGCCTTTATCAGTCGTCTGGTACATCGACCGGGACGAGTTCGACGACTTCAAAAGCACGAGCAACCAACGAGCAGAAGAGCAACCTGGTCGCTCGCGTGCAGACCGCCCTGACGGTACGCCAGTATTACCAAGGCCCCATTGATGGGGTGTTGGGCAAGGCGACACGTGGTGCGTTGATGGCCTTCCAGATGGACAGTGCGCTGACCGTGAATGGCAGGATGGATACGCCAACGTTGAATGCGCTGGGGATCAAGATTCCATAAGTCGCCCCCGGCTAGAACAGAGATGACAGTTCCTCAACATCCCGTTCGATTCGCACCTTGGGTGGGCGCCCGATATACAGAGGGCGTCCACGGCTTGCGCATGCTTTTGGTGTGCGAATCGCACTATGGGCAAAAGGAACATGAGCGGCCAACCGTTACACCGGAAATCATAAAAGCTCTCGCTCTGGGGCAAGCTCATCCCTTGGCCACTGCCAAACCAGGTAAACACGCGCATTTTACCAAGATCAGGACTGCGGTCACGAAGGCCAGGCCCGATGGCGCCAGTTTGGATACGCAAGGGTTTTGGCAGTGCATCGCTTACTACAATTACCTGCAGGAGTTCGTAAGTGCCTGTCGCAAAGCCCCACCCAAAAGCGCCTGGGGGCGGAGCGAATCTGCCTTTTCTGAAGTGGTGAGCGTGCTGGCGCCGGATTTGATTGTCTGTTTCAGCAAACGCAACGGAAAAAAAGTCCGTTCGCTATCGAAGGGCACACCGGTGGCGGTGGTTAACCATCCCTCATCACGGTTTGCCTATCACAGAGCAAAGCCAGCCATCGCCAAAGGGATCGAGGAAGCTCTTGCACGAGGCTTGCACGTCTCTGAGTTTTCAAGTAGCCCCACCTATGACATCTGGTGCCGTGCCACGGCTTCTGCATTACCAACACCGCTAGCCAATCTTTCCCCGCCCCATATCGATGAGCTTCGACAGGCACGTATGAAGGCAATGAAAGCTCTCGATAACTATCATCGGCTTGTCCCTCCAAGCGGGATTGAGTAAGTAATTGAGCTGCAGCACTTGGCTGCGTGTAAAGCTGGCCCTTCCGTTGGATTGAACCTGGACGGATACAACGCCTAGGGCCAGTAAATGTCGAACCTAGCGGGAGGTTTTGTGACGAACGTACAGCGCAGCCGCTCCCCCGGAAAACTGCCGAAGAGTTCGGAGTCCACTCGTTTCACTCCGCACCGCTGGCTGCAACTTCACCCAGGAAGGCAGTTTGGTATGGGAGTTCTCGCCCGCCGATCAGAACACCGACCACCCAATCCGTGAACTGAGCAACTCAAGCGCCGCCATCCCAGCCAGGGAGTTACCCGCAGCATTCAACTCCGGCGACCACACGCACACCGTGAATTGCCCCGGCACGATCGCCACAATCCCGCCCCCCACGCCACTCTTGCCCGGCAACCCCACCCTATAGGCGAAATTCCCTGCTTCGTCATACAACCCGCTGGTGGCCATGATCGAGTTCACCTGCTGGGTCTGACGCCGGGTCAGAATCTGCTCACCACTGTGCTTGCAGAACCCATCGTTAGCCAGGAAGCAGAATGCCCGAGCCAGGTCCAGGCAATTCATCTGCAGCGCGCAATAGCTGAAATAGCTACGCAGCACCGTCTCCACCTCGTTATGAAAGTTACCGAACGACTGCATCAGGTAAGCCATGGCCGCGTTGCGCGCGCGGAACTGATACTCCGAATCGGCAACGCGGGCATCAATGGAAATGTGCGGATTGCCCGACAGCCGCCGAACGAAATCGCGCATCGACAACGTGGGTGCCGCAAAGCGCGACTGGTTGATATCGCAGATCACCAACGCACCCGCATTGATAAACGGGTTGCGCGGCCGACCACGCTCGAACTCCAGCTGCACCAGCGAGTTGAACGGCTGACCGGAGGGTTCATGGCCAAGCCGCTCCCAAATGGCTTCCCCGGAGTGCCCAATCGCCTGAACCAGGCTGAACACCTTGGAAATACTCTGCACCGAGAACGGCACCAGCGCGTCGCCTGCGCAGTAATAACTGCCATCGTTGCCATAGACTGCGATACCCAGCTGGTTCGCCGGCACATCGGCCAACGCAGGAATGTAGTCAGCCACTTTGCCCTTGCCGATCAAGGGACGTACTTCTTCGAGAATCTCGTTCAACAGCGTTTGCATGGAAGGCCCTGTATCAGTCCCCAAGACGACGGCTAAGGGGTAGCATTCTTGACGAAGCTTGAGCGGAAGAAATCACACACTCGGCAAGAAATGCCCGGCCAATCCTGTAACCCGTGGCTTCTCGCCATCACCTATGCTGTGCTTGCTTTGACAGATAGAGTACATGCACCCGTCAGGTGCAGAAGCAACTAACCAAGGACTGGAGAACCAAGGATGCCCGCTTGCCCTTTTCCCGCTGACGAAGCGCTTCGCCAGCGCACGCTCGATGACATGAACCTGGTCGATACGCCAGCCGAGCTTTACCTCGATACCCTGGTGCGGCTCACCCAGGACCTGGCTCATGTGGATACTGTGCTTATCAGCCTCATCGACCAGGACCGACAGTGGTTCAAGGCCCGCATAGGGCTTGAGGCAAGCGAGACGACGCGCAGTATTTCCTTCTGCGGCTACGCCATTCTCGGCGAGGATACCCTGATGGTGCCCGACGCCACGTGCGACGGGCGATTCGTCGATAACCCGCTCGTGCTGAACGCGCCCTATATCCGCTTCTACGCCGGCCACCCCCTGCGCGCCGGGAACGGTAAAGCCATCGGTACGCTGTGCATGTTCGACCCGCGCCCCCGCGTGCTCAGCGAGGCTCAGCAAGCGAACTTCAGGGACCTGGCCACACTCGCCGAGGGGTATCTGCAGCTGCGCACCTTGGCACAGGTGAACCGCGATCTGCGGCTTGAAATGGATCGCGAGCAGCGCAAGGCCCTGCTCGACCCTTTGACGCAACTGTGGAACCGCGGCGCGCTGACGGCGTTTGAAGACCATGAACGGCGATTGGCAGAGGTGAACGGCTTACAACTGGGTGCGGTTTATGCCGACCTGGATCACTTCAAGGCCATCAATGACAAGTACGGCCATGGCGGCGGCGACAAGGTGCTCTGCGAGTCTGCCCGGCGCCTGCGTGCAGCACTTCGCCCTGATGACCTGCTGGTGCGCCATGGGGGTGAGGAGTTCGTCGCTATTTTGCAGGTTAAGGACAGCGAAGAGCTGACGCGGATTGCTGAGCGGATTCGCGAACAGGTGGGTGCCGGACCGATGCAATTGCCCGGTGGTCAACTGAAGGTGAGCGTGAGCGTAGGGTGCACCCTGTTTGCCAAGGGTGAAACGCTGGATGACGCACTGGAGCGCGCTGACAAGGGGCTTTATGACGCCAAGCAGAATGGACGAAACCGGGTTGTGTATGTAGCGCCGTCACTCTGAGCCGAGCACGATCAGGGCTGTACGGCATTTCTTCTTGCACATCAGCCCGAACCTAACGGGAGATTTTGTGGCGAACGTAAAGCGCAGCCGTGCCCCCGGAAACCGGCCGTGCCTGCAACTCGAATACATGTGGATGGCCCTTGATCAAATCGCTCAGCTTCTTGAAACCATGCGTGCGCGAATCGAACTCAGGTCGAAGCTTGGTCATGTTGGCGCCCAACGCCCCCAGGTTCGCCCAGCCCTCCTCGTCAGCGAGATCGTCCAGAATCTTGCTGATAAAGCTAACTGGAGCTTTGGGCTTTTTACGAGCGACTACTTCTGTGTTCGGCTTACCGGTCCCTGCAGTAGCATCAACCTCCCCTGCCACTTCCTCGCTGGCAGAAGGCAAAACCTCCTCCCGCAAAAGCTCGGTGTAGATAAACTTGTCGCAGGCAGCCACGAATGGTTTCGGTGTTTTTTCCTCCCCAAACCCATAAACAGTCAGACCTTCCTCACGCATGCGCGAAGCTAGCCGAGTGAAGTCGCTGTCGCTCGAAACCAGGCAAAAACCATCAAAGCGCCGGGTGTAGAGCAGGTCCATCGCATCGATGATCAACGAGCTGTCGGTTGCGTTCTTCCCTTTTGTGTAGGCGAATTGCTGTATGGGTTGAATGGAGTAATCGAGAAGAACCTTTTTCCAGCCACCCAGTTGGGGGCCGGTCCAGTCGCCATAGATACGTTTCACGCTCGCCACACCGTACTTGGCAATTTCCTCGAACAGCCCCTCAACGATGGCGGCCGGGGCATTGTCGGCATCAATCAGTACAGCGAGGTGCTTCTGTGAGTGGTTCACGCTGTAAGTGGCCATGATCCGTCCTTGAAAAGAATCAACCATATCGTCAACGGTTCCAGAAATCTCCCCCTTTTCAATATCCAATCGGATCGGCTTGCGGGGGCTTCTGAGCCTGTATTCCCTGGCACGGTCACCGGTAATCCATCCGGCAGCTGCACAGTGAAGAAAAATCGGCGGAAAAACAGCCACAGACCAATCGCGTTCTTGACTGTTAAAGGGTTTGGGGTTAACGCGCTTCAGCCTGCACCGCTGGCCCCGATCTCATCCATGAAATCCGCAAGAAACACTTCAAGCCGAGCATGGCGCTCAGCAGCCAGCCGAGCCCCTTCAGCAGTTTTAAAGCCTGACGCAAGCTTGAGCAGCTTGGTATGAAAGTGCTCGACCGTATACGCCTTGTCCTGATACTCCCTCCCCCATGCAGTGGGGTTCTCGAAATCGTACAGCGCCGACCCCATTCGCCCGGAAACGTAAAAACACCGGGCGATACCCACTGCACCTATGGCGTCCAGGCGATCACTGTCCTGAAGAATCCTGGCCTCAAGGGTGAGTGGTTCGAAGCCAGCCGAGTAGCTGTGGGTTTTGACTGCATGCGCCACCTGTTCGATGCGCTGCAATGGCCAGCCCATATCAGCCAGGATCGACGCCGCCCTTTGTGCGGATAGCGTTGACGCCTGCCCACGCAAGGGCGAGTTCTTTTCTACTGCGACACAGTCATGCAGCACCGTCGCTGCAAGCAGCACTTCCAGGTCGCCGCCTTCTACGCGCTGTATCCGTTGCGCGTTGACCCATACGCGATGGATGTGGGACAGGTCGTGGGAGCCATCTGGCTGGTCGGCCGGTAGGTACTTCAGCAGGTCAGCGGCAAAGCGCTGGAAAGGGGCAAAAGCTTCGATAGTCATCTTGGGTACGTTCCATTTTCATCGCGCGACATCAAATTGACACTACCCCACCAATTTGCAAACCTTCCCCACCGACAACATTCGGCCGAAAGATGCAGCCCTGGAAAAACAAGCGATGGAAAGCAAGCAGCAACAATTGATGAGCGCGTACCGCCAAGCGTTATCAGGCCTACCGCTGCATTGGCTGGACCGCAGCCGCGAGCACGAAGCGGATTTCAAGCACCTTTCAGGCTTGTTTCTGCCTGGTACGTCGCCGGAGTTTGAGCAGGCGGCAAAACGTATCATGGTTGTGGGCCGAGAAACGCGTCGTTGGGATGTTTTGACCGCCGATAAACCCTTCATTGATCTGGACGAGTACATCCAACGCGCCATGGCAATCCAGCAACGCCACTTGGCAAAGTACATCCAAGACAAAGCCGACCGAGGGGCCAGCTTCTTCAATTTTCTCCGCAAACTCCACCAGCCCGATCAATCCGTAGGTATCGCTTGGGCCAACCTCTTCAGCTTCGCATGGCAGAAAGGGTCACCCATGCGCTGGCGACATTTCGAAGACCTCGCGAAGGTATCCAAGCGCCTGCTCGAGGCGCAAATCGACGTACTTCGTCCTGACATAATCGTGTTTGCCAACGGCGCGAGCAGTGCCCACATCAGGCAGCAATTCTTCCCGCACAAAGGCGAACTCAGTGTTTGCAGCGACCTCGGTGATTACCGTACGCAAGGCATTCCGGTTAAACAGCTGTGGCGCTTCCGCCTGCATGACTCAATACAGTGCTATCGCATTCAGCACCCGAGCAGCGTCAGTGCCGGCTCACGCGCAGCACGGCACTTTCTTCTGGACCAGATACTCCTTGGCAATCTGCCGAATGATCCAACCGTCGCGGCCTCGGCACGGTTGATGACGGAGCCACAGTAACGCTGCGCCGAGAGGCGCTCCAACAGACGATCGACTAACCCCAGGCTACCCATGGTCAACTCAGTAGTATCGATATCCGAACAAGCATTCTTCAGCATCGTCACCTCTGCGCTGGAGGCATACAAAGTCGAGCATCTGCTCGAAAACGGCGACTTCGCAGCGCGGGTTGAAACCTACGGACACCTATGGGGTTACGCTCAGAAATCCATAGGCGCGCAAACCATGTATCGCGTGGTTTGGGCAGACACTTGCACCTCTGTCACCCGAGACCAAGGGTCGATTTCCTACGGCGATGCGCCGCAGGAAATCAAACAAAGCTTCATCGATACGTTCTTCCCGGAGGTCACGTTCCTCGGCGATTATCATAGCCACCCGTACAGCTACCAGGATGATGAGATAAAGACGGAGCTGGAGCTGGAGCGAGGGGGCTACTATCGCTTCTCGGATGCCGACTTCCGCTCGGTGAAACAGCAGCAGGATGACGGGCTGGATTATCGGGTCGGGCTGGTAGCGACCGTTTTTGAACGGGACGAAAAGGTCAAGCGGGCGCTGAAGATTCTGGATGGCGAGAGTGCCCTGAGGTTTCAGGTCGGGTCCATGACGATCTGGCTCAAAGCCTACGTGTGGACAGAGGACGAAAACCTCAAATTCAGGCGCAAGGCGGATCGCATGGTGCGCCTTGTATGCCCAAGTTTGAACGTGTTCGCCGGGATGCGGGATGGCTGGGCTGGGCTTCCACCACAAAACTAGAAAGGCGCTTGGTACCTCTTCGTGTTTGGAATAACGTACTTACCTGGTGTCCCACTTGGGCTGGATGGCGGTGCAGCAGCTGATCAGCTGTTTGGGCAGGTCCCCCCGGCGAGCTGATCGACACCGCTGTATAGCCAAGCACCTGAGTACAGCTTAGAAGCGGAGTCGTCGATGACCATAGCGGGATTCAGGGATAAATGGGTGACGAGTTTTTTGAGAGCCTTGATCCATTAACCGAGCAGCTAGCGTTGCATGCTGTCATGGGTGGACGTGCAAAAAATCAGAATTAAGCCCTTCCTTGTAGGCCATTTCCCAAAGATACTCCCTGCGCCTGTTTTTCGTTGCACATGCAAATCGTGAGTCCTAGTCTCGACCCGTCGCTGCCAATTCAGCGACCGGTTTTGACAGGCCGTCGATTGTTGTCCGTGTGCATACGCTTATGGCGGCTGTACGTGCGGGCACCCTCGTGTGCGCCGAGTGCCAACAATCTCGGTCTGTCAACCCGCGTACAGCTGCCACCCTCCCGTTTGACAGCGAGGTGGATAGCAGCTCAACCATTGTTGGAGCGTAAGCATGCTGAAGATAATCCCAGATCCACCCCAAAATACTCTTTGCCTTGAAGATACCCTGATCCAAGCTACGGATTACGCGCTATGCGCGGCGACCGTTGTGCATCAGGCAATGCTGCTGCAGCCCAAGTCACCAGCGTCGATTTTGATGATGACCTCAATGCATGAACTGGAGACTCTGCGAGCTTTGCTTGAGTCCGCGCTTGTCCAGGTGCAGATGCCCACTGAGCCTAGGACTTTGCACTAAGGCTTCATTGATGTGTCGCCTTGGCTACCCCTATCGCCGGCACGGCGGGCTCCCACAAAGGTCTGAGCTGCGCCACAGATCTCGAGGCCTGTGCAGTACCTGTGGGAGCAACTGTCTTGCTCAATTTCTAAAAGCTGGCGCGCCCCCTGTGGGAGCGGGCTTGCCCGCGAACACGGGCGAAGCCCGTGCCATCCACCGCGGTGTCGTCTCGCGGGTAACCCGCTCCCACAGGATCACGCTGTGATTTGCGCCATGTTTTCAGGCTGCGGTAAGTCATCCCGCCACGGCGTGCCCGTTCTGAGCATCGCATTGAGGCGCACGATGAAGATTCTCATGCAGGCTACAAGCGCAACCTTGGCAAGTTTCCCTCGCCCACGCAGCGCCTCATATCGGGCTTTGAGCGTTGGATTATGTTTCACCGCTACCAGGCACGCCATGTACAGCGCACGCCTGACCTCAAATCGGCCTCCTGAGATAAAGCGCTTGCCCACGGACTTTCCGCTGTCGTGATTGAAGGGGGCCACACCGACCAAAGAGGCTATTTCCCGGGACTCCACGTGCCCCAGTTCCGGCAAGAGCGCTACCAGCTTGGTCGCGGTTACCATCCCGATGCCTTTGACTTCGTCCAGTTTGGCTATCCGTTCATCGCTGAGCACTGTGGCCTGCCGCTTGATCGCTTGCTCCACCAACTTTATCTGCGATGCAAAGTGCTGAAGATTGGTTTTCAGGAAATTGGCGACCATTGCTGACTGGGCCTGCTTCAGGCGCCGCCGATCGTCATCTCGCTGTTGGACCAGGCGATCACGCTGCTGAAGGAGTTCTCGTAACAGGGCCCTTTCAGGGCTTGTTTTCAGGGTTGGCTTGTCAGGAATGACCTCAGCGAAATGGGCCAGCACTGCGGCGTCGATGGCATCGGTCTTGGCCTTGATGCCCAAGGAATCCGCGAACGATCTGGCTCGCTTGGGGTTCACGCGTATGACCTTGTAGCTGGCGTTCTGGAGAAAGCGCATGACATCAAGCTCGTAGCCGCCTGTAGCTTCCAGAAGGATGCGCTTGATGCTGAGCCCTCGAAGGCTCTTCACCAGTTCCTCAAAGCCCGCTGGATCATTGCGCACGCTGATCCTGATGCCCTGGGGCCGCACCAGTGCATCAAGGGAAAGACTGGAAACATCGATACCCAAGAAGGAAGCCATCGCCAAAACCTCCTAGACTCAACAGTGTGAGAGAGCTTTGGCTTGGCCCACGCTTGTGGTTCGAGATTAGGCCCTCATCCAACTGTTCGGGCTCTCGCCAAAGTGGAACGGTGAATGGCAGCTTGTGCTCCCACACGTGCTCAAGGCACCTCTGGCATTCAGCTTGCCATTCACCGCTCTCACTCCAGATTCTAATCCCCTCTCAAGACACAAGCTGGCTTACCGGCGATGAGGCCAGACTAGGCACTAGATATTTCGGGGAGAATGAACAATGACCACAGAAGAAACCAAATTCACCGTCGGCAAAACCACCTTCTACCAAGGGGCAAACCAGACCCATCCTCTGTTTCGTATTGAAGCCGGCATCCCTTGCCAGAGCGCCCGCGAACAGGCCTCGGAACTGATGGGCTACGCACGGGATATGACCCTGGATGGCTTGATGGAAGACAAACCCCAACTGATCTGGGCCTCGCACTACCTCTGCGCTTTGGCCAAGGCGCTGATGGATGATGCCGAGTTGGGAATGATGAAAAACCCTTGAAAACTCCCGTCCCCACAGGAGCAGAACAAGCCGCCCCTGCACTATCGCACCTGCCATGACTTACGCAGTCTCTGCAGGAGCCCCTAGGTCGCGAAAGGGCCGCAAAGCGGCCCCAGCAATCCAAGCCCCCAGCGCAACTTGTACCGCCCTTAATAGACCAGCTAAGTATGCGCATGACCGTTACCGGCCATGTGGTGACCTACGGCCGCCACCTGCCTTATGCCGGCGCAAACCTTTCATGGGGCAGATTCAATGGACATCGCATCTTCGAAAACCGCCGCCACAGTTTCCTCAAGCTGCTCTGCATCCAGATAAGCCAGATCGATCACCTCGTTACGAATACGAAGAATCTTTATAGCTCTGCGCATGATGTCCTCCATTGTGCCTTTTTCTATTTCGATTGCCGCCCTCATCCAGCCCTCCGCCACAGCTGTCGCAAGTCGCTGGGAGCTGGCAATGGAGGGCCTTTCAAATATCTGTACCATCGCATCCTCGGGTAGTGCTTTAACCAGACCCCAGCGGTCAGGATGGTCCTCTCCACGATCAAGCCCCTTACCGCGCATCCAGAGCCGCTGAAACGTATTTCGGTTCCCACCGGCAAACCGGCTACGACTTTCACCCGGGAAGCGCCATACCACCAGATCAGGCACAATGACAGTCGCAAGAAATGCCCAAACATCATTCCTTAGCGCTTCGCCACTGGACAGTGCTGACGCCTGCGCAAGGTAGATCGTCGCCTCCTGATCGAACTCCGCCTTGGCGCTTTGGCTCACTACGCGAGGAAATCCTGCGCTTTGTGCGATCTCTTTGAGGCCTTGCCCGAGATCCAAAGCGGCCTTGCCCGATTTGTAACCACCGCTGGGAGCAAACGACAATACGTCCGAATAATCCGACAGGATATTCAGAGTAGATCGAGTATTTACGCCTGTCTCATGAAATCGTCCGAGGGCGGTATCCACACCTATTGGCTTCAGGCGAGGTAATAGTGCGACAGTCATTATTCTTCGCCCCCTAACTCGGCAGCTGCCAAAATCGATGCATGAAAACGGCCGGGAAAGCTTCGACGCAAGACGCTGATACTTTGGCGGTTCTGCCCACTAAAAGCGGTTTCGATCCAGATACGGGTCTGTTGTCCGATGGATCCCTCTTCAAAACTTACCAAAAAATCATCCTCACTCTCTTGATCAAGCGCGGTAGTAATCATTTGTGTCATGACATCAGCTACGATCGCTTGAAGCAAAAGCCGGTCTCCGTCCACAAAGCGCTGCGCGACCTCCTCTATGTCAGCGTTCACGTAGAGCCGCACATTGCCCCCGAAGTCGGCATGAAAGTTTGACGGGTCCCACTGTACATACCAAGGAGCGTTCTGCTCAGGCATACCCTGAAAGCTGTCAGTGAAACTCGTGAGCTCGATCGGAAAGCGCGATCCGCCACCATCCTCGATGAGGACGCGCAGATCCGTATGCCAAAGCTTCGCCCCTTTGAACCGGGGTGATAACTGATTCCCTGATGCAGTGGGCCCATCGAGGAGAATTCTGACTTCAAGATAAAGCTGGGATGAGAGCGTATGCCCTGCAAGTGTCGCTTCGAGACGTACACAGGTTTCGTCACTATCAAGAATTTTTATGCACGCATTGTGGGTTACGCGAGGAAGCGACCCTGCGCCGGTCCCAACCACGAGCACTGCGGCAAGCTTGAGTGAAGCAGGGTCGAGAGCCAGATCCAAAGCAGCCTGATCAATGTCAACAGTGACATCCACTCCGACCTCCAGATCTTTCTCGTAGTCCCAGTCCTCCAGGATTTCGCCAAGAGGAAACCGCGGCTGACCTGGTTCACCGATCGTCCAACCATTTAGCACAACAGAGTCATCGGAAAGTGTGAGAAATGGCAGAGCAATTCTTCTCATTGATCACCCTCCTTTACAAAAGCCAAGCGTACTCCGACGGCGGCATGAACTGTACTTAACACCCGAATAGTCACAATACCACTCTGCTTGCCCACTTCCAGAGTATCGCCACAGGCTACTTTCTGCGAACCGTCCAGATCCATCTTCAATACCCTGGATCCAAATCCAGGTGGAAGGTCCTTGCTGTCCGTCATCCCACCATCTGCGATGAGTCTTGCTTCAGCAAGCAATTTAAGATGCTCATCTCTCTCGTCGTTACGCAGTTCGGCTTCAAAAACCGCACATGGCTGATCATTTTCGTCAATTTCAAGTCGCAAAAACCTGGGCACAGACACGGATAGGTCATCACACTTGCGGGGTGTACGAGAATTAGCTGTGGTTGGTTTGCCTGGTCCTTTACCCGAAACAGCATCCAGAAAATTTCCCAGTCTGGCTGCAGTCTTCGCTAGCGAGGGACCTTTGGTTCTTTCGCTCGCAACAATCGTCGAGGTCGGGGAAGCGTAGGTTTGGGCATGATGGTCAAGACGTTTCAGTGCAATCCTGACCATTGACTTCGCGTCTGAGCCAGGGAGCATGTCAGGCACCCAATCATCATGCGCAGGGGGCTCCGCCTTTGCGAAGGCTTCTTCTACTGATTTCTCATCCGAACAGATGAAAACGCCCGCCCATTCGTAGCGCGTATCCGGGAACGGTGCACCGCTTATATATTTGACGACGAGTTCCACAGGCCGCATCACCGCGATGTGGCTCGCCTGATGGGGCACCTTGGAATCGTCATGAAGGGCTACTGCAGAGCGGGTAGCACGCATCCCCCTCTTGAGCGCGAGAGCCCCTAGGGGTTTGTACGGCTTGTCCCGTTGTATCCGAATGATATCGCCGTCAACATTGCGATGCTCGGCAATGGCAGCAGAAAATAAATCTAGCGGTGGAAACTGCTCGGGTCGAGGAATGGGGACTTCGGTTTGCTCTATGAATAACCGAATATCCAGTTTCCTCTCCACTGGAGTCGTCTGCGTGAGTCGAGGCCAGAAGTTCCAGAGTATCGTCTCGATAATCTCATCCGCGACTGTGCGTGCCCCCTCGGCCACGTAGGGGTCAAGGATCATGACTGTCGTACCAGTCAGGAGGTGCGCACGTGCCGGCATGCCCAAGCATGCTGCAAGCTCTTCAGCTATTCCGCCTGTGGCCGGGTCGATACCGCCTTCGTTATCTTTGATACCCCACCAGTGGCGCCCGGTGAAACGTTTTCTCCTGCCGTCCGATGCAATGGCGTCAAAAGCACTGCCGAGGTGACAACCCATGAACCTTCTCGTCTGGGTGCCGCTCGCGGTGGTTTGTGTATCGACAAGAATAGTGGAGCAGGCGCTCATCGCGTAAAGGGAGCTTTTGCCATACCCGTATGTACCTCCCCCATTATGGGTATCCCGCGCAACACCGACATTTCGCAGGAAATTCACGAAATCTAGCGCTTCGTCACCTTCTGCAACGGCATCACCTGACGTCGGACCGCCTAATCCAGTGGTATTGAAGTCGCAGATCTCCAAAACCTTCAGATCGGACTTCCCTAGGGTCTCCTGGATGGCCCCTGCAGTTTCGTCGCAAGCGATTTGATCGGATAGCACTTGGTTTAGGAGAAACCTCAACTGCTCCGATGTCAGCGTGCGATAGCGGACATGGATGGTGGGGCCTTTTCCCAGACGCCCCGCATCGATGCTGTTCTGAATGGATTCCCGCAGCACTGTCTGCAAAAGATCCTGTGCAGGGCAGCCAAGCAATTTTTTGAAGCCGTCGGCGGCGATATTACCGGTGCGCGCGAATGGTTCGCTGAAGAGTTCCAACAGGCTCATTTCGAGATTCTCTCGAAGGCGCACATCTGCTCACTTTCAGAGAGCTCGTATGCGGTGGCATGGGTCAGGTCTACGGTATACGTCAGATTGCTCACGCCGGCCGGGAGTGATTTTGACTCGAATGCCGAACGGGTGACTCTGGGGAAACCAGGCCCAACCTGATAGGTCTTGATCGACCAGTCGGAGTAAGCAATGCGATTCCATTCCGGAGCGTCGGGGCTTTGACAACCGATTGCAGCCAAGCGCTCATTGAGCGTTGAAGTATTCACTCCGCTGGCTTGCAACTGTTTTACCAATTCCGCGACGGACAACTCGCCGCCCCTTGCCTTCTCAATGTTGACATGCGCCAGTACAAGCGAGCCCTCGTCAGGCAGCTCCAGTTGGTCTATGCCGTTGATACCTATCTGCATCGTATCCAGGCGACCGGAAGTCTTCACTTCCAGAGCGTGAACACCCCTGCGGAAGTCGTGGCGCTGCCCCAGCGGCCCCGACCACGCATCGACAGCGCCAGGGTCTATCTTCACCAGTTCACGAAGTACCAGCAGTTCGCCAACAAGCCCCAGTATTGCACTTTCAGGAGTTTGCGGAGTCGATGTTTCCCCCAGCAATACGCGGAAATCATGAATCGCGCTTGCAACTGCCGTGTGAGGCGAATCTCCGTTTTGCAGGCGCCTGAGAATTGCCTCCGCCAGCTCCGCAAACACTGCATTCAGCGTTTTTTCAAGGCACATGACGTCAATGAACCGGACACTCTTACCCGCGACTGCAAGACTGACGATGGATATCGAGAGCTTGCTGGTAGAGGTGAGCCCTACTGGATGATACCCACTGGTTGGGACCAACAGACGGGGTTCGCCATGCAGGCCGATTGCGTAACGTACGACACCGAAGCCAGTGTCGATGCCGGAGTCCAAAGTCGGAATCTCGACGACGCCATCGCCCCTCTCACTGGAGCGAAGTTGCGACCACCGATGAAGAGGATTATGCATCGGCAGTCTGCGCCTCTTCATCTGCAACGAGCTCTTCCAATGCTTCGTCGATTTTTTCTTCCGATGGAACATCCAGCTCCACCGCGTAGTACGCACCAGCGTGATCCTTGACGCCTGGAAACACGATACCGATTCCAATGAGGTCATCGGCGGCATCTAGCATGACACGATTTTTCGTGCTCGCCATTGGCGGAGACTCTTGGTCAATCGCATACAGCAGTAACAACGGCTTAGCGGGTCTTCGGCTTTTGAAAGATGCCCACGAGTCATCATCTTCGTCGCTGGAGGGACTTAACGCGTCGATGAGAATATCGTTCTTCGACATCAAGGCCTTGATGTCGGCATAGCTTCGCTCCGAAGCGCTCAACTGCGCGCGGCGGTTGGTAGGAATTGGACCTAACTGCCCCAGCGGCTTGCGAGAGAGACTGGATCCAGGTGTGATGAACCCCACGTTCCAGGTTTGCAGTTGTTGTCCTGCCTTATCGATGTAAGCCAGCAGCATTTCTCTTTTCAGATCCATATGCTGGTCGCAGATCTCGTAGGTCTTCAAAAACTTTCTGATCAATGCCAGCGGTATGTCCTGGGCGAGTTTTCGATTTCCCAAGTCCTTGATATTGTCAGCGCCAATGTCATCCACGAGGCAGCTAGCAGCAGACCAGTTGGCGCTGACCACTCGTTCACTTTGATGGTCAAAGCGAATGGTCTGTACATGACGCCCTTCAAAGCTGATGCTGGTACGAAACGCGTGGCGCATTTTCGCCGCCGAAGTAATTGCCATCCCAGGAATGGCGCGCACCTTCACTGCGAACTCCGCAGGAGTGGTCTTGTATTCGCTGTACCGCGCGATGTCGTCGCGAATTTCCTCCTCGATGCGCGCAAGCGCCCTGAAGCTTGAAATCAGCTCAGCCGTAGTCCAGAGACGGGGAAGATCCTCGTAACCATTTCGATACCCGAACCAGCGGCCCATCTGAAGAAGGGTGTCGTATTGCATCGAAGTGCGAAGGAAAAAGGATACGCAGAGCCCTTCGATCGTCAGTCCCCGAGCTAGCACTGCTCCACCGATCACTACATAGGTTTTTGGGCCCTTCGTGTAGTCCAGCCGTTTCTCGCTGACCCCGTTTTCGATGGCAACCTCCAGGGCTGCAAGCGTCTGCTGGAGATGTGGCAAAAGCTGTTGCAATGTCGGAGGGCTTACGTCGTGCTCGAGTGGAACCGCAGAAATTTCACGGTTGAAGATCGTGCTCAATCTCGCAGAAATATCTCCGTTACCTGTAGCCAGATCAGTACCGTGCGTCTTCAGCCATCCACAAATGACCGCGTCCATACCTTCGTGCTGAGAAATAAGCGGTGATGTGTGGATGAGCATCGACATATGCTCGTGTCCTTGGCCTCGCGCTCGACGTATGGAACACGAGATGAGGAACCAGAGGAGCGCTTCCTCCAGCTCCTCTGTCATCTGCGGCTTGAAGTTTTTATCGCTTGCGCGAGCGGGACGCAAAGTATTCAGTTTCTCCACCGGTATGGTCCGTATCATGTCCCGGCCGGCTTCTTCTGTACTTTCGTTGTCGGCGTCCTTCGGATCGAAACCGAACACCTCCCTCGCCCCAAAATAATTGTCGGACCGAGGTAGCGCTGTAATGAAATCTTCAGGGTAAAGATCGTCCAGTTCGTCCTTGTTGCGCGGATACGGATCGATAAAGACGTTGGCAAACGGCGTGGCGGTGTAGCCCACGTAAGAGACCGCAGGAAGAGCCCGGATGATTTTCCGAATCTCTTCGTTGATTCGAGTCATGTCCTCGTCATTGTTCGAAGCATTTACTGATGCCTGATCGCACTCATCATCGATGATGAGTACCTTGAGTTGCGCCTGGACATTCGTCGAGGTGCTACGCCCCTTGTCGTCGACGATCGTTCGGCGGAACGCTTGCAGACGTGAAGCAACTTTTTTCATTACTACCAACTGAGCGCGACCTGGCACGGGAAGCGCGAAGTGCCGACTGGCCGGGATCTCAAAGTCACCGTCGTCTTTGCTCTCCGTCCACAGCTGCCATAGGTGACTGTGGCGCATTACGACGTCATTTTCGATTCGGCTCTGTGTCTGTGCCCTGAGCTTATTGGTGACACCTGCGAGAAGAACAATGAGGTTGTAGCCTGCATCTACTGCCTTGGCGATGACGGCAGTCATGTTGGCCGTTTTGCCTGACTGAACGTAACCCACGACAAGCCCGCGGTGACGAAATTTGGCCGCAGAGGGGTTTGCCAACAGCGAGACCACCTCCGACGAGCTTTTGTTTATCGATTTAACAGCGTCCTTGTCCCAGCCCTTGACGTTGGTCAAGTAGCCTTCGAGCGCTGGCCAGTGAACGTCGCTTGCACTCGGCCCGGTGTACCACTCCTCCCTCGACTTGATGAGCGAAGAATGACGCAGGACCTCCACACTCCCCAACGACACGACGACACGTGCGAGGGCGATCGCAAGGTTCTTATCCATGTCGGCGGAAAACGTAATGCCAAAAACTGAAGCCTCTCGTTTGATGGCTTCTGCAGCCGTGGCGGGGCTTTCATGTGTCGGAAGCTTTTCGCGGATCTGCTTCTCGAAGATATCAATCTGTGAGGTCATCATAAGCTTCCTGCAATTCCTCAGGCCAATTCGGCAAGGTTGAGCTCCTGACATCCTTGGCGAATGGTCGGCCCATTATCGTAATTCGGTTCACCGTCAAGGACGGGGTCTGCATGCCAACTGGACAGGGCTTGTCGCGAGTCCTCAGCGCAGCTGCAAGCATCGACTGGTAGCACAGTAATATCAATACCCTTATACCATTCGCTGATACATCTCTGCCGGTGCCCCAATCTCAAGCGCCCGGCCAACCCGGCCTGTGTCTCGGCAGGGCATCACCTGCGCTGCAGCAGGTCTGAGGCAATTCTAAGCACAAAGGCTCTGTGCCGCGTCACGGCAACCAGAGTGCCATTACGAATGACTGTAATCATCCGGAGACACAAAAGAAGCTGCTCACTATACTGTCTGCATATACAGTACACATAGCCCGTGCAATGCGCGCAACCATGGCAAATGGGCGGTTTACAAAATCCTGATAAGGAATAAAATGGTGACAGCACATCACACGTTTGACCCAGAGGAATACGGACTCATGAACCTTTTCGAACCTCACGCTCTCGAGTCCGCAGAGACCGAATCGCAAAGCTCTCAGGAGCTACAGCCGCAGCAAGACCTAGCGCTGCTTCGCCAATTGCTGGAGATTTACGACCAAGGACAAATTGCTTCAAAGCTGAATGAGATTGGCTCTACACATTGTCGAGAAACCGTGAACCGGTGGATGAAGGGCAAAGCTGTCCCGAGGCTTACCCACCGGGAGTTCGTACACCTGCAATCTTTTCTGCCCAAGCGCCCTGAAGGTAAGACCTCCTTTCGTTTTATCGATCTTTTTGCGGGGATTGGTGGAATCCGAAAGGGTTTTGAGGCGATCGGCGGTGAATGTGTGTTCACATCTGAATGGAACGAGCATGCTGTCCGCACCTACAAAGCCAATCACTACTGTGATCCCGCCCGGCACCGCTTCAATCAGGACATCCGCACCGTTACCCTTTCTGATCAGGCAGAAATAAGTGAAGAAGAGGCATATCGCCACATCGATCAAGAAATCCCTGATCACGATGTACTCCTCGCAGGTTTTCCCTGCCAGCCTTTTTCGCTAGCAGGTGTATCCAAGAAGAATTCCCTGGGGCGCAAGCATGGTTTTGAGTGCGAGACCCAAGGCACACTTTTCTTTGATGTCGCTCGGATTCTAGCGGCAAAAAAGCCCGCAGCATTTCTTCTTGAGAATGTGAAGAACCTCAAGAGTCATGACAAAGGTAAGACTTTCCGCATTATTTGCGAGACATTGAATGAGCTAGGCTATGAGGTGGCAGATGTCGAAGCCCCTAAAGGCCAAGACCCTAAAGTAATTGATGCCCGGCACTTTGTCCCCCAACACCGAGAGCGAATTGTGCTCGTAGGATTCCGACGGGATCTTAACGTTCACGGCGGGTTCACCCTTAAAGAAATCGAAAAGCTATATCCATCAGCTCGACCAACTTTCGGCGACCTTCTTGACGAAAAGGTTGACGCCAAATATATCTTGACACCAAAGCTATGGGAGTATCTTTATAAGTACGCTGAAAAACATCGCCAGAAAGGTAATGGGTTCGGGTTTGGCCTGACTCGACCAAACGATGTAGCCCGTACATTGTCTGCTCGATATCACAAAGATGGCTCTGAAATTCTCGTTGATCGTGGCTTCAATGAAAAGCTGGATTTCTACGGAGAATTGAATCAAATCAATCGCCCTCGCCGACTCACGCCTCACGAATGCGCCAGATTGATGGGATTCGATAAGCCCGGCGAAAGCAAATTCGTTATCCCGGTATCTGATACTCAGGCTTATCGACAGTTTGGCAACTCGGTCGCCGTACCTGTTTTTGAAGCAGTTGCCCGACTAATGAAAGATCGAATCCTTGCAGCCAAGGCCAAAACGGATCAGAATCAAACGCAGCTGGAGTTCAGCTTGCCTGCGTAACCTCTGACCACTCAGGGTGCGCCGCACCTTGAGTGGGGTTCATTTTGGTTGATATTGTTGATCCTGTGACGCGATCTCGCATGATGTCAGGGATAAAGGGGAAAAACACCTCTCCCGAGCTCGTCATTCGCAAGGCCCTCCATGCCCGAGGCTTTCGCTTTCGCATACACACAACTCACCTGCCGGGCAAACCCGACCTAATTCTCCCCAAGTTCAGAGCAGCAATTTTTGTTCATGGTTGCTTCTGGCACGGCCATAATTGCCGATACTTCAAGACCCCCAAAACTCGTACAGAGTTCTGGATGGACAAAATAGAGAAAAACAAAGTACGAGACGCAATTCAAATAGCCAAACTTAATGAGGCTGGCTGGCGAACTCTAATCATATGGGAGTGCGCAATTCGGAAAATGAAGAGTGAAAACTCCATTACCCTGATCGACACTGTGGCAGCATGGCTATCTCAAAACTCAACCTTTCACGAGCTTGACGAACAGAACACATAGACTATCAACTTTCAAATCAGAAAAGCTCTTCAGCAAAATCAACCAGCCAACACGCAGTAGCCGGCACCCTCAGATGCGTTTAAATCAACAACACTGCCAGGCCACACCATAGAGCTCAAGAAATCATATATCTCACACGCTCCAGATACGCAGCCAAATTTAGCAGCCATTCTTTCTGCTCGCTGCCATAAGTTCCAAATAGTGCCGACGGGACGACCAATCGCAAATTATGGGCTTTCATTTCATTAGTCTGATTCAAACTTATAGCCGGTTCCAAGGTAAAGAGATGCTTTTCCTTTATTCGACATGCCTCTGCCAACACCTGCCGCCAACGATCTTTGCATGTAGACTTCGAAGCAAGCATCACTAGCCGCTCGTCTGGGTAATTTAAATCACTATATTGCTTCTGCCCCGGAAATAAAAAGTCTGCAGTTGCTCGGTTCTCGGTAATCACTTGCCGACCAAAGGGCAAGCCATGAGCTTCAAAAACGGCAGCCAAATGATGTTCCAATGCGTGCCCAACGCGTGATTTACGCCTATTCTGTACACTCAGCGAGAACCGGATAAAGTGCTCAACATCAGAAAACCCTTTATCCAACTGAGCCTGAACAATTTTCCGCTCAAGCGTTCTAAAGAGCATCTCCTCATGCTCCATCCAAGCTAGCAGTGCGGAATCAGGATCCGTTTGGACCGGTTCCGCCATCCTGCAGGTCTCACGGACGAAAGAGCTGAACTCAGCCGTTACCGGAAAACGCTCCCCAAATCGATCGACAATCTTACCAAGCCAGTCATCATTATAACTGCGAACCTCAATACCCAGTTCTTCAAGTATCATCACCTCAATAATGCTTACTTGCCTTCTATCTTCGACTTCGTGGACCTCAAACCCCTTCATAGGCAAGTGATCAATATCAAAAAGCCAGCGAATCTGTTGTTCACTGGTGGAGCCACGCGGACTAACCACTAACATTAGAGTTTTGTCTGGACGAACAGCGAGAACACAAAAGTCTCCTTCTGACATCCGATTCGTAACCGCATTTTCTCGATAGTACAAACGGTACTCCGGCCTCCGGTGAGCCTGACGTAGCCGGGTATCGTACCAGGTAAGTCCACCGGTAGCTTTTAGCGGGGTATCACTTTCATCGTCGAAGTATAGAAAAGTACCTTCGAAAGAAACCTTATGCTCTCCCGGGTTACCCAAAATCTGTACGAAGGCATTAGAGCCGATCTCATGCTGATGAGATCGAGGGGTGGCGTCAACAGCAGACAAATGCTTGGCAGCCACTCCCGTAAAGTGCTGTCGGAGGCTTCCCATCCTTTTTAAATTCCTGTGCGACCCCAAAGACAGACAGGATAGCTAGAACACGCCCCGTAGACAACTGGCACTACGCCACCTAATCTACACTACCACATGTAGCCTCAGAGGGACCTCAAATGGCAATTGTTGACTGGAGCCTGATTTTTGACAATTGGGGCATCAAGCGCGTAACCCCCACTGACAAAAGCAAAAGCGCCTACGTCGTTACAACTGAACAAGAGATAGCTATCCAAAAAGCTGGAATCCTCCCTTCCGAGAAGCGCCCAGGCATCCCGTTTGAAATTAAAATACCCCTAAATACTGCCTTCACTAGCATCCAAGCATCTTTCTATCACTCAAATCGATCGCTTGAAGCGGATAGAGGGCCGGAGCCGCGGATCGGCCGAAAATTCATTAGCCAGTGGCTAACAGTAGGCGATGATGTCCTGCTTGGTAACATCGGGCAGACGCTCTGCGCCATCAAGCTCGAGTCCGTGAAAGATCTTACCACTGAAGAGGTGATAGAAGAGCTTGCCCTAAGATCTCCACCCCCAATTATCTTTGCTCTAGCAAAGAGAGCCCCCACAAAACCTAAGAAAAAGGAAATCATCAAAAACGATTTCATTCGCAACCGATTCGTGGTGATGGCAGCAATACTCAGAGCGAAAAATTCCTGTGAGATGCCAGGCTGCACTGCAAAATTATTCAAACGAAGCGATGGCAGTAACTATTTGGAAGTTCACCACATCACCCCACTCAGCGAAAATGGCGCTGACAATCTTGACAATGTAGCCGCCTTATGCCCGCACTGCCATCGCGAACAGCATCACAGTGGAGATCGCAGCAAACTGCGCAAGGTTCTGAAAAAACACATCAAGTCAATTTCACAATATTAAATCCCAATTAGCCTGGCTCAGCGCTTCTAGAGATGGTTTGAAATTGTCACGTGCCTCTGAGCGGCACCGGATCATCTGCACAAGTTGGTCTTGTTCAGGTGAGCATTGACCCCCAAGAGCTGGAGGCCTGCAAGCCGAGGCGGAATTGAGAGCTCTTTATGTCAGCGCTGGGCACCAGCGCCTTCCTGTACCAGCCGAGGCTACCGGCTTGAGACTCAGGCAAAAAAGCCGGGACGAGCGACTAGTGGTATTAAGCAACCAAACAATGTCGATCATCGATTGGCAGCGATGCATCAGCCGTGAGCGTTTTCCCCATGCAGCAGCACAAGCTATACACCAAATGAATCACTCGGCTTAGAATAATGCGAAAGGGCGAAAGAAAGGTCTAGCAGTAGCAAAGTCTACGACCGCCACTCCTGGTTTCGCCTCCATACGGATTCACGACCTTAAGATTACTTTCACCAGGAAGCTGAAAGCGACAGCCCTCAACAAAGAGGAGCGCAAGCCTTATTGAGCCGCAAGAACAGCAACGCGACCAGCCACCACTCTGATGCAGAGCTTGATCAACTGATTGAGGCGGCAAACAAAGTATCGGCCACCGATTCGCGCGGACCGTTCCTGGCTATTTTGAAGAAGAGGATTGGATGATGGAAAGGCAAAGTCACTCGAAAAGTCGCCAGCACCAGAAACAACAAAGCCACCCGAAGGTGGCTTAGTCGTTTAAATAATGGTCGGGACGGAGTGATTCGAACACTCGACCCCTTGCACCCCATGCATGCCAAGCCAGCTAAAGGCATGATACCACAGCATTTTTTGGCGCGCTCGCTGCAACCGACTGCCCATAGGTGCTCCCAAGCGTTCACGAGAGTCACGCATTTCTCACGCAGCCCAGGCTGCCCATCCCGGCGTTCTGCCGACCGTTTCCCTTCCTTTATATAGCTGCTCACAGATCGGCGCCATCCAGCGCCCACAGCCTGGCCGACTCGACGATCTCCAGCATGTCGACCAGGTCGCTGTCATCGACCTCTTGCCGCCGACGCGCGGCATAGGCCATCTCATCGAGCACCGCTGCGCGCCCATCAGGGTCAGCCACTAGGGCAGCCTGGTCGTTCAGCTCGGCCAACCAGGCCTGCGGAAGCTCAGTTGCCATAATCGCCCACCGCCCTGCACCACCACGACTGGGCGTAAAGGGCGCCGTCGATTTCCTCAACCCCGTTGATGTTGAGGCCGAGCTGGGCCATGCCATTGAGCTTGGCGTCGTGCAGCCGGGGGATTATGTCGGGTCCGGGTGATGGGTTGAACACCCACGCCTGGGTCGAAACCCGGCCCAGCGGCTCACTGTGGTGGTCACCGATATGGATGTCGGCCCGCAGGGGCTGGATCTTCCTGAGCTGATCGGAAGGGATGGCCACGCCATTCACGCGGCGGCGAACGAGGAGGAAGTACATGCTGCACCGAATACTGTATATGGATACAGTATTTCAGCATCAGGTAAAGCAACCGCGCCAGTACCGCTCGGCGGACTATGCGTGGTTGCTCAGGAAGGATGTCGACACATGCGGCCCGATCAGTGAATCGGGCCAGCAGGGCCGCCTAACGCTTTGAGCTGGTAGTCGGTGACCGCCTGGAATTGCGATTCGGCAATCAGCCGTAGACGCTCCACCTCTTCCGGCGGCTCACCCAAAGCCTGGGCTTCGTGATAACGCTTCATGGCGTCCACGGCGTCGGTGTACATGGGATGGTCAGGGTAAAGGATCGGCGGCTTACACTTCATCGGGGTCCATCCTGAGGAGGCCATCACTGAATGGTAGACGGTGCCCGCCCTGCTTGGATTAACTGGTAATCGATAACCGCTTGGTATAGCGAATCCGCCAATAGACGTAGGCGCTCGACCTCTTCAGGCGGCGCGCCAATATCCTGGGCTTGGTGGTATTCCCGTATGGCGTCGATGGTCTGCTGGATCAGCGGCTCGCCGGCATCGACAATCCCAATGAAGGTGCGCTTGTCCATTGCCCTGCTCCGTCCCGGTGGACGCCTCATTATAGGCAGTCGCTACGGAACCTTCATGCGGTCAACCACCCCCTCACAGGCCACCCCGGCTATTCGGCTTCGCTCAAGCGCTGTCGCGAGGTCTCCCGCCATTCGGTCAGCTTCCTCAAGCAATCCCCCGAGCACCACGACGGCAGAGGTTCCTGCTTGGCGCTGCTGGGCAGCGATGGCATGGCAGGTGGCTCGGTGGCCATCCCGCAATCTGGCGATTTCCCCGCGCAGCCCATCAGCAGCAGACTCAGCATCAGCGGCGCGGCTTTTGGCCAGTTCCAGTTTCTTGCGTGCACTCTCACCCTCCTCGTCTGCCACCTTCTGGCGGCGTTTCTCCTCGGCGCGCGCTTGTGCTGCAACTCGCCGATTGTTCTCTGCGACCACCAGGCGGTAGTCGGCCAGTTCGGTGCGTGCCTCAGCTGTCCCGACCTGGGCTACCACCACCCGGTACTGCTGACCGCCGGCGACCAGCACCAAGGCGATCAGCCACCAGCACCAGGCCGGTACCGCGCCGAGCCAGCTCACGCCAGCACCCCGCAGAGCTTCTGCCACTGAGCCAGCAGCTTTTCCAGGCGGTGCGGATTTTGGCCGTAGCTATTGCCCGGGAAACTGGCCCAGATGTTCGAGCACTTGGCGATCGCCTGCTCGATGCGGCCGGCCTTAATGTCGTCCAGGGCATTGCGCTCGCGTATCTGCTGCAGCGCGATGCGGTCCTGGTTCTCCGGCGTGAACCCGCCCACCAGGCGCAGGCTGACTCTGTACGCATCCCAGTAACGCTCGAGCAACTGGTACCGGCCGGCGGCGGTGCTGGTAACCGGCTTACCGTTGATGGGAAAGGTCAGCTTGCGCCGCGGGTGATCGGAATACCCCTGGAACAGTCCGCCACCATACAGCACGTTGTAACCGTCATCGCTCGCCTTGATGGTCGAGGTGCCTTCAGAGAAGGCGATCAGGTCCAGAAACCGGAGCACGTTCGCGCCTCCGGCCTGGGTCTCGGTGAGTCTGGCCATGTTTTCTCCAGGCACAAAAAAGCCCGCGAATGCGGGCAAAAAGGTATGATTCGCGGCTTATTCAGCGGACCCATGAAAGGGAATTCAAAAATGCAAGGCAAACACCTAGCCTATCGCCCCGACATAGACGGGTTGCGGGCTTTGGCCGTTCTGGCGGTCACTGTTTTTCACTTCAACAAACAGTGGCTTCCGGGCGGGTTTGTTGGGGTTGACGTCTTCTTTGTGATTTCGGGCTACCTCATCACCGGGATCATCTATGGCCAAGGCAACAATTTCTCATTCGCTGACTTCTACGGACGTCGCGTTCGCCGCATTCTGCCGGCAGCAGCATTCGTAACTGTAGTCACGATGCTCGCAGGGTCGTTCTTGCTGCTTCCAGCGGACGTGAAGACACTGTCTGAGTCAGCTATCGGCGCCACTTTGTCTGCAGCAAACGTCTACTTCTGGCTATTCCTTGATACCAGCTACTTTGCTGCCTCATCTGATACTGTCCCGCTGCTACATATGTGGTCACTCGGTGTCGAGGAGCAGTTCTATCTGGTGTGGCCGGCGCTGATGATCATTGCCATGAAGATAGGCGGCAAGCGACTGTTGGCAGCAACCGGTGTTGTTCTAGCCGTCGCGTCGTTTGCAATCAGCGAGTACTTCCTTTCCCGTGACCCGTCCTTTGCCTACTACATGCTGCCTTCTAGGGCTGGCGAACTGCTTGTGGGTGCCCTTCTTTTCCTTTGGATGGATTCACGCCGTGTTTCCGCTTCCGCAGCGAATATCGCGGGTCTTGTGGGGCTGGCCATGGTTGCCGGCGCCGTTGCTTTGCTCGATGAGAAGAATGGTTTCCCGGGCGTACGATCGGTTATCCCTTCGGTAGGTGCAGCTCTTCTTATTCTTGCCGGCACCAATCAGTCCAGCCCCCTCACCAAGATTTTAGGAAACCCAGTTGCTCGATACATCGGGCTTCGTTCCTTCTCGCTCTACTTGTGGCACTGGCCAGTACTCGCCTTCTACCGATATGCCTACGGGGAGCCAACCCTAGCTGGCGGCCTGGCTTGCGCAGGCCTGATGGTAGTTTTGACGCTGATTTCGTATCACCTGATCGAAACCCCATTCCGGTCAAAAAGCCCTATGTGGCTCCTCACCAAGGCAGGCCCAATCGTTGCGACGAGTGCCGGGATCATCGTCGCAGGGTATGTGCTAATCAATAACAAAGGCTACTGGCCAACCTCGTCCGGTTACGAGTACAGAAAGCTCATATCCCAACACGATTACAACACTAAGCCCGCAAGCCGCTTCCCGTTCAACTGCCAGATGATGAAGTACGATCCATCCAAGTGGACACAGGATCAATGCGTCAACGGCGACAAGTCGGTTCAACCTGAAACACTGCTTTGGGGTGACTCGAACGCTGCGCACTATGTCGGGTACTTCAAGGCTGTCGGCGAAGCACAGCATTTCTCAATTCGGAATATCTCACATTCTTCCTGCCCTCCAGTCTTGGATGCATCCGGACTGATTTCGCAGGACAGGGTTAAATCATGCGCCGAATTTAATAAAAGAGCTTTCGTCGAATCCAAAAATTATAAGACAGTTATTGTTGGTGCGTCTTGGGAGATATATGCAAATACTGGCAAAAGCGGCAGAGAAAAGTTTTCGCAAGCCATCGCTGAGCTAGCAAGCAATGGCAACCAAGTAATCATTGCGCTCAATGTCCCTATCTTCACCGGCCTCGATAGGATGTGCACGGCGAAAGCTCTTCGCATCCCTGGCATGAACTGCCCTGCCACAGCATTAAAGGCAGATGTCGGAGATAGCGACATCAACAACTATCTCAAACAGGTTGCCAGCCAATACCCTAACGTGACCACTTTCGATATTCGCTCGCAGATCTGCAAGAACGGTACTTGTTCAGCCTATGATCAAGAGACTCTTCTCTACTACGATCCTTGGCACATCAGTATGATCGGCTCTGAGATTCTCGGGCGGTCTGCCTTGAAATCTGGGCGGGTACCTCAAGCCATTTCTGCTTTGGCGCCTTCCGCTCGATCTGTAGGACAAGTTGGCACAGAAGGGCTGTAACGCTCGATTTTTCGAACATTGGCATTTGATCTCCAGCCGCCTCAAGAAGAGCCCGCTCCCTGCGGGCTCTTCTATCTGAATCACTGCATCTGGGTATTACCGAACGCATAGGCGGCAGCCGCAACGTCTAGCCCTCTCGTCCCGATCACACGACCCTCCACTGAACGTCCAGCCGCCGACGGGACCGGCTTCACCCGACCCATCCCACCATCTGCATCAAGCCCCCAAGCCAACCACGGCTTACCGCCCTTGTGATACAAAAACCCACAATTCACATCGCCAACGACAAACTCGTTGGGGGCAATGGCATAACCACCACGCCACTTATAGCCCTGGCCCGGTTGGAACGTGGTGTGCACGCCAGAAATTACCGCTTGGTAGAACTTCCAGCTACCGCTGTTACGCCTGGCGAAAGGTAGGGTTGGAGACACGTAACGACCGTCACCGGCCTCATAGGTACGATCCAGCCAGCTGGCACAGAAGCCGCGTGTAGGGTGGTAGCAGACTGCCGCGAAAACCTCCGGCGCAAGCGTCTTACTCTGCGCACTCACGGAGTCTGGGTTTGATTGAAGAAGCGGACCACGATTATCGCCAAGGTAATGGACCCACTCAGGAAAAGCGGTATACACGCCCATTTGCGGGCCGTTATCAATCTTCGCGATGACTTCCTCCAGCGCTTCAAATTCAACCATCAGCTCTGCAGACCCAGGCTTCACATGCAAGGTGAAGTGCTGCCTGCCGACATAGCGTTTAGCAATCAGCGTGTTGTAAGCCATAAGATCTACCGTCCAAGTGAAAGTCGCTTCACTGGCCGGCCCTGAATAGACCCGCCCAGGAGGTATCATCTGGCCGTTGACGGAGCACTTGAGGTTGGCCATTTTCGCTGTCGGCGTTTGCTCGGTGGGGTCGGATTCGTCCCAATGCCCGCCTCCCGTGTATTGTTCCTCCCCACCATCACCATCGTTCACCGCCTGAATGGTCATTGGGGGAAACCAGTCCGTGTTCCACCCGCCAAGATCCTCCCATGCCGCCGACTCTACAGCGGTGAGCGCCGCAATTTTCCAGCCCTTGAAGTTGAATAACTGATTTACCTGATTGGGGCCGAACTTGAGCATGAACATCTGATTCGAACCGTGCGACCACACGAAATCAAAGTTGTTGCCGGTCGTCTCTGCCTCAACCCACATGTTTCCAGCCTGCAGCTGCTTCGTCGGCGCGCCCTGGCTCTCTCCGATGAAGTAGCAAGTTGGATCAACAATCCAGCTTCTCCCGGCCGCACCGGTACTGTTGGCGTCGATTGGAGTTCCGGCTGGAGGCAAGGCAGATGCATCCAAAGTAATCCGAAATCGCATGTTTTGACGCAACTGCGGTGTAACCGTAACGGTCTGTACGCCGCCGGCCCGGTCAATGTTAGGCGCAGGGTTTACATGACCATGGATCTGGGTAATAGCGCCAGTGGTCTCATAGGTTGCAGCATCAGCTTCATACAGAATCCACCCGAAGTCAGCGTCTCCGCCAATACTTTGCTGATTCTGTTGGTACGAGATCAGGTAATACTTTCCAGCCTCCGCACCGGTGATCTCAACCGCAAGCAGCAGGGAGTTCATCGCAGTGTTAGCAGGGGATGTGATGGCCCCAGAGGTGCTGCCACGGGTCTTCTGCCGAAGCGGGTAGCTTTTCCCTTTGTTGATGCTCAGCGAGTCGTCTCGCACTACCGGCGGCGCAGAATATCGAGAGGGATCTACGATCCAGCTTCGACCGGCGGCTCCGGTACTGTTGGAGTCGATCGCTATTCCAGCTGCCGGGAGCTGGCTAGCATCCACCACGATTTTGAAACGAATGTCTGGCCGCAGATTCGGCGTAACGATCAGCGTCTGGACTCCACCAGCGCGATCGATGTTCGGCGCCGGATTGGTATGCGAGTGGATCTCGGTAACCGCGCCAGTAGATGCATATGTCGCGGGGTCGGCCTCGTAAAGAATCCAGCCGAATTCATAGCTTCCGCCGATGCTTGAGCCGTTCCTCTGAAAAGAGATCAAGTAGTATTTGCTCGGGTCCGCTCCAAGCACCTCGCAGTTCAGTAGGAAGCGGTTCATCATCGTGTTCGCAGGTGAAGTAACTCCCCCTCTGTTCATCGGGCGAAGCGGATACGCCTTTCCTTTGTTGATGGTCAGCGCATCCGCCAACCAGGACAGCAGGGACGAGATTTCCACCGCTACGCCAGCATCGTTCCGGTAACGGGTCTCAAATACATCGCCCGTGCCTGGCACCGAGAAGAAGCGGTTATTGGTGCCAGTTCCACTGGTGGCGGCCAGGCCGGCTGCAACAGTGGTATAGGTACCCATGCTGGCGAGGAACTCGGCGTAGATCTTTTTCAGGGTCGGCTTGGTAATGCCATTGATGACGACAGTGTCGTCATTGGACAGGAACAGCGAGTTTGCGTTGGCAACAAGCTGCTCAAACAGCTGCAGAGATTCTGCGCCGGAGGCCATAGTCTTTCCTCTTCATACCCACAGGGGCTGGTGTAAATCAGGCGGGTGGCGACTGGTCGTCGTAGGTGTAAACGCGGGCGTCGTAGGGCATTCCCTTCATGGCGACGTTGCCGTTTGCGGGGTCGGAGCTGGTGATCAGGGTTGGGTAGGCCCAGCGTGTTGCGGGGCCGAACAGGATGTGCGGAGGCTCAAGCGGGCCGTCGACCACGGGCGTGAAGTCGAGCGCATCCACCCGAACTGCGTACTGATCAACCTGCGTGGCGGTCCACGGACCAGACAGCGTGCCGTCCAGCTTGCGTACGCCAATCCGGTGCTCTCCGCCGGCGCTGAAGTCCAGCGGCTCGGACGAAGTCAGCAGCGTTCCCGCCCCAGTCACCTCGAAGGCCAGCAGGATCGCGCTCTGGCATCCCTTCGGTCTGTCGTCGGCAACCGCCGCGAAGCTGAGATAGCCGCTGTTGCTGCCGTCCATCTCGGTTTCCCAGGTGTAGACGTCGGTCCGGAACTTCTGGTGTCCACGGCGACGCATGCCGATGCGCCAAGCCCTTGTCCTGTCGCTGATGCCGGGCATCTTTATCTTCTCGACCTTGTTGCCCATGTCACCCGGCCATCTGCATTCGACCGTCTCCCATGCCCAGGTGGTACTCGAGAAGTACTCGACATCAACGCCGTCGAAGTCGTTGATCGACGGCATGGCGCCGCTGATCTTCAGCATCTTGGTCATGTTCTGCGGTGAGTAGGTCTGCGTCTTCGGGCCGTAGGTGACATCGAACGCAGCGCGGGCGCTGTCCCGCACAGGCCGCAGCAGACCACGGAACGTCACCAGTTCGCCGAACCCGCACGCCAGGGCGTTGTTCACCATGTCCTTCACGGTGATCGTCGCGTCCAGCGTCTCGTCATAGGTGTCGCCACGGGCTACGCAGATTTCGTGGAAGGCCTGCCACTCAGGCAGATCCAGGTCGTCGTCCGTGTATCCGCGCTGCTTCAACTGGTGGATGCAGTACGGCACGATGTCGCGGGTCGGCCCCTTGCCGCCCTCCATCAGTGGCAAGATGCGCGTTGCTTCTCCGCTCACCTGGCTCTCCGATTGCGCAGACAGCCGGTCGCCGCCGCGGATGTTGCAGGTCATCACAGTCAGGCCTGGATAGCTCGTTGGCGAGTTCTGCATCCGCCCGCGCAAGTCCGTCCAGGTTGCGTCGTCGCGGGCCTCGTCGTTGATTCGCCCCGGACGGTCCTTGTACAGCTTGCGGACCCTGGCCTCGGCGCGCATTGGGTATGGCAGTGTCACCCGGTCGGTGAAGCCTTGAGCATCCAGCGAGCCGCCCGTCTTCATCAGTTCAATGACGGTCCAGGCACCGGCCACATCCATGTCCCGATACTCGAAGACGTAGTAGGTCGGAATCTCGTAGATCTGCCCTTCCCGTCCGATACCGGCAAGACCATTGGCGTAGGTCACCGACCACTCCAGCATCGTGACCTTCTCGTTCTCCGGACAACAGGCGAATGGCCCACGATATCCGCCCTGCAGGTTCGAGGCGTCCAGCGTGATCAGGCCGTTCACCGTCTGCATGGCGTTGAAGCCTGGCCAGCCGGTGTCGGTAGAGCCGGATGCAGTCAGGCGTTCCACCTCGAGCAGGCTCGTGCTGAAGGCCGTGATCCGGTAACGAAGCCCGCGCGGGCCGATGGTTGCCAGGCCCTGACCCAGTGCCAGGCCCACTACCGGGGATCCACCGTCATAGTCCAGGGTCATCTCCGCGGGCTGCTCGGGGATGGCACTGGTGGTGGCCGTACCGGTGACGCCTACTGGCGACGATCCCAGGATGGTGGATGCGCCGGTAGCGGTGATGGCCTGACCGGCGAACGGTGTCAGCTCGACGATACGCAGCACACTGCCGCTCACTTGCGCCTGGAACGGCTTTCCGCTGAACAGCGTATTGAGCGCCGACACCAGGCCGGACAAGTTCGTGGTCGCGGTGTTCAGCGTGATCGGGTAGCTGGTCGCGCCACGGAACAGGGTGAAGCTCAGCGGGGTTACGTCGAAATCATACCTGGTTGGCGCAGCGGCCCCGGTGAGAGTCGAAGCAGTGCCTGGGTTTGCTGGCACTTCTGGGCTGTATGGCGTGTAGCTGTGCACGACGTACAGGCCCGCATTGGCCCCTGCCACCTCGATCAGCATGCCCGGAGTGGGGTTCAGCATGTCCAGCGGACCACGCACGATGTCGCGCCCTGCCCCGCCGTCAATGACGGTGTAGGTGTAGGGTGCCAGTACGCGGACGATGATCCCGTTCGACCAGTCAGCCGGGAACTGGCCGGAGCCGTCCGGCACGCTGATCGTATCGCCGACGAACTGGTACGCCGAGGCGGTTGCCGACCTGGTCAGGTCGGTGGCCATGGTCAGTTCCAGGCCGGCAGAGCCGCTTGAGCTTGCCCCCACCTCTGGCGCGTTAAACCAGTTGATATGCGCCGGATCGGCAGACAGGTCGGCGCCTGGCGGATAGATGGTGAACGTAGCATCCGCGCCCAAGGAGATCAGCGGGGTTTCCCCGACCTTGACCTTGGCCAGCGGCACTTCGTACTCGCCTTCGCCGATGTACAGCAGCATCTCCACACGCTGGTCCCGAGGCGCCAGGAATGCCCGGCGCGGTTGGGTCAGGTACGACGGATAGACGCGCTGGTGGCCTGCGATCTGGCGCACCGGGTCGCCGAGCTTGACCTTGTTGCCCTTGGCACTGGCCTCGGTCAAGGGGTCGCCCTGCTGGGTGCCTGCGCTGGATGGCATGCCTGGCATCTTGGGCATGAGCAGCTTGGAGACCGCCTTAACCCCTGCGAATAGGGTAACCGCCATGAAAGCCTGTTCAAGACCTTTTGGCTCTCGGTAGATCTGCAGCAGGTCGGACGGCTTGAACTTCACCTTGTGCCATAGGTGCTGGCCGATGATCTCGTCGTTCAGCACCACGCTGAATGGTGGGCTTTCCCGGCGCTCGTACGACTGGGCCTGGCTCTTCAGCCACTCCTCGATCGTCATACGGCGGTCGGTCTTCCAGGTGCCGAGCGGCGCCGTGTTGCTCAGCTTGTTCGGATAAAATTCGATCATCGGTAATACACCACCCTCGGGTGAGCGGCTTCGAACTCGCCAGTCGTCCGGAGGCAGGCGCCGCCGGGGTTTGTGTCCAGCACCTTCAGGCGCCCTTCGCTTTCCACCACCACGCCGACATGCAGGCACAGCGCGCCGCGGAACACGGCAGCAATGGCGCCTGGCTCTGGGGCGCACTCCTCCATGCCCTGGCGAAGTTCGTGGTAGGCGGCGGTATTGGCCTTTGGCTTGCTCTTGCCAACGGCGCCCAGGCTGGGCAGCAGCGGCAGGCCGAACACCTCATGACGCACGGTGATGCACAGCCCCCAGCAATCGAAGGCAATAGGCCCCCGAGCACCCTCGCGATACGGGGCGCGCATGAATTTTTCGATCATGGTCAGATGTACTTCAGGCCAGGTGCCAGGGATGTGGTCAGGATGGTGCGGAGGCCGTTGGTGTTGAGCAGGTCGAAGAAGCCGGCGGTTAGCTTCGCCACGTTGTCTTCATACTCCCGGCTGAGCAGCGTCATGCGGCACCGCTCTTGTGGGAACGACAGGTCTTCGGCCAGGTATCGGCGGAAGGTGATGATGAATCGGTCGCCGGCCGCCTTGGCCTCCTCAACGACCTCCTGCACCTCGCCAGTCACGTTGTCCAGGCCAAGCACCAGGTTCTGGAACGCGCTGTTGTCGTTCTTGGGCAAGGCCAGGTCCATGGCCATCGCGATGAAGGTAAGCGTGCGGCCGTCTTCGGTCGTGCACACCCGGTCTTCCCAGCCCGAGCAGTACAGGTGGGAGACGGTGCCACCTTCCTTCCTGGCTTCGATGGTGTCGACCAGTTCGCCCCTGCCCGAGGCATAGCACTCCTCGATCAGGCTCATCCGAAGTACCTCGTGTACCACTTGTCCAGGCTGCCGGACAGCTGAGTGTTGAACTGGTCGAGCGGTATGCCCATGGCCGCACTAAGGTACTGGTCCTCGGTGTAGACAGGGCGCTTCTTGAACTCCAAGCGAGCAGAGAACCGCCAGCGCTTGATCTGAGCCAGTTCCCCGCCGACGGGGATGCTCTTGAAGTGGACCAGGTGCACCTGCATACCAAGTGGAGTCTGAAGCGGCATCTCGAACCACTCGACGCCAAGGTTCAGAGCCCAGGTATACCAACCCTCGAAGAGGGCGGCCTCCTCCTGACTGAAGTTGAATGTGAACTGAGCGGAGGTCGGCGGATTGCTGGTTAATTTCCGGTACCGCGTGCGCCCGGTGACCATCGGCGTAGCCCGCATCGGATCAACCGTGCTCAGGCCATACCCCTCCTGCAGAGGAAGTGGCAATTCTGCCGGGTATTGAATCATTGCCGTTCCTCAGCTGAGGTTTGCGTTTTAGGTGAGAGGGCTGAGGCCCAGCGCTTCCTCGATGCGGGCGAGTCGCCGCTGCAGCAGGAGCTCTTTCTCATCAGGGGGAACAATAGGATCGGGCGCAGTTGCGCCCGCCCCGCTGTCGGCCTCGTCAGTTTCGGTGGTCATGAGACTTCCTTAAGTCGGAGTAAGTGGTTAATCGCCGGGTCGTTTCCACCCGTAAGCGCCCTCCCCAGCGTTCACTACATCGCCGTAGCCTGACGCGAGCTGACCAGCAACCTCTTGTACGGCCCGGTCAGTTGCCTCCCTGATAACGAACTCAAGGTCTCCGTTAGGCATGCGACGCTGCTCAACCTGAGCGCTGGAGTGGTTCTGGATGTAGATGTTCTGCTGTATGCCGGATGCCCCGGACCGTCCTGCCTGCGTAGAGACAACCGACCCCGCCCCGCCGGCCACCGATACCCTCTCGTTCGAGTTGATCGCATTCAGGGTCGCGTCAAGCTTTCTTGATGTTTTCGAGGTGACTACACGCTCGCCCTTTTCCAAAAGCCACGTCCCAGTTTTTGGAACCGAGTCAATACCATCGTGAGCCATGCCGGCGACGGAGTTGATCGTGGCCATGAAGCTACCTGCCGACCCGAGCGCTGAAGCTGCTGCTGCGGGAGCCGCGAATGGACCGACGATTGGTATAGCTGCGGTAGATGTGAAAGCGTTCAGGGCGGCCATTGCAACCTGAGCAGTACCCCACTGGATCAACATCCGTAAAGCGCCCGAGGCGAAAGTGGCGGCCAAATCGGACATCGACAGCTTCCCTGTCGTGACAAAGTTGTAGATGGAGTCGGTCATTCCATTGAAGGCACCAGCAAACAAGGCCTGCGTCTGCCCGGCGATGTCGCGCGCCTGGTTGCCGAAGTTCTGCACTGCGGCCGTCCAGCCGTTGATTGGGTTCATGATAGCGGCGTCGTACTGAGCAAAGCCGTTTTGCAGAGCTGCCAATCGCTTCGGCAAGAACTCGTTTTCCTGATCGATCTCTTTCTGCAGTTCCTCCCGCTGTTTGGCGGTCGTCGCATTCGCGAGCTCGGTTCTAAGCTGCTTGATGCGGTCGTTGGTTTGCTGCTCGAGCTGGATACGCTTCTGCATCCTTTCGAACTGCAGGTCACCCATACCGACGCCGGCCGCTTCAAGGCTGTACTGAGCACGGTCATTGTCCAGCTGCTTTTGGAGCTGCGCCCGATACTCCTCGGCCTGGGTCAGGCCCTTGGCGCCCTTGATGGCGGCGGCGTAGTTGATCGACGCCTGGGCCAGCGCCTTGCTGTACTCCTCCTGGGTGATCTTGCCCTTGCTCAATGCTAGGTCGAGCTGACCCTGCTCCTTTGTCAGCGCCCTGGCGGCCTGGGCGGCTGGATCGTACTGGCCATACAGTCGGGCGAAGGTGTTTTCCGCCTCAGCCACGCCACGGTTGACGTTCTTCGGCGCGTTCTTCTTCGCCTCGCGGGCCTTGATGTCCGCGATTTCCTGCTCGATGTTCTTGCGGGATTTGGCGTACTTCTCTTCCTCGGCAGCGCTGAATCCGCCAGCGGCAATGGCATCCTTGCGCGCCTTGTCCAGGTCCGTCAGTTCCTTCTGGAGCTTCTGGGTCTGGGTCAAAGACGACTTGTAGGTCGAGTTGATCAGGTCGATGCCCTTCTTGCCGGCATCCTGTGTGGCCTTGTTGCTGGCATCCTGCGCAGCCTTGGCGGCATTGTTTGCCAGGGCCGTTTGCAGCTGCTTGAGCCTGGTTTCTAGTCCTCGCAGGGTCTGGTCGTCATCGCCCGCGAAGAACCCGATGATGCCCCCTTTGCGCTGGGCAATCAGTTTCTCGGTGTTGGCGATTTGGTCCTCGATCGTCTGATCGCGGCCAACGTCGAGCATGGCATCCCAGGCCTTCTTGGCCGCCCCGGTGATGGACTGCCACGCGGACTCCAGCGTGCCCAGGTTGCGCTCAATCTCCCCTGCCCGGCTGTTGATGGCCTCGGCGTACAGGCCGGCCGCCATAGCCGCAGCGTCCATCGTCTTGCCCTGCTCCTGCAGGGATTGGATGTTGGCGTATTGCGATGCGGTGAGGATGTTCAGCTCGCCATCGAGCTTCTTGATGGCCTCGACAGGGTTCTTGCCGATCTCGTTGAAGGTCTGGACGACCTCTGTGATATCCCGGCCGGTCTGCTTCGACCAGGCCAATGAGGCCTGGGTGATCTCCACGTACATGCTGCGCAGCGGATTGCCGGCGGCGGCCAGTTGGGTGAGGACCCCGGCGGCCGCACCAACGGTTCCGCTTGATGCCGCCACCTGATTGGCCATATCGGCAAGTTGGTTGGCGCTCAGGCCAGCAGCATTCCCACTCTCGATCAGCGCATTGGCGAAGCGCTCAGTCTCTTCAGAGCCTTGGTAGTAGGCAACAGCAAGCACGCCAGCAGCTGCTGCAGCCGCAGTGAACGGGTTTACCAGGCCAGCGATGTAGCCGCCCATGGCTCTTGCAGCCGGGCCGATGCCGCCAAACATGTCCTTGAGCTGGCCGCCCTGCTGAAGCAGAACAGTGAGCGGCGCCTGCCCTGCCTGTAGGCTGACCGCGATGTCGGTGAATTGGGCAGGCAAGCCACGGAGCGCTGCGTTGTAGGCCTTTGCCGACATGCCCGCCCTGTTCATGCCATCAGAGGTCTCGCCGAGAGCATCGCGCATCGTGTTGATGCGCTGTGTGTACTCGACGAATGTGTCGCTCTCGACGATACCGGCCTTTTTGAACTTGGCCAGCTTCTCCTGCATGTCATCAAGGCGACCCAGCGCGGCTGTCGTCGGGTTGATCTGGCCAAGCAGCTGGGATAGCGCCCTGCGCTGATCTTCCAGGCTATCTGATACGCCCTCTGCCGAGGCTGCTGCGGCATCACCGGCCCGCTCCATTTGCTGAAGCGATCCTGTCAGGTCGTCAGCGTTGCGCTTTGCTCCGCGCGAATCGATCGTCACCGCAAGGCGTGATTCCTGCGCCATGTGATCCTCCGGCGTCAACGCCTCTTGGGGTTGTTTTTGGCCTCAGCTTCGGCCTGGGCTTTCTCGTTCTGCTCCTCCCAGTGCTTGCGGAACTGGTCATCGAGGGCAAAGACGGCTGCGTCTAACTCTTCGCGGCATATCGCAGATGGGTAGCGGGCGAGGTATTCGGTGATGGCCGAAGGCGGGATAGGCGCCGGAGCGCCGACCATTCCAACGTACTGCCGGGAGCGGCTGATGTAGGCGTATGCCTGAAGGACCTCGGCGGTTACGCCGTCGATCTCGGGCGCATCAGGAACGCCGGAGCCAAGTCGCTCATGCTTCCAGCGCTTCTTCTCGTTGCCATCGCCGGCCCACTCACGCCCCCACAGGTATGCCGCTACTGCTTTTCCGCAGTGGCTGCGGCCTTCTCCTCGACGCGGCGGGCGATGTCGGTCGCGGTGCGCAGGGCCAGGAAGTAGACGCCGGGGTACTGTCCGATCAGGGCAATGCAGAGATCGGCGCTGTACTTTGCCGGCACGCCGGGAGCTTCCTCGATATCCACGCCCTTCCAGTCTTTGATCAGGTGCTTGGCCGCCAGCTCGACGAACAAGTCGTCATCAGTTTCAAGGGCGACATCCGGGATAGAGTCCAGGCTGAATGCTGCGGTGCCAACCATGGCCTGCTGGTTGATAGCGGCCAGATGGCGGTTGATCAAAGCCTGGTGAGACTTGTAGAGCGGGTTGGCGATAGAGCCAACCAGGACGGCAGCGGTGTCTTCGCCCGCCTCACACTTCACGACGACATTTCCAGGCTCAACCTTAAAGTGCACCCAGCGCTCGCCGTTGGTGTCCAGTTCAGGCTTTTTCTCGATGGTGATGCCCATGGTATTCCTCTGCGGTAAAAGGCCCGACGCACACCGCAGGGCGCGCCGGGCAAAGGGTTAAGCGGTGACGGTGACAGCGCAGGTGTCGGTCTTGGTGCCGTCTGCGGCGCTGGTCGCGGTGATGGTGGCGGTACCCACGGCCAAGCCGGTGACAAGGCCGGTCTCGCTCACGCTGGCGATGGCCGGGGCGGAGCTGGTCCAGGTGACCTGCTGGCTGGCACCGGCTGGAGTGACCACGACTTCGAGGTCGCCGGTGTCGCCCACTGCCACGCTCAGGGTGGCCGGGGTGACATCCACGGCGGCCACAACGATCGGCGCCGGCAGGCGGGTAATGGTCGGAGCCACGCGGCGGGCGGTGTAGTTCAATTCCACCTGGATGATGTCGGTCGAGCCGCCATCAGGCCAATCAGCGGTAACTTCCATCTCGGGGATCAGGAACTTGTAACCGCCGTCGGCGTTGCCGATAGTGAACTCCAGGCTGATAGCGTCGTTGGTCTTCTGGGCCTTCCACAGCTCGTAGGCCATTTTCGACCAGCTGATGGTGATGGCGCCGGAGGGGGTAAAGGTAGTGGCAATGATGTTGCCTGGGTACGGGTTGCCATTGCCGATGCAGCGCTGGGTCTGGACAGCGTTATCGAACTGCAGGTTGAAGCTGTCGACGCAGGCGTTGTCCTCGCCCACCTGGACGCCATTGATCTTCAGGCCGCTGATGTCCTTGAAGCTGAATCGGCGCTGGCTGGCCTCGGGCTGGGCGTTGATGATGAACGACGTGTTGTCGCCCTTGTCATCCCAGGACCGCGCGGCCATGGTCGTGGTGACCGTGACCTCGTTGTCGCCGGGGAAATCGAAGTTCATGGTGGCGACTTGCACGCCTCGAGCGATGGCCGAGACGCCGATGTCGGTCGCGTAGGAGGCGATCGAGAAGGTGATACGGTCATCACCCATGGTGAGCTGGTTGCTGGACCAGTTGCTGCCGAAGCAGGAGGCCATGAACTCGTCCAGCGCGCCATAGCGCCATTTGGTCTCGATGTCGCCGCCCACATCCACGGTAGTCTGGGCAGTGCCCTGCGACATGCGGGTGAAGCCGATCTCGTTGTTCTCTTCCGAGTTGAAGGTCGGCATCAGGCCATTGCTGATGCGCGTCAGCACGTTCCAGTCGCCGGCCGGCGTCACGCCGGGGGTTACTTCTTTGATCCAGGCCAGCTGGACCTTGGCTCCGCTCGACATGCGGTTTCTCCTATCGATAGGCGTAAAAAAACCGCCATGTGGCGGTGGATGTTGCGGGCTCAGTAGGCCCGGTATGGCACGCTGACGTTGACCTGGTACCACCCATGGCCGTCATCGCCGATCGTGCTGGCCGAGGCTGCGTGGCATTCGAACGGCCCGGTCGGGTCGCTGTAAAACTCGAAGTGCTGGACCAGGGTATCTGCGGCCTTGGTGATCGCCAGTGTGCCCTTGTTGCTGGGCACGAACAGCTGAACCATGATGATGCCGGTCCGGCGCACGCATGGGCCAATGCCGACCTCTGGTGTACTGGCCAAGCCAGGAACGTCCGCCAGCCTAGCCCAGATGGGTTTGCCGGCCGGGTCGAACGGGCCCTGTGGGTTGTTCGGGTAATCGACAGCCGATGCTGGAATGCCCGCCCACTGCGCCATGCGGCCAGTGACGATGGCTCTGATCTGTTCGAAGGTCATGAGTAGGCCTGCGAGACGCTGTTGAACGACACCGCGTAGATGCCGGCGGGGGCCTGCTGGGAGTGCCCATCCTCAAGCGGTACGGCGTATGGGAGGTTGTTCTGGATGAACACCTGCGTGAACGGTTCAAGCCCGGTCATCACCCTGACGCCCTGCTGGATGGTCTCCGAGCCGGTGGGGTCGACATTCACGCTGCTGGCGTACACGGGCGCGCCCACGCTGACGATGTTGTTACCCCGGAATCGCCCAGTGTCGACAGGCGACCGCAGCACGATTTCGTTGAGCATGGCCAGGGCAATGACGCGCACGCGCTGCGTCAGGGCTTCTTCGACCAGGCCGGTGAACAGGCTTGGCGGTGTGCTCCATCCCCTGCTCTTGGCCATGGCTACTTCCTCAGCTGCAATCGGTAGGTGGCTGAAGCCGGGTCGGAGCGCACTGATTTGACCAGGTAGACCACCTGCTTGGAACGGTCCATCAGGTCGGGCGCGGTGATTTTGTGCCCAACGTCCGGGGTATCGGTAACCTCGTTGGCAAGCGCGGTGAGGCGTAGGTCGCCGACCAGGATGTTCACGTTGTCGATCCGGCTATCTTCGTAGCGGGACAGCACGCCTCGGCCCGTGTACATCACTGGCTGGGCTGTCGTGGTTTCGTTAACCGGATCCCACGCACCTGGCCCCATATATTCGCCGGTGAAGGCCAGCACCGCGTCGGACAGGTCCGTATTGAACGCCTGGGCCAGGTCGGCCTGCAGTTCATCGCGAAGTCCCATATCAGCCCCTCACAATCTTGGTCTGGCCGCTGCTGCTCAGGTAATGCGCCAGCAGCGCCAGGGCGAACGACTCGCCAGCGCTGATGGTGCGGGAGGATTCCGAGTAGGTTTTGCTGCTGGAAACCCCGTCAGCGTTGACCGACTTGCTCAGCACGCCGGTCTCCTTGCTGCCGTAGATGTTCCCTGCCGCAGCCTCCCGGGCAATCTCGGCGCCGGCCTGAATGACGTCGTCCGGCACGGGGTCGAACTCAGGCAGGCCGAGATTGGTGAGCCAGGTGTTGGCCATCAGCACCGCCCGGGCCTTCTGGTCGTCGGGCGCCCAGGTAGGCCCAAGCAGGGCGTCTACCTGCTCGACGGTGATGTAGATGGTCATTACACGGCCTCGTCCAGCAGCTTCTGGAGGTCTTCCAGGGTGACGGCGGCAGCGAAGTCGACGCCTTTCTCGGTCAGCTTGGCCTTCAGGTCGTCAGCCTTGGCAGCGTCATCGAGCAGCTTCTGAAGCTCAGGCTTCTTGGCCTTTTCATCGAACTGAATGCCCTTCGCGGTCAGCGCGGCGCGGATATCGTCGATGGTCGGGGCCTTCTTGGGCTTCTCGGCCTCGTCCAGCAGCTCATGGAAGTCCGGATCGAAGTCTTCCTCGTTGATGTGCACGAAGTCGCCCTGCCCTTCGCCCCACGGCTTCACCTTGATCAGTTTCATGCGGTTCTCCAGCGAAAGCTAGGGGCCCGAAAGCCCCGGCAGGTTGATCAGCCCAGCAGGATGCCGGCGTGTTCTGGCTTGACCATCTGGCAACCCCACGCCATGGCGATCTCGAACTGCATCTGGCGGTACTGGGCGTACATCGACACCTCGAAGCTCAAGCCAGTCAGCGGATCGGTCACGATCATGCGGTCGATGGCCGAGTCGCCTTGAGGCGGCAGCGCCGGGGCGCGGGTAGCCAGGGCGATGGCCGAGCGGGCGAAGAACATGTTGCGAGCGCCGCTGGCCGCCAGAGTGATGGCGGTGGCAGCGGCCGGGATGGCCTTCATCAGGCCCGGTGCAGCCAGGGTGATGGTGCCGCCACCAGACACATCGGAGTCACCGGCCACGACCAGGTACTTGTTCGGGTCGCCCGCGAAGCTCACTACATCGCCAGCCAGGATCGTGCCGGTACCGGCCGAGGCCAGGGTGATGGAAGTGGCGCCAACGGCGTAACCCGCGGCGTTGGTGGTCGATGCCGCGCCGGTGCCCGCAGTGAAGGTCTTCACCTGGGCCGACTGGCGCAGGGCCAGGCCCTGCAGGCGGTCGGTGATGCCATTGCGCAGCATGTCCTCGCGGCCCGACTCGTTCACCTTGAACAGGACCGACTGCTTGCCACGCAGGTTGGCCATGGCCGCGGTACCGAGCACCAGCTGGAAGTCCAAGCCTTGGGCGCCGTTTTCTTCGAGGATGCGCAGAGCGCCGGCGGAGTCGCTCAGATCGGCAGCGGTGCCGAACGGTGCGGTGCCTGCGGTGCCGTAGGCGCGGGACGCCTTCAGGTGCAGGGCTGCCAGGTCAGATTCGATCTCGTTGACCAGGGTGCGCATACCCTGCTGGATCTGCTGCGACAGGATGACGTTGTACGACGCGCCGTTGTTGTCCAGGCCTCGCTTCTCTTCGCCGTTCCAGCGGATCGGTACGCGGCGGGCCTTGGTGATGGTCATCGCAACGTTGCCGATGGTCTGGTCACCGTCGTTCGGCGGGGTGACCGCCGGGGTGATGTCGGTGGCCATGGCGGCCGGAGTCACCGGCGACATGACGGTCTGGCCGACCTCGGCGCGATCGTAGGTCATGTCGGAGGTGACGGCAGGGATGAAACCGACCAGTTCGCGGGAAACCACGTCCAGGGCGTTGTACAGGGTTGGGATCAGGCCGGTGAGGGTGTTGGCCATGGTGATACTCCTAAGGGATCGATGTTTGAGTTTTCAGACTTCCGGGCCATCCGACCCAAGCACCGATCCCCATCCGGGGACCGGCATGTTGTCTGGCGTCATTCGGTGACGACGCCACCTTCACGCGCGAACGCGGCCTGCCCCGCAGGATCAAGGGCGTTCCAGTTCGTGCGCGACATGGATTTCTTCCCTGCCGGCACATTGCCCGGCTGTGCACCGCTGCCGTTTGCACCGGATGCCTTCAGGATGTGTGCCTTGTGCGGGTAGGCATCCACCAGCAGCTCGATTGCTTCGTCTGCGGTGGCGAGTTCGCCCGGGCGGGCGCGGGAGAACAGCTTTTGACCGTTACTGTCGTAGCCGACGACCTTGCCGTCTTCGACCTTGAGGCTGTTGCCGAAGAGGGCGCGAGCGATCTCAACGCCGGCCGGGCCTTCAGCGGCGAATTTCTCGGCGATGAACTTGGACGAGGAGAACGCACCACCGATGAGATGGTTGTTCAGCTGGCCTTTGAGGCTTTCATTTTCCTTGACCACTGGGGCGTACTTCTCTTCGAACGCCTTCACCGCCTCGTTCTTCATCCGCTCGACTTCGCCGGCATCGACCAGCTTCTTGTCGTCCAGGTTCTTCACGGTGGCCAGGGCCTTGATGGCGGCAGCAGGATCGGTGATGCCTTCGAAGCCCTTCAGGGTTCCTTCAGCAGCCTCGGCGCGCTCACGGTGAGACTTGGCCTCAGCGTTCAAGCGGGAAATGGTGTTGACGGTACCAGCGGCATCGAATGCCACCTCCTTCCCGTCGTCGTGCACATACACCGGCTTGCCGTCTTGAACAACTACGTGGCCTTGGTCGTCGAGCTTCAGTTTCATGCGGTTCTCCGGGCATCCGCCCATCTGCGCGGCATCCGCCGCTGTGCGCCCCTACCCATCCGGGTTTCAGGCATGAAAAAGCCCCGCACTGGGCGAGGCTATGAAATTGCGCGCCACGAAATGGCGCTTTGGTGTTTTGTGGCGCGGGTTACAACAGGCGCTCCCGGAGCTCATCGAGCGTCAGGAACTTGCCCTTGTCGTTGTAGAAGTCCTGCAGCTTAAGCTTGTCCTGGCGCAGCAGCTTCCCCCGCTCCGGGCCAAGGATCTCGTCCTGGCGGGCGGCAGGCTGGCGTGCAAGCCATTGCGCGTACGTGGTCTGCTGCGGAACCTGCCCGTCCATGCTTGCCCGGGTCGCCGCGTCACTGATCCCCAGCGCCAGGGCGCTCTTGAGGATCGGCAGCTTGGTCGACCGGCAGCAGAAGTGAATACGGCCAGGGCCAGCGAGCCAAGGCACCTTGTGCCCGATTGGCCGGTAGGTGCCCAGCGTGTACGGCAGACGGTCACGAATTCGGCAGGTCGTCGATGTCCGGTTATCCAACGTGCTCAGCCATTCAACGTGGCTGATGATGTCGCTGTTGGCTTCGAATGCCTTGTCGCTGGCTGTTTCCGCTGTGCTGGACACCGCGGACCGGACGACAGCCTCCACCTCGCGCCGGGGCTTCTGCAGGATGCCGTCAGCGTACTTCTCCGCCTTGGTGCCCATAATCTGCCGGACGATCTCTGGCGTCGTGCGACCTTCAAGCACGCCAGACCGCACGGCATCGCGTATCGACACAGCGCGGTCCGTCTCGATGCCCGCCATCCATTCGCTGAGCAGCCGCCCCTGGAAGGGTCTTGCCAGCGCTATGGCACGCACCTGGCTGAACTCGGCCACGGCAACGGGGAAACGGGCTTGTACAAGCTCTGGGACAGCCGCTGTCAGCGCGCCCGCCTGAAAGGCAATCTCGTAGCTGGCCACGCCGTCAACAACGCCAGTGAGCGCCTGCTGCAGGCTCAGGAAGGTAGATTGGTTGATGCGCAGAACGGGGGTCAGTGCGGCATCGATTTCGGCAACGGATGCGCCCGCCCCCAGGCTGTCGAGCGCCGAAATCAGCGCGGCGCGCAGTTCAGGGTCCGAGCTATTCAGGATCTTGATGATTGCCACAACCTGGCTGTTGCTCAGCCTGGCCAGATCAACCTCGTGTCCGATCAGATCGTCCAGCAGCTTCTCGTTGGCCGTTTTCATCAGATCGCTCCGAGGGCTGGGCCTTGAGACCCGATCCTTCCGAGCTCTTCAGGCCATTTGTACTCGTCGCTGATCACGCCACGACGCTGCATCTCGGTGAAGAGGGTTTCGTGCGAGAGCATGCCAGCGTTGGCCATGGATACCAGGGTAGGCAGCGAGACCTCCGGCATGTAGTCAACGTCGAAGTTGCCGCGCATCTCGACAGTGCCACCGTCGCCCAGGCTGCGGTAATCGGCCATGTATTGGAGCAGCTGCGCCAGGCAGTCGCCGAACTGGTGCGCCATGCGCTCCAGCGGTGATAGCTCCTGCGCCGCATCCTCCTCCGCCTGCGTGGCGGTCTTGGTCGCCACCTTCTCGGGCGTGAGCAGCTTAGCCCCGGCCATCCGCATCTCATCGATGAGATCCTTCAGGGCGGTGCGGCCGGCCTCGACAGCCTTGCCGGTGTGCTCGACGTACTTCATGTCGCCGTTCATGGGCAGGTCAGTCAGTGCGCCTACACCAACCTTGAATTCAGTGGGCAGCGGCTTGCCCTGATTGTCGTACTGCTGCTGCACGCCGATCCGGGCCAGGATGGGCACACGGATGACATGCAGGATGTTGTCCTGATCGCTCTGGCTCTGCCAGTGCTTGACGTTCAGGTGGGCCAACTCCATCAGTGGCGGCTTGGCCGTCATGAAGCCGGTGCGGCCTGTGTAGAAGGTCACCCAAGGGATGACAGGCAGGCTCGTGACGCCTTTGTCGTGCACCGCCCACTCGCCAGCCTTTTCGCCCTTGCGGTAGATGCGCCAGGAGCCTGGCTCAAGGACGCGGATCTGCTCGACGCACTTGGCGCCAAACTCGCCATCCTCCTCCTCTACCACCTCCTTGTATCGGACCATGGTCAGAACGCCACCCTTCGAGCGCCATCCCAGCACCTGCTCGGCCTTCACCAGCACCGCGTAGGGGCGAACGCCGGCGGCTTGCTCGTCGGCCTGGGTGCGCACGCCTTCAACCCTGGCATGATCAACGAAGGCATGGCACAGACCATGGCTCAATCCCTCACCGAAGAAGGCGACCGACCACGAGTTGAGGTCATTGCCAGCATTGTCGATGTTCTTGACCATCTCAGCGATCTGCGCCGGAACGTCGTCGCCCAGCTGCAGCGGTTCGGCAAAGACCCGGGAGGTCATGTTGCCGACCGTTTCCGAATAGGCTGGCAGCAGCGTGGACAGCGCCAGGCGCTCCTTGTACACGCAGTCATCCTCCGCCGGGTACTTCGGCAGCAGGCAGGTGCCAGCATCGCGCATAGCCTGCGTGCCAAGCATCAGAGGGGTAATCCGCTCCCAGTACACGCGCATGGCGTTGACCGCTGGCAGCGTGGCGTCGGGGCTGTTGGACATGGTCACACTCTCAGGGTCTGGGTCATCATCAGCATCACGTTGATCGGGAATCGCTGGACGACGAAGTAGCCGAATGCGTCGGCAGGGTCTTCGGTGCCGTCCTTTGCCGGCTCGCCGTGTTCGTTGTATGCCTGCTGCTCGAGGATTTGCGTGGTCTGCGGGCAGCGGTCGGTGTTGATGAGCAGCGATCGCTCACCATGGCCGTTCAGGAACTGGGCATTGACGGCCAGCACCCTGTCACGGACCAGTGGGTTCGAGGGGTTTACCTGAACCCCGAACCCGGCCTGACGCAGCAACGCATGGTCCGACTCGCTGCCGTTGACACTCTTGCGGTTCTTGCCGCTGGCATCCGGGTAGATCGTGATGCTGCGATCTGGGTACCGTGCCTTGATCGCCGCGACCATCGCAGGTGTATCGAACAGCTTGGTGAACTCGTCCAGCATCAGCGCCCTGCCCTCGCGCATCACGAACACGCAAGCGGCCATGCGGTTGATGTTGAAGTCCATGCCGATGTGCAGCGGCTCGCCCGGGCGAATCACCTCGTCCGTGTGGTTCAGCCGTCGGCAGAAGTTCGGGTAAACGCAGCCTGAAGTCAGGTTGACGAACTTCCCGTCGATGTACGCGTCCACCAGGTTCGCTGGGTAGGACTTGCGCAGCGATGGGATGTAGTCGAGCGGCAGGTTCTTGGCGTTGTCCCGCGTTGAGGCGTGGACGATGCCGTACAGGCCGGCCTGCTCAGGGTCTTCGGCGATCTCGCGCACGAACTTGCGATAGACCCAGTTGAACCCCTCTGGGGTGGTGGTCACATCCACAGTGTTCTCGCTGCGACTCGGCCAGACGGTCGACATCCGCGCAATGATCTTCTTCCATGCGCTGTCGGCCTTCTTGATCGGCATGCAGTCGATCTCATCCACCAGGGCATGGGCGATGTTGAAGCCAACAATCTTGTGCGGGTGCTCCATGCTCTTGCAGATGATCGTGGACAGGCAGCGGCCTATCCGATCGCGAAGGTGGACGCGCTTGTTGCTTGGCACGATGTCGGCAACCAGCCCGAAGGCCTCAGCTACAGCCGGAATCGTGTCGTAGAAAATGTCCGCGATGTGCGGGTAGGTCGGGGCGAAGTAACCCTGAGGCAACCCAGGATTCTCAAGTGCGTTGATGCACATGCGCACGCAGCCGACGAAAGTCTTACCGCTACGGTATCCGCCCACGAACGCGGAGAACTTCTTCGGGTGCTTGATGAACTCGAACTGCGGCTTATTCAGCTTCAGGGATGCTTGCATCTTCCACCCCGATAATCACCTGCTTCGGCTCAGGCAGGCCTTGATTCGGGTCTTCAAGCTCACGGCGCAGCTTCTCGTTGGCCAGTCGCTTGTTCTCAACCTCGATTCGCTTCAGCTCGACATCAAGGTCAGCGTGCCCGGGAGCACTGAACATCCCAAGGTGCCGGCCGATATCGACCAGGGCTCCCTTCTTGTCGTGCAGCTTGACCTTCAGGCCGTCGCGCCCCTGAGACACCTCAGCGATGGCGGCAGCCGTGTCATCGTCAATCTCGGTGGAGTCGATCAATGCAAGCCCGTGGTACGGCACCAAGTCTTCGGCGCCTTCATCGTCGGCATCAGCCATGCGAACCATCGTCTCACCCCAGCGGACAACCTTGCGGATGTCGCTGAACCCGATCTTGGCCAGTTCTCGAAGGACCATGTCCTGCGTGATTGCTACCCTGCCAGAGCGCGCCTCCATGCCAGCTTGAATGGCCTGCTGAATGTCAACATTTGTCAACAGGCGATTCCCGGCCTGGCGTGCAGTCTTCGCGCTGAATCCGGCGCGGATAGCGGCTTGCGTGGCATTCAGGTCGATCAGGTATTCGTCGACGAAGCGCTGCTGTTTTGCTGTCAGCGCCATATGGAATTCCTTGAGACTTAGGTGCCTCGCTTAACTTGAATTTGAAGATGCCTCCCATTGCTGCTAAGCAATGGCTTTCAACTACAGCATGGAGTGCCAACGTGGTCTCATACCCAATCTACGTAGCTCGCAACAGCTATCGTGGGAACGACAAAAAGAAGCGAGCCAAGGCTAGTCAGGACAACCAGGACGCTGCCCGGATCGAAGAAGCCTGCAACAGACTGATCCAAAACCAAACCCAGCCTATTCAGTCCTACCTATGGATGGAGGTAAGCAGAGAGTCTGGAGTCGACTACGAAACGGTGCGCCGCCTTGGTTACAGCATTGATGGAGGCTCGAACGGGTTCACCGCTTCGAAACCAGGTCTTAGCCAAGAGGAGATACGCCAAGGCATGCGAGGAAATGACTTGTAGTAGGCGCTAGATTCATCATCGCGCCACGAAACGGCACACCTCTGTTTTGTGGCGCCCTACCCCGGCTGGAACACATGGCCGCGCCGGGCGACCGCATACAGGACGATCCCCAGTTTAAGGATCACGCCGTACAGGGTGGGCACATGGCCGTTCATGGCCAAGACGAACGCGCCGAACGCGCCGATGGCCACCAGGTAGAACGCGATGGCCAGCAGTGGCGCATCCATTGGCCTGATCCGGCGCAGGTAGTCGCACGCAGCGATCACCACCAGCACGCTCAGGAAGGCATTGGCGCCGATCAGGACTGAAATCAGGGTCGAGCTCATCAGGTAGCTCCCTTGGCTCCGAACTGACCCACAAGCGACTTCAGCACCGGGATGATGTTCATTGCCAGAAGGCCTATCAGAAAGGCCACGCCGTATTGGGTTTCTCCGCTTGTGCCAAGGCTGAAGTAGCTGATGGCGAGCGGGGTGCAGAAGACTGCCGATGCGAAGCCGGTGAAGAAGGCGGCGACCGCCTGGCCCCGGGTGAGGCCGCGCAGGAAGGTCAGCGAGAGGATCGCTCCTGCGAAGCCGCCAATGATCACGCCGTACTTCACCAGCAGGACGCCGGCAGTCGTGCTTGCTGGTTCGGCCATAAGAAATCCCTGAATCTATAAATACATCATAAATGTGTTGTCATACACCATTTATGGTGCATACTGAACTCATCAACCACACAGCGGAGGGCAGATGAAATGTAACGAGTTCAAGCGGTGGCTGTTGGCAAGAGGGGTAGAGGTTTCGAAGACGGCAAAGGGAAGTCACTTCAAACTCTACTTCAACGGCAAACAGACAACCCTTCCCAACCACGGGGCCAAGGAAATGGCCGAAGGGACTAGGAAGGCAATCATCAAACAACTGGGCCTCAAGGATTGAGGCTCCACCCTTTGAGCTCGACTACATCTGCCCTGAGGTAACGATATGTACGACTACGCAATCAACGTGAACCAGGAGGCCGGGTCTTTCTGGTCATCGTGTGACGACATCCCAGAGGCGCACAGCGCGGGCGACACGCTCGAAGAGCTGCTGCGCCATGCTGCCGAGGGGCTCGAGGTGGCTCTGTCCATCTACGTCGATCAGCTGCGGCCGATCCCGCCTGCCTCGCCAGCGAAAGAGGGGCAGCACGTTATTCGGCTGTCCGCCCTGGTGAACGCAAAAATCGCGCTGTGGAACGCCATGCGAGAGAAAGGCATGCGGAAGGCTGACCTGTGCCGGACCTTGGGGGCAGTGCAGACCAAAGTGGATCGGCTCCTCGACTTCGAACACAGCTCGAAGATCGAGCAGGTCGAGGCAGCTTTGGCCGCGCTTGGTAAACGCCTGGTGGTGTCTGCCGAGCCGGCCTGAATTTGTGTGGGTCTTTCCCCACCTGTCCGCCGAAGACCATTGCAGCGCTGGCACCCCAATGCACCAGTCTCGCCGATCCGGTCACGCGCCACCCTGAAAGCATGTGAGGTCAGGGTGCGCGGGCTGCCGGTGTTTTCCCGTGTCACCACACTACCGGCTAGCAGTGTCCAGGCTGTCCCGTTAGGGCCTGCCCTGGCTGCAGTTGCGTTTCTTGCAGGAACAAAAATCCCGGCGCTTGGCCGGGACTCTTGAGGCCCTCTTCGGGCAATAAAAAACCCGGCTCATTGGCCGGGTTTCTCTTCGTCACTCCTCAACACGCGCAGGAATGACAGGATGGGGATATATTCGGCAATGCGGCAAAGGATGTCAAGCTGCCATCTTCACAAATAGCTCTTCTTGCTCCAGAAGCTCTACGCCAGCGTTTATGGCCTCGCCTACCATTTCCTCCAGGGCCTTGTGGATCTTGCTCCGCCAGTCACGGCGGGTGCGCTCCGGGGTGCCCTTGTTGTCATCCCACAGGTTCATGTCGTAGATGTTCGCCTGCAGGATGGTGGAGGACCGCTTTCCATCTGCGCCAGGCTTCTGCGGCTCTGCCCAGGTCAGCACTGCATAGAACTTGAAGTGCTGGTGTGCGTGGGTGGCGATCACCCGGCCCAGCCCCTTGATGGCATGGCCCCGCTCTGTAGTGTCCAGGGTGTAGCGTGCAATCAGCGCATCCCAATGTCGCGGAAGCAGGCGCTTGTGAAGCAGGCTGCGATACTCGCAGTCCATCTCGAAGCGCTCCTGGCGACTCATGCCGCCGTAGCCTGCGCAGCCCTGGTCAGCGTCGACCCAGGCTGCCGAAGCGGTTTTCCCTTCCGACCCAGCAAGCAGTATGCGGATCAACACGGATGTCTTGTTCATGCCTTCTCCTCATTCTTGCGGCGGCTTGCGATGGTCTTGGCGCGGACGACGCACCAGGTGGAAGCGATGGTCATGGCCAGCAGCAGCGCGCCGGCGGTATCTGCGATCGTCCAGGTCATGCTGCTTCCTCCTGGGCCTGTATGCGGACGCGCACAGCGCCGCCCTTGATCGTTTCCTTGCTCACCCTGATCTGGGTGGCGAACACGTTGTCGTCGATGCCCAGGGCATCAGCCAGGCCGTCACGGCCGGCCTTGAACATCGCCAGCAGGTTGTCGTCGTCGCGCCGACGGCGATCTGGGGGCACGAACTCGAGCATGAGCAGCGCGCCACCCTCAGGAGGCTGGATGCCTGCTTGCCTGGCCAGGAGAAAGCAGGCATACCGATAGGTCTTCGCCGCCTTGCTCTTCCTGGCCCAATGCACCCGGGCATTCGGGCTGCATGCGGCCGGTGGCCACGGTAGTGTCAGTTCCGTCATGCGGCCCCCTTGATGGTCAGAATGCCGGCCCGGATCAGGGCCTCATGAGTCTCAGCGATTGCCCGAGGCATGTCGGACCAGTCCACTTCACCTTTCCCGCGACCGTCGAGCACGTCATGGCAGGCGCTGCAGGCGTATACCGCCACGGTGTCGAAGCCCTTCATGCCCATGCCCTTCTGCCCGCAAGGCAGGTGGGCCAGCACGGTGGTGTCGGGGTTGAAGTTGCAGATGCCTGGAATGCGGACAGTGCAGTCCTGGCCGCGTGCGCTCTCGCGCACCTTCTTGCTGGCTACGCGCATGGCTCGGCCTCCTTGGCTTTCTGCTGCTCGGGCTCGAAGTCGCCGCGTAGGGGCATCAGGTAGATTTCCATGCACAACGCAAATCCGCCGATATCCACGATTCCGCCATTGCTGAGCTGCGCAGAGGCCCCGTCCGCATAGATCACCCAGCACAGCGGTCCGCGGTTAAAAATGGTGCGGCCATCAGGCATGACGAACCCGGCATCCGTTTCGAGCTGTTGGACCAGCTCCACAGCCATACCGATGTTTGGCGAAATGCCTTGGCTCGACCCTATAACCAGTGCCAGGTCGCCCGGCTTCAATTGATGGCTCATGCCGCCTCCTCGCTCAGCAAGTCGCTGAACACCACGCCCTGCGGCGCGAACTCGGCCACGATGCGGTCGGTGTACTGGCAGCCCTGGGCCCGGTCGAACAACCGGGTGACCGGGAAGCCATCCGGCCCGAACATCGCGCACGGCCCCATCATGCGCAGCTTCACCTCATACGGGAGGTGAATGAACGACTCGGCCCAACCGGTGCGGAACTCATCGCAGCCAGCGCGCATGATCGGAACGCCGAAGTGCAGCTTGCAGTACCGGCGCACATCCTCGATGTCGCCCATCTCGGTGCTCTTGGCGATGCGGTCGTACATCGCAAACCACAGGGCGTTCTGGTCCAGGGTGCGGTCCTTGCCCGGGCGCATGCTCACCACGACAAACTTCTTGTCGCGGAACAGGCGGGTCAACATGGTCACGGCCTCGGAGAGCTTGGCCTGGCTGTTGACGCTGATCTTCTCCGTCATGCCTCCACCTCCTGCAGTTGCCTCTCCGCGGCACGAACCCGAGCGGTGAGTTGGCTGATCTCGTCGAGCAGGCTAAGGGCGACCTCCTCAACCGTCGTCTCGCCGAGGAACTTGTCCAGCGCATCGGTGTGTCGCTCAAAGGCATCACTACCCGACCGCCAGGACGCCACAACGGACCACAGCAAGGGCTGGAGTTTTTTCTTGTCGACGGTCATACGCCCTCCCCGGCCGGCTGCCCGGCACGCTTGATGTTCAACTTGGCCAGCAGGTGTGCACGGCACGCGGCGGCGCAGGTTGGGATCTGCTGGATCTCCAGCAGACGGACCTGGCGCTGGCTGGCGTACTCATCGGCCAGTTCTACCAGGCTCTTCTGGCTGTCGTGGCCGATGCCGGTGGCGATGTCACCCAGTGGCTCGCCTGCGACCAGCATGCGGATGGTGATGTCGTAGGCCCGGGCAAATACCTTTTCCGCCCGCTCCACCTCCATCGACCCCAGGTTCTGCGCTTCGCACTGCAGGGCCGCGTGGCGCACCGCTGCGTGCGTCCAAACGCGTGACCCTGCCCTGCTGGGGTGAAAGTTCTCCAGCGCCTCTGCCAGGGCCCGCGCAAGCGACGGAATGCCCATCTCTTCCGGGGTCGGCTGGCACAGCTTGATGAACTTGCCGCTGCTCGGGGCGAAATCGGTACCCAGCACCCGGCACTTCTGGATGCCGAAGCGGATCTGCTCGAGCGTGTTGATGCCCGCGGCGACGAAGGACTTGATCCAGCTGCGCTTGGCCGCTTTCAGCGCATCGTCATCCGGCCAGGCCTGCTTCCACGCCGGGAAGATGGCCTGCAGCTCCTTGAACAGGGCGTTGACCACTTCGGTCGTGCCGGGGTCGAGCTGCTTGGCCGGGGCCTGCACCTCGGCCGGCAGGTTGCGGCTGGCGGCCATGATCTGCGTGACGCTGCGCAGTTTCGGTTGTGCGCTCATAAGCCCCCCAGGTCATCAGCCCAGCTGGTGTCGTTGAAGTCGGGGCCGCTGCGGCGCTGGCCCTGCTGGGCACCCGGCAGCACCTTCTCCGGGAACAGACCAGTCCAGCCGTTGCTGATGGACTGGTTGATCACGGCATCCGGCGCGTGGTGGCCGGCCAGGGTCTTGGTCTGCTTCGCGCAGGTGGTGGCGGTCAGCGGCTTACGGATCTCTTTGCGGTGCTGGCACCAGTCGGCCCACACGGAGGGAGTGACGTTGGCAGGGCAAGCAGTCAGAGGATCGAACTTCGAGGCCTTGCGCGAAGCGGTCGAGGACGCCTTGGCGGCCGCGCGCTCACCCTCAGTTGTACTGTTGCTCTTTGTATTACTCTCCTCCGCCTTTTCCGAAGAGGGGTCACCGTGTTTTCCGAATAGGGTCGCCGTGTTTTCCGAATAGGTATTCGACTTTCCGAATAGGTTCGTGAGGCGCACACGGCGCTCTACTACCTGCCGACCATCGCGGATCAGTTCGACCCGCAAAAGGCCCTTGGCCGACAGAGCACTGATGATCTCGGACACGCGGGAACTCGACAGGCCGAAGAACCTGGCGAAGTGGCTGTTGCTGGCGTAGCAGCCGCGCACAGGGTCTTGCAGGCTACCGATCTCGACCATCATCACCTTCTCGGTGATCGACAGGGAGTGATCGAGCCATACCTCAGCAGGGATCCAGACGCCCTTGAATTGACGCGGGATGTCGGTCATTGGCCGCGCTCCTTGGCCATCGCCTTATCGATCTCGCCGTCCGGATCATCCCCAGACCAAGACGCGATGTTCCATTCAGTGCACTTCGCGATCACAAGGCCCTCATCGTGGAATTTGGACTTGAACCACCGATAGCGCTCGGCGTCCTTCCGCAGGCCCTCGATGTCGATCTGTAGCCCGTCACGCGACTCGGCGATCTCAGTCAATTGGCGCTTCATGTCGCCTATCCACTGGATTGCAAACGGTACGCATGGGCCATGCTCCGCACAGGCAGGGATGGCCTGTAGCAGCTGGTCAAGCTGTGCGAGCTTGAGGGCTACAGCATCGTGCGATGCTTTCCATCCCCACCAAGCGCAGGACATGTCGCCGCTGGCCTTTGGCTCACCCGCTTTGGCTGCTTTGTAAGTGGTCGGATACAGGGCGTTGAAAGCATCCTCGAACTGCGCCCGGATCAAGTCGTCGCTCATGCTGCACCCCGCACGGCCTTGTCGTGGGTGTGCAGGCCATCCCAGTTCTTCTTCATGGGCAACTCGCCGGCCAGGTACAGCTCGTACAGGCGAGCGGCGCCCTTGCGCAGCAGGATCGGCGTGTAGCTGATGAACGCCTCTTTCCCGTGCGGGGTGATCTCCTGCTGGTGCTCGGTCATGTACTTGTCGCGGGCGTATGCGGCCACGCGGTACCGGGTTCCGGACTTGCTCTCGTTGTAGAGCCAGTTGCGGCGCTCAAGGAAATGCCCAACCTGCATCACGTTGACCCCATTGAGGCCCTTGCAGAACTGGACGTGACTCATGCCTTCCTTGAACAGGTTCTCCAGGTGGTCGATCTTCTTGGCCTGGGCCTCGACCTGGACGGTGAGCAGGACGCGAGCTTTCTCCGACTCCAGGGCCATCTGAAGGATCTCCAGCTTGCTCAGGTCGGCGGGCTGGGCCGGGGCGGCTTTCGCCAAGCGCCAGAACTCCTTGACCAGGCGCTTCTTGAAGTCGCGGACGATCGAGGTGTTGCGCATGTAGGTGAGCAAGAGGGTCGCTTGCTGCTCGTTCAGCAGCGCGATCTCGCGGGACTGGGCGCCGCCAGCAGTTTCAAAGGGTTCGATTTGAAATCTGACCCCTCCGAACTCTCCGAAATCAGCCTGATACTTGCGAACCAGCGCGATTACGCTGGCATGCTCGTTGTCAGTTTCGCGGGCGACGGTGACGGTGCTGGTGACAGCTTCGCCATCGAACACCGTGACAATTTCCGTGCGCGCCACGAAATCGTGGTTCGCATTTTGTGGCGCGGTCCTGGACAGGGCCTGTACACTTTGGGTCTGCATATGCATAATTCCCCTACAGAGTTTTGTATTGCAGAGAGCCGGGCCGCAATCCCGGCTTTTTTGTGCCTTTAAGAAGCCCGAAAGAGGGCCTCTGTCTTTCCACAATCAGGGAACATCGAGGCCCTTTTTGTGCCCTACCAGCCCCAACACGGGGGCCTTGTGTCGCATTTGTCTCAATTGCTCCTGGACCGCGAGCGAGCGACTCATTTCCAAGTACTCATCCGTCGATCTATCCAGGCTCCAGCCAAGGTCGGCAGCCAGCTGTCGAACCTCAGCCTTCACCTCGATTGGCAGCAATTCGAAGGTGGTTTCAGGCATAGGCCCTCCATAGGGGCTTCAGGCCGTTTTATCCTGCTCACCAGCGCCGTTCATTTCTCGGAGCAGATCAGCAGCGCCCAGTCGACGGCCTAGGTTGGCCAGTTCGTGCACGTAGGTGGCCAGCTGCATGCCAGCCATACGGGCTTCCATGCGCAGCTTTCGAACCTCTTCAGGCTTCCAGCGCGACTTGATCACTTCGCTGCGTTTGTTGGCGGGGTCCAGGTGCATTCAGGGATTTCCTTGTGATTGAAAAATGTTTACGCAGCCGACTTGCGAGCAGGAATTGGGCGAACCTCGTTCGCCTCGATGTGCCCGTCGTCGTGCATGGTGATTCGGATGTCCCGCTTGGCACGGAACATTTGGGAGACGGCGCTTTGCTGAATCCCCAGAGCCTTGGCGAGGTCGCTCTGGGTTCCATGCCCGGCCAGGTATTCCTCAAGGGAAACAGTGTTCATCTGGTCTGCCTCATAGGGATTTGATCGAATATTAGCACTGCTGTTTTACAATATTCAAGGACAAAGAGTAGCAGTGCTGTTTGCTTAAGAAGCAGCTGTGCTACTAAATCACGCGCATGAAGAAACCGATCAGAACTCCTCTTTCTGCCGAGCAGCTTGCTGATGCAAAGCGGCTGCACGAAATCTACAAGCAGCGCGTGAAGGAATCGCGTGAGGATCCGTCGAAGCCCGCCCTCACCCAGACCGAGGTTGGAGAGCGCTGCGAGTGGAAGTCACCACAAAGCACCGTGAGTCAGTACATGACCGGCAAGGTTGCGCTAAACCTCGAAGCTCTCGTAAAGCTATCCGAGGCTTTAGACTTCGAGCCTGCTCAGGTGAGTCCTACCCTGGCAGCCGGAATCAGGCGCACATCCCACCAAGTCCTGCATACGACTGAGGCTGCAAACTCTCCACTCCCTGACGGGGCAGATGAAGACGAGCTAGACGGCCGGTACGCCTACGTCCCCCAGTACGACGCCAAAGCTGCTGCCGGCCTAGGGAGCGAGAATCCGCACGTTGAAATACGCTCCACCCTTGCTTTCAAGCGCGATTGGCTGAAGGTGAAGGGAGCCAAGGCTGAGCAGCTGATCGTGATCTACGCCGAGGGCGAGAGCATGTGGCCAACCATCAGTGACCGCGACGTTCTCCTGGTAGATCGATCGAGGATCGATCCTGTTGACGGTCAGGTGTTTGTGCTCGCTGGCACCGACGGCGCCATCGTGAAACGATTGGTTAAAGGATCGCTCGGCCAGTGGCTTCTTCGAAGTGACAACGAAGACAAAGTGCAGTATCCGGACCGCTACCATCTGCACATCAACGGCAACGAGCATCGGATCATCGGCAAGGTGATCTGGCGCGGCGGAGATCTTTGACCCATGGAGTATAGGGCTTGGGATCAGTCATGGCCTGACGAAATCGTCACGCACTTCATGTTTGCCGCAACCATGCAGCTGAGGACTCCATATTGCGTCCTTGAGCGCCACGGCGAGACCTACTGGGATCGATCTGCGCCTCCTCCAATCTTCATTCGCGAAGAATGGCAAGGGATATGGATTCCTCAGACGGAATTCTCTGATCGCATGGTCCCATTCTCAAAAATGGCATCTGAGATTGGGCCGGTACCAACCCACGGAAGCGACTTTCACCGATTTCTGCTCTCGATCCGACAGCTAGCCGAAAACATTAATGACCCCGATGAGCGTTGCGAGTCCATCTTGCAAGAGTGCCACAGGGATCCCTGGACAGAGATTGTCTCTAGGCTCGGTGGAGCCGAGAAGGTCTCAGACCGGTTTTCAGGCGATGTGAAGAAGGTGTAGCCATGCCCCTAGCCAAATCCAACCAAGCAACCATCAGGAAGAACAATGGCAAGTGATGTAACTACCCAGGAATTCATCCGGTTCTTGAATGCAACAAGGGTCCAATCTACTTGCCCAGCATGCGGAAAATCACCTTCGAAATGGGGTCTTTTCGCTGATGACTGGGAAGGCAATGACTCTGCTAGTGAGGAGCCGGTAATGGAGCTTCTGTTCCATCGCTTCCGTAAGGTTAGGGAGGACGGCAAACCATACGGGATATCGACTTACGCAATGTTTTGTCACAACTGCGGGCATGTTGAGCACATCTACCAGCCTATCGTTGCGGAGTGGCTGAGCGCCAATCCGGCGAAGAGGATCTGACATGGTCAGGATGCCGGGCAACAAGGAGTGGTCAAAAGAGCTACCTGACTCTATCGACTGGAATCAGCTTGTTACTCCAAGGGCGCCGCGCCCTGAAATAGGTGTTCGTGACAAAAATGAGCAAAATGACCATACTCAGCGCATGAACGACATCACGCGCGAAGAGCTCAATGCCCTGCTTGAGAATCATCAGCTCAAGGCAGATGCGCGCTTGAAGGAATTTGAGGGCCGTGTAGCTGATGGGTTGCTGAAAATGGACCACAGCCTTCAGCTCCTGGACAAAGACCTTTCAGGAGTGCGCGGACTGAAAGGGACGATCATTCTTAATTCGGTCCTGTCAGTGATCGCGATTGTCGGCATCACCATTGCTGTGATGGCATACGGGGTGGCGAACTTTGACTCTGGTCGCGATACATCTGCCGCCCTCCAGGAGATGAAGCAGCAGTCGTTCGAGACAAGGCAACTGCTGGAGCAAGTCAAGGCGCAACAGAAAGCTCCCCAGGCTGCTCAATGAATTAAACACCAAACAGCCCGCCTCGACGGGCTTTTTCACGCCTGCGCGATGGCTCAGGGCCGGAGTGGTAGGATGGCGTCTCAATTCACAGGGAGGTCACCATGCTTCGCCACATTCAACGATTTCTTCTCGTCGCGGTAGTCGCCGTTCTGGCAGGCTGCGCGGGCACCCCATTCACTTTCGGCCAGGCCAGCCAGGTCAAGGTCGGCATGACCGAGGACCAACTGTACGAGATCATGGGTAATCCCTACATGGTCACATCCAGGGAAGACGGCCAGATGTGGGTCTACAGCCATGCCACAGCATTCGGCGGCGCGAAGTCAGTATCGTTTGAGACGAAGGACGGCAAGGTGACAAAGGTTCCGTATATCCCTAAGGATTACATCGCCAAGCCTAGCCCTGACGAGTGAGTCAGCTACGCCAATGAAGCCCGCCTAGCGCGGGCTTTTTTGTGGACACATCAAGCCTTACCGCCGTAGCGCTCCCATGCCAAGATCATTTCTTTGATGGCGCGCTTTTGAGAATCCGGCAGGATGAAGTCGTTGTAATACTGCTTCCCGTCGAACCTGATGGTCACCTTTTTGGCGTCTGCAATTTTTCTTAGCATGGCCTTGTTCTCGGCAACGGTGTCCGACCACTCCCAAATTCCGCCGTAGCCGTTGTCTCGCTCGAAGTCTTGGCTGCCTAGCTGGAAGGTCTGATCGTCAGCCTTGATCGTCACGCTCTGGACAAATAGCCAACTGTCAGAGTGATATTGGAGCTTAAGCCTCAGCGGCATAACCCTGGAGTTCTCACCTTCCAGCCCGAAGTACAGTGACATGTAGGTGTCGAGCGTAGGGATGGACTTGTGGGAAACCCAGGTTATCCCTTTGATCTCATCGGTATTTTTCTTGAGGTTCTTGTCCAGCTTCGCCAGGGCTTCCCTTGCCTCCTCTGCTTTCTTTTTCTCAGCTGCCAGCCTTTCGATTTCCGCAGCCTTTTCCTCGCGCTCAATGGCATCGAGCATAGCTTTTGCCGTTGCCGCCTCTGGTTTTTCTGGATGATGCGCGATCAGGTCGTGCAGGTCTGATTTGGCAGAAGCGTTATTTCCTGCGGCCTTGGCGTCCTTCGCTCGCGCCAGCAATCTTTGAGCTCCATGTTTTTCAGCATCCAGTTCCGCCTTGAGTGTGGCGATCTCAGACTGCAGCTTGCTCACCTCTCCTTGAAGCTGTTCAGCCTTCTCCCTGTCGGCATTACCGCAGCCAGCAAGCGACAACCCAAGAGTCAATGCAACAACGGCTCTTTTCATTTCCCAAGCTCCTTATATGACCGGCGAGAGTGTATCAAATCGCCACCATAGAGACTGCTCTCGACCGGTAGTGCCGGGCTTGCTGTGTGAGGAATAAAATTATTAGCACTGCTGTTGACTGATCAATAACAGCAGTGCTACTTTTATTTCGCGCAGTCACTCACGAGGGACTGCAGAGGCCCTCAAGCCTCACCGCTCTTTAACAAGCCAGCGCAACACCGAAACACCAACAGACCGCATTGCCTCTACCGGCGACCGGCGATCAGACGGGTCAGATAGCCCGCCCACGACAGGAACAACCTGTACGGCTGATCGAGAGCGAAACGCTCGAACCGCGCGAACGACCCGGCAAGCAATGCGCCCCGCGATCCCCGCGGAAGAAGGGAGAGACACCGTTTTGAATTAGCGCCCCGAGCTTCGGCATTGAGGGGCGCCGGACCTCATGCACCCTGCCCCAATCACCCGGGCACCCAGAGCTGCAGCGTGCATGTTGTAAGGACCTGCGATCCATGGCGAACAGGCACTGATTGCCGCCATGGGGAGGAAGCTCGAAGCCCACATCGACGACGAAGCCTGACCTGCAATCAGCGGCGGGGAAATGGCTATGACATCGCTGACGCAATACCCCCGGCCTGTCGCCAGTAGCGAGGCCGGGATTTCACCAGGTGCCATTCAGAGAGTGGCATCCGGGAAATCACACTGGAACAGCAGCATGAAAATCACATCGCAGCAGAAGAAATTCAGCCTGCCTTTAGCCGGCTTCATCGCCTCATGCATTGCCTGGTATCTGACCTTGGGCACGTTGTGGGCGATTCTCTGTGTGGTGCCTATGGTTGCCTGCTTCATGGTGTTCGCCATCTACAACGGTGACCGGATCGTCAAGCTGGCCAAGGCATGGCTTGACCGGGACGGCTGGAAGTAACCGGATGGAACTGGAGAGAGCCATGGAAACGCGAAGAATCAGCATCAACACTGACACGCCAGAGCTGAAGGTGCTGCTCGATGCCATTGGCAGAGCTCAAGGAAACCTGATCCTAGAGCAAGCTCTCAGCCAGTATGTGAGTCGACTGGTTGTATCCACCCTGAAAGATAGGCGATTCCGAGCCTCTCTCATCGTCGACACGGATGGGGATGGGGCCAAGGCGAAGCAAGAGCGAATTGAGAAGCTGCGCGCAGAACTGGCGAGGCTGGAGGCCGAGTAACCCGAATCAACCGCCCTGGAGGGCAAGACGATGAACGAAGCTCAGATAGAGCGGGTGCGTGAATTGGTGCAGGAGATCGCGACAGGCGAAAGCATCACTTTTGATGAGGCTTTCGCTGGCGTTATGGGGCTCCTCAGGGAGCACACCAATCACATGCCAAAAGGCAGGACGGGCGCTGCGGGCAGCGGCTCAGCTCACTCCTTGTACAGCCAGAATGCCCAGTCAGATACCTCTGCAACAAAGACCGCTGCAACGCCTGGTCGCGAGTGAGGATTGGAAAGAGTGCTGACGCGCTCGCGCAGAGAGCCGGTGCTGAGGTCGCTTTTCCCGTAATAGGTGCCCGTGGGCATCTCATAAGACGCGCCATCATTACCTATTACGCTTCTGGCCAGCCCTAGAGCACCGAGCTTTTCATGTAGTTCGTTGTAGTCCTCGCCATTCGCATTCTTTAGCTCAACCCTAACCATGTAACTCGGCATTTCGATGTTCCTTATCTCGACTGTGGATCCAAAATCCTAGCCGGTTTCCCTCGACTGTGGAAAGCGAGGAAACAGGGAGCCTGCCCCTGTAAAAACAGGCGCCTATTCCCTTGACTGCCAGGAACAGACTGGCCCGATGCCCTGCTCCCCATCGCTGGGTTCATCGGACTGGACTCGGATGAGCTGCAAGCAAACAGCGGGGTGGCCACCTCGACGCGGATAACCGGTCGATTGCCCAGCCTTCACGAGCCCAGTCCGATGCACCCCGCATCATCAGGAGAACCCCATGAAGCACGCAGCAGCTATCGCCCAGCTGGAGGTCAGCGCTCAGGTTTGCGAAACCAACGCGCCGATCAACGAGGCCGAGGGCAATCACGAACAAGCCAAGCTTGAGCGTGACAACGCAGCGGCCTACCGGGTGGCAATCGCCCATCTCAAGGCTGATCAGTAACACCCTTTTTGCAGGCGAGTCCGAGGGCATCAGCTGGCCAGATTCGACGCATCCCGGGCAGCGCCGGGCGCCTGCACCCCTTCCCTTCACATCGACCGCATTGGCAGGCGCCAGGCCACCTTTCACGGTGGGTTTGGTCACCCGCGCATGGCGCCTGGCCAATGCGGTTGTCGAGGATAACCAAAATGCACAATTGCACCGATACCCAGGCCGTGTGCCGGGGCTGCGGCCTCAAGTTGCGCGGGTCGCCTTCTTGGAAAGGCGGCCTGGCCTATCACCCTGATCCACGCGGCGAGGTTCACCGCTGCCACTACGGCGGCTGGGTGTGCTCGCGGCGCTGTGACATCAAGGCCTGCGTCGAGCTGGAAGGAACCATGCCCGGGTGCGGCGGCTCGGATAGCTTCAGTCGCCTGTCGATCTACGCGAGACAGAGCATCAACAGCAATTGGCCGGAGGCAGCATGAGCGAGTGGATCAAGTGCAGCGACAGGCTGCCGGAGATAGGGACCAGGGTTCTTGCTTGGAACGAACGATACGGTGCTCGCGAGTCGCTTTATCGCGAGCACGGCAAAGGCTCGATTGCGCACGCCCACGGATATCCGCCGTACTTCTCGTGGGAAGAGCCGCAAAGCAGTTGGGCTTCAAGCTGGAAGCCGACCCACTGGCAGCCCCTCCCTTCCCCACCCACCGAGTAACCCGCCACCTGGAGGCGACTATGGGCGCACTTCGAGCAGCACAGTTTGAGTACGACAACCGGATGCCGCCGGCGGTGAGCGAAGTAGCCGACGCGGAATCCACCTGGATCGACGACGGAATCGCTGAGCTGATGGCGCGCCGCGACGTAGTGTTCAAGCGCCGCATGCGCCCGAAGCAGGGTGTCACCTATGAGCGCTTCGCTCAGGCGGTGGATGAGTTCGTGATGGGCCAGCTTGGCCTATCGGGGATCAGCAACTCGGTGCTGGGCCGCCTGGTCCTAGCGGCGCGCTGCAAGGTCACCAGCGACGCAAAGGCAGCGGCTGACGAGATCATGAGCGTGGCCAACCCCGAGGCAGCGCTGGAAGAGATCGCCCGCCAGCTGCTCACGCCCTTCGCCAAGGAAGCAGTGCTGGCCCAGGCCGAGGACGCGGAATGAATCCTCACAGCGTGGCGGTTCGCGCCATCGAGGCCGCAATCGAGACGATGCTTCTGCCGGGCTCTGGCCCGGTGGAGGATGCGAAGGCCGAATCCATGGTGGTCGCCTACTTCTCTCTTCTGGCCATCGACTCCAACGAGTTCAAACACTACTGCGAGCGCATCCGGCGGATTGCTGAGCGGCGCAAGGAGGCTGCATGAGTACTGCACCTGTGAAGTCCCTGATCGACGAGCAACTTGAGCAGATCGAGCGCAGCCTGGCCATCATCGGCGCCGGCCTGCCCCGTGAGCTGCCTGTGGCTCACCTGCCGCCAAAGCTGGTGGCGGCCATCAAGTCCGGGCGGATCGCTGTGAGGCCTCGGCCATGACCAGCTACCAGCGCGCCCGGCGCCTGGTCATCTGGCGCGGATCCTTCTCCATGCTCTTCGCCTGCACCTTCTTCATGCTCGCCAGCGCACTGGCCGGCAGCATCACTTCCTGAACACACACCCGAGCCCGGCGGGCCCTTAGGGGATAACCGGACCTACCCGGAGCGTAAGCGGCGAGAGCGCGCAACCATCCACCGCAGCCAGGGCCTGGTGGCACCTCCAATCCGGGTGACCTGGCATTTCCCCTTTCAACTGACGGCGCCGGCCTGGCGCGAGGTTTTCTAATGTCCGCAGAACAGAAACTGATCGCGATCGAAGAGATCAGCGAGGAGAACGCCCCGGCCATTTACGTGGCCGGCGGCCTGAAGCAATTCATCGACCTGGTGAAGGCTGAGGTCGAAGGCGAAGTGCCCGATCTGACCACCCGCAAGGGCCGCGAACGCATCGCCAGCCTGGCCGCCAAGGTCAGCAAATCGAAGACCGCCGTCGAGAAGCCGGGCCGCGACTACCTACGCCGGCTGAAGGAAATGCCGAAGGTGGTCGAGGCCGAGCTGCGTGAGTTCGTGACCACGATGGACGCGCTGCGGGACGAGACGCGCCGGCCGCTCACCGAGTGGGAGCAGGCAGAAGCCGCCCGTGTCGCCCGGCATGAGCAAGGCATTGCAGCCATCAAAGCGGAAGGCGCCGAACTCGGCCTGCTGACCGCCGAGGACCTTCTGGCCCGGATCGGAAGGGTTGAAGGCGTTGCCCTGGACGACGCCTGGGAGGAATTCACCGCCGAGGCCGGACAGGTGAAAGACCAAGCGCTAGCCGTGCTTCGTGAAGCGCTGGCGGCCCGGCAGAAGTACGACGCAGAGCAGGCCGAGCTGGCCCGGCTGCGCCGCGAAGCTGAAGAGCGCGCCGAGCATGACCGGATTCGAGCGGCACAAGAGGCCGCTGTCGAGGCCGAGCGCCAGCGCGTGGCCCAGCAGCAGCAAGCAGAACGCGAAGCCGCAGCCCGCCGAGAGCAGGAACTGCTTGACCAGGCCGCTGCGCAAGAGCGCGAAGCCGAGAACCAGCGCCTCCAGTTCAAGTTGCAGGCCGAGCAAGCCGAGCGCGCCCGGATCCAGGCTGAAGCCGACCGCGTTGCCGCCGAGCAGCGGATGGAGCAGGAGCGCCAGGCCGCAGCGCGCCGGCAAGAGGAAGCCGCCGAGCAGGCCCGCCAGGACGAGCGCCGCCGCGCTGATGCCGCTGCCGCGGAGATTCTTCGCCAGCAAGAAGCCCGCGAGGCCGACAAGGCGCACCGAGCCAGCATCAACCGCGCCGCCCTGGAAGCCTTCATGGCCGAAGGCATGCCTGAAGCGTGCGCCAAGCAAGCGGTCACCCTGATCGCCCAGCGCAAGATCCCGAACATCGCCATTTCCTACTGAGGCACCGACCATGAGCAGCACGATCATTGTGCCGGAGCAGCGCCGCCCGGTGGCCGCGCCCGCGCAGGCCGACAGCAGCATCCTGGCCGTAATCAGCCGGGCCGCTACCGACCCCACCTGTGACATCGACAAGCTGGAGCGTCTGATGGCGATGCATGAACGCATGCAGGCCCGTGATGCTGAGGCAGAGTTCAACGCCGCCATGGCGGCCATGCAGAGCGACATCCCGAGCATCGCCGAACGCGGCGCCATCGTGGTGAACGGCCAGAAGCGCAGCGACTACGCCACCTTCGAAGACATCAACGATGTCATCAAGCCGATCATGCAGGCCCACGGCTTCGCCATCACGTTCAAGGTCGAGAACACGCCGGGCGGCCTCACGGTAACCGGCATCCTGATGCACCGGGCCGGACACCGCGAGAGCACAACCATGCTGCTCCCGCTCGACACCAGCGGCAGCAAGAACGCTGTCCAGGCGGTCGGCTCGTCCACCAGTTACGGCAAGCGCTACGTCATGAGCGCCCTGCTCAACCTCACCACCCGCGGCGAGGATGACGACGGCCACGCAGCCGTGCCAACGGCGAACGTCACCAGCGTGCAGGCGGCCGGCATCAGCGCCCTGCTCGATCGCTGCACCCAGACGACCCGCGACTGGTTTACCGGCGAATACGGTTCGGCCGAATGCGTGCCGAAGGGTCGCCACGACATCCTGGTCGCGCAACTGAACAAGGCCATTAGGGCCGCGGAGGCCGCAAATGCAGATCATCAGTGACGTCGAGCAAGGCACCCAGGCCTGGCTTGACCTGCGCCTGGGCATCATTACCTGCAGCGAGTTGGACTGCCTGCTGGTGAACGGCAAGGGTGAGGCCGGTTTCGGTGCCGGCGCCTTCACCTACATGAACACCCTGATCGGCGAGCGCATCACCGGCGAAGCGGCCGACCCGTTCACCGGTAACCGCCACACCGAGCGCGGGCACGAACTGGAAGGTACTGCCCGGGCCCTGTATTGCGACCGCGAGGACGTCCAGACCCACCAGGTGGGGATCATCCTGAACCATGGCATTGGTTACTCACCAGACGCCCTGGTCGGCGACAACGGCCTGACCGAGATCAAGACCAAGCTGCCGAAGCTGCAGGTCGACGTGATCTTGGGTGGCGAGATCCCGAAAGAGCATGTCGCTCAGTGCCAGGGCGGCCTTTGGGTGTCCGAGCGCGAATGGATCGACTTCATCTGCTACTGGCCGGGCATGCCGCTGTTCGTGAAGCGTGCCTACCGGGACGAGGCGATGATCCGCAAGCTCTCGGAGCGCGTGAAAACCTTCTACGAAATCCTCGACGAGCGCATGAATCGCGTGCTCGGAATCGCAGCATGAGGTGAGCATGAACCAATCAATCGACCTGGAGGCCGCAAAAGCGGCCTTCTTCGCGTCTGGCGGCCAGCTCGTAGTGCTGGAGGGCTTCACCTACCGGCCGCTGCCCCAGCGCAAGCACCCTGAGCCCGCACCTAAGAAGCGCCGGGGGCCGCCCCCAGTGCAGCACGGTACCCGTCAGGAAAAGGCCAAGGCCCGCGCCGACATGGTGGCGAAGATGGCCGAGACCATGACCTGCCGAGAAGCGGCCCAGGAACTCAAAGTATCCCAGTCCTCGCTATGGGACATGGCCAAGCGCCACGGCTTCGCGTTTGTCTCGGGCAACCGCGGCAAACACATCGAAAAGCCAGACGTCGAGGCCCGTGACGCCAAGCTGGCCGATCGAATCCGGGCACTCAGGGATGCAGGCCTATCGCGCAATAGCGCAACTCTGAAGCTCGAGATCGGCCACACGACGATGAGTCGGATCATCAAGAAGTTCGGTATCGACTTCCCGCTCAGAAAACGCAGGGCATAGCCATGACAGCAATCACCACCCCCGACCTCCTCCTGCGCCGGAAGGAACTGGAGCAGCACCTGCAGCTGCTGTTCAACCGCAGCTGCCAATGGGGCCGCGCCGAACGTGTGCGCGGCGCCGCCACCATCGAGAACCTGACCCAGCAACTGGTCGAGGTCACCGAGCAGATCGATACGGCGCGCGCCGCATGAGACGGATCAACAACCTGGTCCGCCATCGCCGGCGGCAAGAACAGTTCCACCTGCCGCCCAGCGGCCTCACGGAGCACAGACATGCAGAAAGCACCCTCTGGAGTCGTAACCCTTCCGGGCTGGCTGAAGTCACCGGTCAAGAAGCTGTACAACACCCGCAGCGGCGGCCAGTACCGGCCTGATGACGTGGCTCTGGCCTTCGCGCTGAGCCTGCGCGTGCACGACAGCGCCGACCACCTGCGCAGGCTGGCCCGTCGCCTGGTCGACAAGGTCTGCCTGGAGCATCAGCCGAACATGAAGCGCCTGGCCCGCGAGCCGGACGACGCCAAGGTGTTCGACGCCGCGCTCAAGATCATCAACCGGGTGTGCGACCTGCTGGAGTACGCACCAGGCACCCGCTTTGTGCGCAATGGAGGCGATGATGGCTCTGACGCAGCAGCAGCGTGATGAGCGCAGGCGAGAGAAGGCCGAGCGCCTGCAGGAAGAAGACCTGCGCTTGAAGGTTCGACCAGGGACTAAGCAGGCCCTCCTAGAGCTGATGGAGTGGGCCGGCATTGATGAGCAAGGCGAGGCGATGACGCTGATGATTCATCACATCGAAGCGCTCGGGCATCACGCGCTATTCAGGATCGCACGCCACGAAATCGAAGCTCACCGATCTGTGGCGCGGAATGAGCCGCTGCGGCTGTCAGCCAGGAAGCGAACCGGCCAGCACCTGCGCGCCATATGCGGCTGGGCAGACGCCACGTACAGCCAGATGATTGAGGCATTGATCCACGGCATCCACGCACTGGGCAGGCTGCACGCGGCGAAGTTTCTCACCCCGCCGCGGCACAAAATCAGCATATCTCCGAGACTGGCCATGGCCTTCGACAGGAAGAGCATGCTGATGATTCAGCAGGATCCGGGGGACGAAATCGCCCTTCCGACAGCAGAGGGCTGTGGTCAACTACCTAGACAGAGAGACCCCGCTCGCCAGATTTAGCAAGCGATGGAGCGGTCGGACGTATTCTGACAGGGTTTCAGCCAGCTCTGCCTGGATCTTCGGATCGCGTACCTCGCTAAGTTCATCTAAGAGGAGGCCGATATCGCTGAGCGTCAAGCGCACCAGGTGGTCGTATTCTCCAACCTGGCTAGGATCGGATGTGGTCTTCAGCGTAATCCCGAGAACACTTCCCTTCTTCGAATCCTCCTCGAACCCAAAAATTGGGGCCTTCCTAGATTTGATTACAGACCAGCCGGTCTTCCGGTTTGCACCCTGACGCCAAATTTCCATCTCGATCTCCTGTGCTCGGCACCATGCCGCTTCGACATCATGGCCATTTAATACGGAATTGCAAGGCTTACAAAAACTTTTTAAGCGCCGCCAATTATAAATTAACACCCCGTACAGCCTCGAAACGACCTCGACTCGCATATCCCTTTCAACAAATCACGCCTCCCCGGCGAGGGCGGCGCCTGCACGCAAGGACCACAACATGACCGAACAACAGCACGACGAAAGCAAGCTCGAGCGGGTCATCCGCAAGATCAAGCGCTGTCTGGCCCTGTCCAAAAGCTCGAACGAGAACGAGGCGGCCACGGCAATGCGCCAGGCCCAAGCGCTGATGCGCGAGTATCGACTCACCGAGCTGGATGTCCGCCTGAGCGATGTGGACGAGGTCCAGTCGGAGAAGTCCAGGGCGAACCGCCGGCCAACCTGGGATCGGCACCTAAGCGGCATCGTGGCCAGGGTGTTCGGGTGCCGACCGCTCTCGTATAAGCACTGGTGCGAGTCGTCTGGGCGAATGGTTGAGCGGGCCTTGTTCGTAGGCGTGATGCCTGCGCCGCAGATCGCGATGTATGCCTACGAGACTTTGCTCACCAAGCTGACGCAGGCTCGCCGCGACTACGTAGCCTCGGTCAGGAGTGGTAAGCGCCGCAGCGCCTACTCCCCCGAGACAGCCGGCGATCACTTCGCAATCGCGTGGGTTTCAGTGGTGCACGGCAAGATCCATGAGTTGGTGCCGCAGGGCGAAGAAGATCCAGCCATCGAGCAGTGCTCTAGTGGACGCGACCTTGTGCAGGCGGAAAGCCAGGACAAAGCGCTGATCGAGCAGTACCTGGGTGGCCGCGAGATTGGCAAGCAGCGCAAGTCTGGGCCCGTAGAGCTCGACATGGCCGCTCAGATCGCAGGAATGCTCGCCGGGCAGCGCGTCCAGCTCAATCCAGCCATGGCGCACGGTGGCCAGGAACAGTTCAGGCTGGGAAGCTCATGACGATTAACCCCTATCAGATCACTGGGCCGGCGCAGATTGGCGTCAGTGGTGGCCGCACCAGCGGGCACATGCTCTGGAAAATTCTGGAGGCCCACGGCGGCAAGCTACCGGCAGACGTGCACGCCTTCTTCCAGAACACCGGCAAGGAGCGCGAGGAGACGCTGGTCTTCATCGACGCCATGGCCAAGCATTGGGGCGTCAATATCATCTGGATGGAGTGGTGCCGGGTGTACGGGCAGCCAGACGACGCGCCATGGTACAAGATCGTCGACTTCGAGACGGCCAGCCGCAACGGCGAGCCGTTCACGATGATGCTCGAGTACTACGAGGCATACCGGAAAGCAGAGAAGAACCTGCCGGCGGTGCTGCCCAACTTCAGCAACAACATGTGCACCGCCTACCTGAAGGTGAAGATCGGCGAGAAGCACATGCGCGCCCTAGGCTACGACGAGTGGGATTGCATCGTCGGTATCCGGTACGACGAGCCGCGCCGCTACAGCCGAATGATGACCGCCAACGAGCGCGGCAATTCGCGATGGGACAGCGTCCGCCCATCCTACGTCGCTGGCATCATCAAGGAAGACGTGGCGGCTTTCTGGGCCGAACTGCCTTTCGACCTGGGCATGGACTCGGACTACGGCAACTGCGACCTGTGCTGGAAAAAGAACGAGGCCAAGCTGATCAGGACCATCCAGGCAGACCCATCCAGAGTGATCTGGTGGTCTGGCACCGAAGAACGATTCGGCCAGGTATTCCGGCAGGACCGACCCAATTACCGGTCGCTGGCCTGGTCAGCTGACCAGCGCGCCAGGCAGGCGGATTTTGACTTTGACTACCTGTCCGAGGACATAGACTGCTTCTGCGGGGACTAAGTCAAGCCTCAGAGGCTATGCGTGCTCGAATAGCATTATAGGAATCTGTGAAATAGCTTCTGTTCGAGAGCTGCGGTTGCTGAAGCCTGTAATCAGCGAGCCTTGGCTCTTTATCGATAGTGAATGTGTCAAGGAACGCGTCGGACTCTTCAATCAGGATTTCGGGCTGATCGTACCCTTCAAACTGACTGCCGGTGATATCTATGAGCTTACCGCCAAGCTTCAGCCAAATATGAGAGTCCCACTCCTCATCCCGGCCACCATCGACGCCTGACATGCGCATCGCTCCAGGGAATCCATTGTCAGTCAAGTAGGCTGCAAGAAGCATAGAAGAGTCGTCGCATGCCCCCTCAGGGAATCGGCTATTGATACAAATTCCGAACCAGAATCCCTCAACAGCCAACGACTGAATCGCGCTCCGAAATTCGGAAACCAGTTCTTCCAAGGACTTTTGCTGCACATCCACCTCCATTTCATTGGCCAGCGAATGTAACGCATAGGACCACCCATGCCCACAGAAAACCGATCCTGCAACACCGACCCGCGCGATTTGTTCATCAGCCTCAACCCGCTCGGCCTAGGTGAGGCGGAGCTGCGCAAGGACAGCACCGGCTTCGAAGACCCGCGCACCCACGGCGACTACCTGCTGTTTCTGGCCGGCTACCGCGAAACGCATCCAGAACCGCAGCCCCACCCCGAGCCTATAGCCTGGACGGTTGGTGCTGCCTTCTGGTGGACCAAAGAAGAGGCAGAGCGGGATGCCGCGGCGACTGGGCTACCGATTACCGGACTGGGCCCAATGACCGATACCGGCGAGGTTCAGAGGCTGCGAGAGGCCCTGAAGTTCTACGCCGACCGGGATCATTTCGCACAGGACATTGGCAGCGACTGGGACAACGTAAGCGGCGAGCCAGCGAATGTGCTGTGGCATGAATCCGAGGCTTGGTTCGTTGAAGACGGCTCCATTGCCCGCGCAGCCTTGAGCGCAACACCCGACAGCCTTCAGCTGGCCTGAACAGGCTCCGGATCCACCAGAAACAACGCGCCCTCGATCTCAGCGATTGCGCCAGGTACATGCTCGGGGGCAACCCAGCGCCACGACGCATTGCCTATAAGGCCACCTATGGCCTGACGGCGAAGCTGAATTGGATCAAGCCCCTGTTGCTCTGCCGCAGCAAACACGGCCGCCAGCGCTTGCTCCAAATGCATAACCCGTTCTGTGGTCATGGCTGCTCTCCGGTTGGGACGCTAAGTCTAGTCCCTGCCTGAGCAGTCGGAAACGCAAAACACGAAAGAGCACATTTGTACTCCATCCCGCTGGAACCCCTCTCCCCTCTATTCACTGCCGCGATATCGCGGCGAGGAGAAGTGTCGATAGCCATCGGCCAGTCAGTCGTCGTTAAGGCTTTCTGAAGCTGAATCTTTTCCTTCAGCGGCCCGTATATCGGCGAATTTGATCCACTCATCGAATGCGATTCGGTGGGCTTTGCAGGTCTTTTCCCATTCGATCCCATTCATTCGCCCATAGGCGATCTGGTTCATCGTGGCAGCAATTTGAGCATCGAGCTCTCTGAGAAGCAGATAAGCCTGGTAACGGCTTTCGTTTGCGTTGGGCATATAGCTCACCTCTCGGTGGATAGATGAGCTATCAGCGTCGACGGCTCTCCCTGTTGACCTCACCGCCTCCAAGAAATCCCATTTTTCTACCCCCAGCGCCGAGAAGTCGGTAGGACAACTTCATGCCTGAAGAAATCAAGCCTCGCCTCGCCCTCTGCCTCCTGCTGCTGGCCACCGGCGCCAGCGCAGCACCACAGCCGCAAGATAACGTCATCGACGTGCAGCACGACAGCCAGCGCGGCGTCACCTGCTACCTGCTGAATGGGGTCGGCATCAGCTGCATCCCCGACAGCCAGCTGCAGGCCGGCAACGAGCGCCAGCTCTCCCCGCACGAAACCCAACCCGAACCTACACCCGCACTGGCGCCTGGGCGCTGGATTGATGAGAGGTATGAGCTGTGAGCAGCATGAATTGGAACGTCGCACCTCGCGATGCAGAGGCATGGGCGCCCAGCACTCCCAAGTTCATGGCCGGCTGGTACAAGACAGACGCAGGAGGCCGCTGGTATTTCTCCCTATCGCGCAGTTCTGGTTGGTGGGGAATCGAGCGGCCATCGACATATCGCCAGCGCCAAATGGAGCGGCGACCATGACCGACCTAATCGAAGTGAGGGTATCCAACCTGGTCGGCGCGCCGCTGGACTGGGCTGTGGCCATGGCCGAAGGATTCGAGTCAGATCCCGAGCGTCTGACAAATGTTTGGCTCAACGAAGAAGACCCTACCAGCATCAGCATCCGCGGCGTCGAGATGGGCTATGGATTCAGGCCCTCATCAAACTGGGAGCACGGTGGGCCGCTGATCGAAAAGCATCAGGCAGGCTTGAGCCATGACCGGTATTTGTCAGGCGGTCCATGCGGCTGCAGCGCAGGGCCGCTCAACTCGACATGGCTTTCCGGTCCTACACCCCTTATCGCCTTTTGCCGCGCCTTGGTCCACGCGAAGCTCGGCCCAGTCGTGCGGGTACCAAAGGAGCTGATCTCATGCCCAGCCTGATCAAGGTGCAAACCTGCGACCTAGCCGGCAAGGCGCTGCTCTGGGCCATCGAGTTGGTAGACGGCCCGATGCCGGCGGTGGCCGGCCAACTGCAACTTCCACTGGGTGGCCAAACCATCGACGACGCGGCGGGAGAGCACCTGATCCAGAAGCACGGCATCTGGATCGACCGCGGCTACAGCTGGCCTTGGTTGGCCTGTGTGTCAGGTCATCCGCTGGACAGGCAGCCAGGCGATACCCGGGCAGAAGCAGCGGCCCGCGCTGTGGTGCACCACGCCCGCGGCGAAACCATCAGCGTGCCGAAGGAGCTATGCCAGTGATCCTGCCCCTGATGTTCGTGGCCTTCAACCTCTACAGGTGGCCGCGATGAGCGCAGAAGTCTTCAAGTTTCCGCTGAAGCGCCGAGCCCAAAACAACCAGGTGATGGCCAACCAAGCCGAGCGCAAAAGGCTGGCCGACTGGTTCCGCGAAATCGCCCAGCACATCGAGGGCAACGAGGTGGAGCGCGAGCCGGTGGCAGCCATGATCGTACTCAGCAGTGCAGCCGGCGACGAAGTTCTGCATGTCGGCTACTCAACCGACGCCACCTCACTCGTCCAGGCAGGGAACGCAGCCCGCCAATGGGCTCACCTGACCTTCCAGCGCAAGGCCGGCAACTTCTTCGACCGCCAACGCTAACCCCTCCCCCAACTACTCAAGCCCGCCGACATGCGCGGACGAGGATGCCCTGTGCTCAAACAAATCGGAAAGCTCATCACCGAGCCGCTTCGCAAAGGCGACAAGCATCGTCCGCTGAAATGGCGGATGGGCATGCGCCTGAATCACGTCCACTTGGCACTCCACAGCGAATATCCGCGCATCTGGAACGCGATCGTGCTGGCCGGCCGCTGGCTGATCTGCAAACCCTTCGGCCATCGGTGGTCAGCATTCTCGCTAGTGAAGTACGGCGACTTCGGCGACTCGCGCATGTGCAAGGTCTGCCGCATTAGCCACGGCAAGCACCGCGGCGTTGATACCTACCACGAGACGCACCGGCCAGGCGGCTGGACGCCGATCGTCAAGCCCTGACCACCAACCTGCCGCCACCGGCGGCGTGGAGACCATCCATGAACCTGATCGACTGCTACGTCACGAAGATCCTCGGCGAGCCGTACCGCAAGTTCGGCTTCTGGTGGGTGGGGGCCGAGAACGAATCGGAAGGCCGCCCAGGCAAAACCGAACTCATGTTCCGCACCGAGGAAGCCGCCCGCGCGGCGAAGGTCGGGCACCACTTCACGGCCTGATCGGCCGCAGGAGAACCACATGGCAAACGCCAGCGCGGCACCGGCCGCTCGCATTCAGCCGCGCATCATCCGCGCTGGCGATGCACCCCACTACCTCGGCATGTGCCGATCGGAATTCAACAAGACCGTCAGGCCGCATGTGAGCGAATTCCCCATTGGGGAGCGCGGCATCGGTTTCGACCGGGAAGAGCTGGACGCCTGGGTGAACGACTACATCCAGGCCATGGCAATTGCGAAAGAAGGCGCTCAGGGACGACAATCACCCGGCAGCGAGCGCCCATCAGGAGATAAGGGATGGCGCGAAAGACAATCACAGGCCTTTCCCAAAGGAACGGCATCTGGCACATCGACAAGAGGATCAACGGCGAGAGACTTTACGAAAGCACTGGAACTTGTGACCGGGCGGAAGCGGAAAAGTACCTGATCCACCGGCTCGAGCAGATCCGCCAGCGCAAAGTGTATGGTGTTCGGCAGGTTCGGACGTTCCGGGAGGCGGCTACCAGGTACCTGCTCGAGCACAAGGATCAGCCGTCAATCAAGCTGACTGCCCTGTGCCTCCAGCAACTTGATCCATACCTGGGCGACCTGCCGCTGACGCACATCGACGACCAGGCGCTGGCCCCGTTCATTCGGGACCGGCAGACGGACGAAGATTTGCCGAATGGGAAAGTGAGGAAGGCGGTCAGCAACCGGACGGTGAACATCGCGATCGAGCGGGTGATTCGCGTTCTGTCGCTGGCTTGCCGGAAATGGCGGGATGAAGAGCGCAGGCCTTGGCTCGACAGCATCCCGCTGCTGGCCAAGCTGGAGGAGAAGAGATCCAGTCGAAAGCCATACCCGATGTCTTGGGATGAGCAGTCGATTCTCTTCGGTGAGTTGCCGGACCACCTGCAGCGTATGGCCCTGTTCAAGGTGAACACGGGCTGCCGCGAGCAGGAGGTCTGCAAACTGAGGTGGGACTGGGAGATCTCGGTACCCGAACTGGGCACCAGTGTGTTCCTGATACCTGCCGATTTCGGCGGCCGGCACGAGAACTCAGGCGTGAAGAACCGAGATGAGCGTCTGGTGGTGCTGAACAGCGTGGCAAAGTCGATCATCGACGGGCAGCGCGGGATTAGCCGGGAATGGGTGTTTCCCTACAACGGCACCGGGATGCACAGGATGAACGACTCGGCCTGGAAGAAAGCGAGGGTGCGCGCGGCAAAGCTCTGGCAGGAGCAACACTTGCGGCCGGCACACCCTGGGTTCGCTTCGATCAGGGTTCACGACTTGAAGCACACTTTCGGCAGGCGCCTGAAAGCAGCTGGTGTAACAGAGGAAGATCGGAAGTCGCTTCTTGGCCACAAGAACGGCAGCGTGACCAGTCACTATTCTGGCGCGGAGCTGGGACAGTTGATAGAGGCGGCAAACAAAGTTTCAGCGACGGACTCGCGTGGGCCGGTGCTGACGATTTTGAAGAGGAGGCAGGCGTAAAAACCTGAGAAGTCACGCAAAAGTCACGCACATGAAAAAGGCCACTCCTTTCGGAAATGGCCTAAGTCATTGAAGTATATGGTCGGGACGGAGTGATTCGAACACTCGACCCCTTGCACCCCATGCAAGTGCGCTACCGGGCTGCGCTACGCCCCGACTGGGCTTTGAAGCATGTTCTCAATGCTACCGAGAACGTTGAAGAATGTACCCTAACATCCTGATAAATGAAAGCTTTTTCTCAAAAAAATTCACTCATCAAAAACCCAGGTCACTTCTTCAACACCACCAACACATCCTCCAACTCGACAATCATCTGCCGAATCAGCTGCTTGTACTGGCTCGACTCATCCTTAGCCTCATCACTGGAGAGCCTCAACCGAGCCCCACCAATGGTGAACCCCTGGTCATAAAGCAGCGCGCGAATCTGGCGAATCATCAGCACATCCTGCCGCTGATAATACCGCCGGTTCCCCCGCCGCTTCACAGGATTGAGCTGATCGAACTCCTGCTCCCAATACCGCAGCACGTGCGGTTTTACCGCACAAAGCTCACTCACCTCACCAATGGTGAAGTACCTTTTGCCCGGTATGGGGGGCAGTTCGTCGTTATGGCTTGGTTCCAGCATAGGCCTCAACCCGGGCCTTCAACTTCTGCCCTGGACGAAAGGTGACGACGCGCCGTGCAGTGATCGGGATTTCTTCCCCTGTCTTGGGGTTGCGGCCCGGCCGCTGGCGTTTGTCGCGAAGGTCGAAGTTGCCGAAACCGGACAGCTTGACCTGCTCGTTCTCTTCAAGTGCGTGCCGAATTTCTTCGAAAAACAGCTCGACCAGCTCCTTGGCCTCACGCTTGTTAAGCCCCAGCTCCTCGTACAGCCTTTCGGCCATCTCAGCTTTCGTCAGAGCACCCATGCCGTTATTTCCTTAACGTGGTGTTCAACCTTTGTTCGAGCGAGGTGAGGATGTTTTGCAGTGCGGCGTTCACCTCATCGTCGTTAAGAGTGCGCGATGGATGCTGCCAGGTCAAGCCGACGGCAAGGCTTTTTCTATCAGGATCAATGCCTTTACCTTGGTAGACGTCAAACAGCCTGAGGTCTGTAAGCCATTCGCCTGCATTGTCACGAATTACTTCAAGCACCGAGCTAGAAGCTACATCACGTCCTGCGATCAAAGCCAGGTCGCGGCGGGTTTCCGGGAACTTGGACAGCTCGCTGAATTTCGGCAGGCGGCCTTCGACCACGTCGCCCAGCACCAGCTCGAACAGGAACACCGGGCGGTCCAGGTCCAGGGCCTTGGCCAGCTCTGGGTGGATGGCGCCGAGGTAGCCGACCAGCTTGCCGTCACGCTCGATGGCGGCGGTCTGGCCTGGGTGCAGGGCTGGGTGCTTGCCGGCGCTGAAGGTGAAGTCGCTCAGGGCGCCGGAGTAGCCCAGCAGGGCTTCCACGTCGGCCTTCACGTCGAAGAAGTCGACGCCGTCGCGGCCGTTGGCCCAGCCTTCTGGCAGGCGGCTGCCGGTGACAACGCCGGCGATCATCGGCTGCTGCTTCAGGTCGCCGAGCTGGCCGACGAAGCGCAGGCCGCTTTCGAACAGGCGCACGCGGTCTTGCTGGCGGTTCAGGTTGTGCTGCAGTGCCTTGACCAGGCCCGGCCACAGGGATGCGCGCATGGCGGCCATGTCGCTGGAGATGGGGTTGGCCAGCAACAGCGGCTCTACGCCCGGGCTGAACAGTTCGAACAGTTTCGGGTCGATGAAGCTGTAGGTGATGGCTTCCTGGTAGCCGCGGGCAACCAGCAGGCGGCGCAGGGTCGGCAGGTCACCGCGGGTTTCCGGCTTGCCCTGGGGGGCCAGGCGGGCTTGCGGGTAGCGAACCGGCAGGTTGTTGTAGCCGTACAGGCGGGCCAGCTCTTCGATCAGGTCCACTTCCAGGCTGATGTCGAAGCGGTGGCTTGGGACGTTAACGGTCCACTGCCCTTCCCCGTCTTTAGTCGTGGTCAGTTCCAGGGCGTTGAGCAGCTGCTCGACCTGGGCTGGGTCCATTTCCATGCCGAGCATCTGGGTGATGCGTTCGGCGCGCAGGGTGACCGGGGCCACTTGCGGCAGGTGCTGTTCGCTGACGGCTTCGACGACCGGGCCGGCTTCGCCGCCGACGATGTCCAGCAGCAGCTGGGTGGCGCGCTCCATGGCTTCGCGGGCCAGCTGCGAGTCCACGCCGCGCTCGTAGCGGTGCGAGGCGTCGGTGTGCAAGCCGTAGGAACGGGCTTTACCGGCGACGGAGATCGGCTCGAAGAAGGCGCTTTCGAGGAACAGGTCGCGGGTTTTTTCGGTGTTCACACCGCTGTGCTCGCCACCCATGACGCCGGCGATGGCCAGGGCGCGGGTGTGGTCGGCGATGACCAGGGTGTCGGCGCGCAGGGCCACTTCCTGGCCGTCGAGCAGGACGAGCTTCTCGCCCTCTTCGGCCATGCGTACGCGGATGCCGCCGTTGATTTCTGCCAGGTCGAAGGCGTGCATCGGCTGGCCGAGTTCGAGCATCACGTAGTTGGTGATGTCGACGGCGGCGTCGATACTGCGCACGTCGCTGCGGCGCAGGCGTTCGACCATCCACAGTGGGGTCGGCTTGCTCAGGTCGACGTTGCGGATGACGCGGCCCAGGTAACGTGGGCAGGCAGCCGGGGCGCTGACTTCGACCGGGCGCACTTCGTCGTGGGCAGCCGGTACGGCTGGCACTACCGGGCGGGTGACCGGGGTGTCGTACAGGGCGCTGACGTCGCGGGCCAGGCCGGCGATGGACAGGCAGTCACCGCGGTTGGGGGTGAGGCCGATTTCGATGCTGGCGTCGTCCAGGCTCAGGTACTGGCGAATGTCTTCGCCAACCGGGGCGTCGGCAGCCAGCTCGAGCAGGCCGTCGTTCTCTTCGCTGATCTGCAGCTCGGCAGCCGAGCACAGCATGCCGAAGGACTCGACGCCGCGCAGCTTGGCCTTCTTGATCTTGAAGTCGCCCGGCAGTTCGGCACCGATCATGGCGAACGGGATCTTGATGCCTGGGCGGGCGTTAGGGGCGCCGCACACGACCTGGAAGGTTTCCTGGCCATTGCTTACCTGGCACACGCGCAGCTTGTCGGCGTCCGGGTGTTGTTCGGTGGCGAGGATTTCGCCCACGACGATGCCGCTGAACTGGCCGGCAGCGGGGGTAACGCTGTCGACTTCGAGGCCGGCCATGGACAGGCGGGCGACCAGTTCGTCACGGGAGACTTGCGGGTTTACCCAACCGCGCAGCCACTGTTCACTGAATTTCATGCTGTTCTCCTAGAATGTGCGTCGATTGGGCCTAGCGGAATTGGGCAAGGAACCGCAGGTCGTTATCGAAGAACAGACGCAAATCGTTGACGCCGTAGCGCAGCATGGCCAGGCGCTCGGCGCCCATGCCGAAGGCGAAGCCCTGGAACTCTTCAGGGTCGATGCCGGACATGCGCAGCACGTTCGGGTGCACCATGCCGCAGCCCATCACTTCCAGCCAGCCGGTCTGCTTGCACACGCGGCAGCCTTTGCCGGAACACATCACGCACTGGATGTCGACTTCGGCGGACGGCTCGGTGAAGGGGAAGAACGATGGGCGGAAACGTACCGCCAGTTCTTTTTCGAAGAACACGCGCAGGAATTCTTCGATGGTGCCCTTGAGGTCGGCGAAGTTGATATCGCGATCGATCAGCAGGCCTTCGACCTGGTGGAACATCGGCGAGTGGGTGATATCCGAGTCGCAGCGGTATACGCGGCCCGGGCAGACAATGCGGATGGGCGGCTGGGTGGACTCCATGGTCCGCACCTGCACCGGCGAGGTGTGGGTGCGCAGCAGCATGTTGGCATTGAAGTAGAAGGTGTCGTGCATCGCCCGGGCCGGGTGGTGGCCGGGGATGTTGAGCGCTTCGAAGTTGTGGTAGTCGTCTTCGACCTCTGGGCCTTCAGCGATGCCGTAGCCGATGTGGGTGAAGAACTGCTCGATGCGCTCGAGTGTACGGGTGATCGGGTGCAGGCCACCGGTGGCCTGGCCGCGGCCTGGCAGGGTGACGTCAATGCATTCGGCAGCCAGGCGAGCGCTGAGCTCGGCTTCTTCGAAGGCGGCCTTGCGGGCATTGAGCACAACGGTGACGCGCTCTTTGGCGTCGTTGATCAGCGCGCCGACTTTCGGCCGCTCTTCGGCTGGCAGGTTGCCCAGGGTCTTCATCACCTGGGTCAGCTCGCCTTTCTTGCCGAGATAGTTCACCCGGATCTGTTCCAGGGTATTGATGTCTTCAGCGCGTTCCACGGCCTCTAGGGCTTGGGAGACCAACGCATCCAGGTTTTCCATGTACAGACTCCAGATACGAAAATAGGGGAAGAGCTTTGAAGGCTCTTCCCCTATCGATGACGTTCAATGCCCGACGGCGCTAGCGCCGCCGGGTGATTGTCGCGGGTACTTAAGCCAGAACGGCTTTAGCTTTCTCGACAATCGCAGCAAACGCCGCTTTTTCGTTCACTGCCAGATCGGCCAGAACCTTACGGTCGATTTCGATCGAAGCCTTTTTCAGGCCAGCAATCAGACGGCTGTAGGACAGACCGTTGGTGCGGGCACCGGCGTTGATACGAGCGATCCACAGTGCGCGGAACTGACGCTTCTTCTGACGACGGTCACGGTAGGCATATTGACCTGCCTTGATGACAGCCTGCTTGGCAACGCGGAATACGCGCGAGCGTGCACCGTAGTAGCCTTTAGCCAGTTTCAGAATTTTCTTGTGACGCTTACGAGCGATGACGCCACGCTTAACACGAGCCATGAGTAACTTCCTCTATCTAAACCAGAATTAACGTACGCGCAGCATGCGCTCGACTTTTGCCACGTCAGACGGGTGCAGCAGGCTGGCACCGCGCAGTTGACGCTTACGCTTGGTCGACATTTTGGTCAGGATGTGGCTCTTGAAAGCGTGCTTGTGCTTGAAGCCGGAAGCGGTCTTCAGGAAGCGCTTCGCAGCACCGCTCTTGGTTTTCATTTTTGGCATGTTGGAACTCCGCATTCGATAAAATTACACAATAATCATCAGGCCTGCCGTGCCCGGGAGATTACTTCTTCTTTTTGGGGGCGATGACCATCATAAGCTGGCGTCCTTCCATCTTCGGATGCTGCTCAACGGAGCCGTATTCGGCGAGGTCGGCTTCGACCCGCTTCAACAGCTCCATGCCCAGCTCCTGGTGGGCCATCTCACGGCCGCGGAATCTCAGAGAGATCTTGGCCTTGTCCCCATCGGTAAGGAAACGTACCAGGTTGCGTAGTTTTACCTGGTAATCCCCTTCTTCCGTCCCTGGACGAAACTTGATTTCTTTGATCTGGATCTGCTTCTGGTTTTTCTTGGCTTCGTTGGCCTGCTTCTTCTTCTCGAAGAGGTGCTTGCCGTAGTCCATCACCTTGCAGACGGGCGGTTGCGCGTCGGCGGAGATCTCCACCAGATCCAGCTTCGCTTCATCAGCGATACGAAGCGCTTCATCAATCGAGACGATGCCAATCTGCTCGCCGTCAGCGCCAATTAACCGAACCTCGCGTGCCGAGATATTCTCGTTGATCGGGGCTTTCGGTGCAGTTCGTTTATCGTTTCTCATTTCACGCTTAATAGTCATTACTCCGATTCTAGGCGACCGCGCTGGGCGACAGTGCTGTTGAGCAGCTGCGTGAATTCAGCCACCGGCATGGAGCCGAGGTCTTTGCCTTCACGGGTGCGTACTGCGACGGTCTGCGTTTCGACTTCGCGATCCCCTATAACCAAAAGGTACGGGACCTTGAGCAAAGTATGCTCGCGGATTTTAAAGCCGATCTTCTCATTTCTCAAGTCCGACTTGGCACGGAAACCGCTACCGTTCAGGGTATTTTCCACCTCGAGGGCGAAATCGGCCTGCTTGTCGGTGATGTTCATGATCACGGCCTGGGTAGGTGCCAGCCAGGCCGGGAACACGCCAGCGTAGTGCTCGATCAGCATGCCGATGAAGCGTTCGAACGAACCGAGGATGGCGCGGTGCAGCATGACCGGGCGAACACGGCTGTTATCTTCGGCGATATAGCTGGCATCCAGACGTTCTGGCAGGTTCGGGTCGTACTGCAGGGTACCGCACTGCCAGTTACGGCCGAGGCAGTCGCGCAGGGTGAACTCGATCTTCGGGCCGTAGAAGGCGCCCTCGCCTGGCTGGTATTCCCACTCCAGGCCCGATTCGTTCAAGGCATCGGCCAGTGCGCCTTCGGCACGGTCCCACAGCTCTTCGGAGCCCACGCGCTTGGCCGGGCGGGTCGACAGCTTCATGGCGATGTCGGTGAAGCCGAAGTCCTTGTACACGTCCAGGGTCAGCTTGATGAAGTCGGCGGCTTCTTTCTTCACCTGTTCTTCGGTGCAGAAGATGTGCGCGTCGTCCTGTACGAAGCCACGCACGCGCATGATGCCGTGCAGGGCGCCGGACGGCTCGTTACGGTGGCAGGCACCGAACTCGGCCAGGCGCAGCGGCAGGTCGCGGTAGCTCTTCAGGCCCTGGTTGAACACCTGCACGTGGCACGGGCAGTTCATCGGTTTTACCGCGTAGTCACGACTTTCCGACGAAGTGGTGAACATGTTCTCGGCGTAGTTGGACCAGTGGCCGGAGCGCTCCCAGAGGATACGGTCGACAACCTGCGGGGTCTTGATTTCCTGGTAGCCGTTGACGCGCTGGACCTGGCGCATGTACTGCTCGAGTACCTGGTACACGGTCCAGCCGTTGGCGTGCCAGAACACCATGCCCGGGGCTTCTTCCTGCAGGTGGAACAGGTCGAGCTGCTTGCCGATCTTGCGGTGGTCGCGTTTTTCGGCCTCTTCGATGCGCTGGATGTACGCCGCCAGCTGCTTCTTGTCGGCCCAGGCGGTGCCGTACACGCGTTGCAGCTGCTCGTTCTTGGCATCACCGCGCCAGTAGGCGCCGGACAGCTTGGTCAGCTTGAACGCCTTGAGGAAGCGGGTGTTCGGCACGTGCGGGCCACGGCACATGTCGACGTATTCTTCGTGGTAGTACAGGCCCATGGCCTGCTCGTCCGGCATGTCTTCGACCAGGCGCAGCTTGTAGTCTTCGCCACGGGCCTTGAACACGTCGATGACTTCGGCACGCGGGGTCATCTTCTTGATGACGTCGTAGTCCTTGTCGATCAGCTCCATCATGCGCTTTTCGATGGCGGCCATGTCTTCAGGGGTGAAGGGGCGCTCGTAGGCGATGTCGTAGTAGAAGCCTTCGTCGATGACCGGGCCGATCACCATCTTGGCGGTCGGGTACAGCTGCTTCACCGCGTGGCCGACCAGGTGGGCGCACGAGTGGCGGATGATCTCCAGTCCCTCTTCATCTTTAGGGGTGATGATCTGCAGGGTGGCGTCGTTGCTGATCAGGTCGCAGGCATCGACCAGTTTGCCGTCGACCTTGCCGGCCACGGTGGCCTTGGCCAGGCCGGCGCCGATGGAAGCGGCGACTTCGGCTACGGATACGGCGTGATCGAACGAACGTTGACTGCCATCGGGAAGAGTAATAACGGGCATGGCGCCTCCTCTCCTAGTGGTGACCCCTACCAAAGGTCACGTGGGTTGGGATGAGCCAGTACAAGATCCGACCTGCCTTCCTCGGTGGGAAGCCTGCCTCACAGTGGCAGAAGCCTTTCGGCTTGTCAGGGACGAACCAGAGTGACTGGAAAGAAAAAAGATTGCTGCAGGCTGCACGTTGTCAGCTGCAAGCCGGGCATGCTAGCACGCAGGTTGCGTGGCAGGCAGAAATATTTGGAAATTACAGACTTCGGCTGAACTTACACGGAAAAATTCCTATCAGACCTTGGGAAGCAACCTACTCTTGATGTGACCTTAACCCAAGGAGTAACTGGTTATGCGAGTTCCATCTCTTCTGACCCTGGCAGCCGCTGCGGCCCTGCTGCTGCCCATGGCTGCGAACGCCGGCAACTTCCCGGCCGGGAAGGAAGCCGCCTACATGACCCAGTGCACGCAAGTGGCTCAAGGCCAAGGCGTTGATGCTGCGGCCGCAAAAAAACACTGCGACTGTGGTGCGCAAACCATCAAAAAGAATTTCACCGACGCGGAGATTGCCGACCTCGACAGCAACGATGGCGTGGACGCCAAGCTGATGCAGAAGGCCCAGACGGTCGTGAAACAGGCCTGCGCACCGAAGAGCTGAAACCTTAAAGCCAGAGCAGGCCAGCCATTCTTTGCGCTGGATCAATATCCTGCGAAGGTAAAAGGCGCTAGATGCGCAGAATTAGACTATGATGTGTCCCGTGCTCCGTAGCCTCGGCCGCATTGCACCACTGAAAAAACTAAATGTTCTGGAGATTCACCCATGTCCAATCGCCAACAAGGCACCGTCAAATGGTTCAATGATGAGAAAGGCTACGGCTTCATCACCCCAGCAGGCGGCGGCGACGACCTGTTCGTTCACTTCAAGGCCATCGAATCTGACGGCTTCAAGAGCCTGAAAGAAGGCCAGACTGTTTCCTTCGTCGCCGAGCGCGGCCAGAAGGGCATGCAGGCTGCACAGGTTCGTCCGGAGTAATTCGGATAGCTGTAAAAAAACCCGCCCTTGTGGCGGGTTTTTTTATGGGTGCTGCATGGGCTGACGGGGTTGGCCATGCGGGCGCGGCTTTTTTTGTGGGAGCGGCCTTGTGTCGCGTAAGGGGCGCGTAGCGGCCCCAAGGTTTTCAGCTTCGCAGCATCAATGGCCGGGGCCGCTTTGCGGCCCTATCGCGACACAAGGCCGCTCCCACAAGGACCGCGTATCAACCGCAGTTGACGCGAATCACCTTGCCCTGCTCGTCCACATTCAGGTTCAGGCGCTCGGAGCGGTACTCCAGGGTGACCACGTCGTGCGGCTTGAGAATGCGTGCCATCTGCGAGCCACTGGCCTTGCGCGCCTGCTCCAGCAGCTCGGCGCTGGCTGGCTTGCCAATGGCAAAATTGGCGCCACTGGCTTCGCAGCGGCCGTCGTTGCCTGCCGGCGCAGCGCCACCAGCAGAATTGCCACCAGTGCTGCAACCAGCCAGGACAGCAGCCACCGCCAGGGTTGCCAGGTAAGCACGGGTACGGAACATGAAGCCTCCTAAATCGGTCCGGGAACTGTCTGATCCGACAGTTCCACTCATCATTTGTTGCAAAACCGACCAAGTCTGCCTGAACTCGCCAGCAGAGGCGAAAACGCAATCGTGACCGGATTTTGCACAACCCGCTGCGTTTGCCATATGCTTAAGCCGCAACGTCACTGACGCAAAGTCATGATTTAGTGCCAGAAGTGGAGCGCACCCCGCCTCCATCGAACACCAGGGTCAGGTGTTCGCCCCTTCGTCCTGGGCCCCAAGCGAGAGCCTTTCATGAGCAGCCACAGCATCGATGCCGATATCAAGGTCAAATGGGCCGAGGGCCAGAGCGCGTACAGCCCTGGCACACCGGAGGAATTGCTGTTGATTGCCATCGACCTGCTGGTGCGCGATCGCGGCGCCGAGGCGGCACGCAGCTTCATCGACCAGGTGTTCGAGCGCTTCGCGCCGCACGCGGCTATTCCAATCGCGCCAAACGGGCGCTGAGCAGGTCGAACAGGCCCTGGGCATCGCCCTGCTCCACCCACATCACGTTGGCCGGCTGCTTTAGCACGCCATACCAGTCGGCAAGGGTCTGGCCGAAGCTGGGGCCTTCGCGGCTGTCGATGCTCATATGGATGCGCCGGCCGCTGAACAGCTCGGGCTTCAGCAGGTAGGCGATCACGCTGGCGTCGTGCACCGGGCCGCCGGGCATGCCGTACAGGTCCATGTCGTGGGTGATATAGGCGTTGAGGATATCCACTACCCGTTTGCTGGCCTGATTGTTAACGGCTGCCAGTTGCTTGAGGCGGGCGTCGCTGGTCAGTAGCTTGTGGGTGACGTCCAGCGGCAGGTAGGTCAGCTGCACGCCACTGGCCAGCACCACTTCGGCGGCATGCGGGTCGGCATAGAGGTTGAATTCCGCCGCCGGGGTGATGTTGCCGCCGTTGAAATGGGCGCCACCCATGACCACCACTTGCTTGATGCCTTTGACGATGTCCGGGCGCTGGATCAGCGCCAGGGCCAGGTTGGTCTGCGGGCCGAGCATGGCGATGGTGATGCTGTGGGGTTGGGCGGCGCCCAGGGTGTCGACCAGGTATTGAACTGCGTTGCCCTGGGCTAGCGGCGCTTTCGGTTCGTGAACCTGGATGCCGGTGAGGCCTTCTTCGCCATGGACGTCGGCGGCGTAGATCGGCTTGCGGACCAGCGGGCGCGCAGCGCCAGCGTATACGGGGATGTCTTCGCGGCCGGCCCATTCGCGAGCCAGGCGGGCGTTGCGCGAGGTTTTGTCCAGGCGCACATTGCCGGCCACGGTGGTGATGGCGCGGATCTTGAGCTCGTCGGGCGAGGCCATGGCCAGGAACAGCGCGACCACGTCGTCGGCGCCGGGGTCGGTGTCGATGATCAGGTCGATGGGGGCGGCCTGGAGGGTGGTGGCTGCGGCCATGAGGGCGATTCCTTGTAGCAGGGGTTTGAGCATGGGTGGCACTCCTGTTGCCTGGATTGGTATTCCTGGTACACCGCAAATCCCTGTGGGAGCGGGTTTACCCGCGAAGGAGGCAGCGCGGTGGATGGCACCGGCTTCGCCGGTGTTCGCGGGTGAACCCGCTCCCACAGGGGGCGACGGGCTAGAAAGTCACGCCGGAAATCAGCGCGATGTTGCTGTAGGGCTGGCATTCGCCAGTGCGCACGACCGCACGGGCACTGCGCGACAGTACTTTGAAATCTTCATGGCTCAGCCATTCACGCTTGCCCAGCTTGCCCTTCAGCCGCTCGATTTCAACCAGCGCCGGCGGCACCACTTTCTGCATTTCTTCGGCCAGCACATGGCGCTCCACCTGCAACTCGCTCAGCACGGCCCGCAACACGCTGGCGAAATCCGGCAACCCAGGCGTAACGGCCAGGTCGATCAGTTCGACCCCCGGCGGCACCGGCAGGCCGGCATCGCCGATCACCAGGATGTCACCATGCCCCATGCCGGCAATGGTCCGCGACAGGGCGACGTTCAGCAGTGGGGTTTTCTTCATGGCGCAAGCTCCGCCAGGTAGGGAATGGACGGCTGGGCACCAGCGCGGGTGACCGACAGGGCTGCGGCGCGCTGGCCGAAGGTGATGGCTTCGCCCTCCCCCAGGCCGCGTACCAGGCCAGCGGCAAAGCCACCGATGAAGGTGTCGCCGGCTGCAGTGGTGTCCAGCGGCTGCACCACCGGTGCAGGGAAATGCTGGTGGCCCTTGGCCGTGACCAGCAAGGCCCCTTGCGCGCCCAGGGTAATGATCACTTTGCCCGCGCCCAGCTGCAGCAAGCGCTCGCCGGCGCGCCGGGCACTGTCCAGGTCGGTCACTGCCACACCGGTCAGGGCCTCGGCCTCGCTTTCGTTGGGTGTCAGGTAGTCGATGTGGGCGAACCAGTCCGCCGGCAAGGGGCCGGTCGCCGGCGCCGGGTTCAGGATCACCCGCTTACCCAGTTCATGCCCCCTGGCCAGGGTCCAGGCCACGGTGTCGGCCGGCACTTCCAGCTGGCAGATGATCACCTCGGCCGCCTGCAGCAGTGCATCGAAACGCTGCACCGACTGCGGCGTCAGCAGGCCGTTGCCACCGGGGATGATGACGATGCAGTTCTGGCTGGCGGCATCGACGGTAATCAGCGCCACACCGCTGGACACGCCCGAGCAGGTGGTAACGCCCTGGCAGTCGATGCCTTCCACATACAAGGCCCGGTGCAGTTGCCGGCCATAATCATCGTCGCCGACGTTGCCGATCATCGCCACGCTGCCACCCAGGCGCGCCACGGCCACCGCCTGGTTGGCCCCCTTGCCGCCCGGCACGGTGAAAAAGCTTTCGCCGGGGAGTGTTTCGCCGGCCCGGGGCAGGCGCTGGGCGCGGGCCACCAGGTCCATGTTGAGGCTACCGACTACCACGACCTTGGTATTCATGACATTTCCTTAGCATTAGCGGTAATCGTTGAACAGGTCCGGGCGCGGCCCGGTGGACTCGCGCAGCACGATGCGCGGGGCGACGATACGTTGCTCTGCCGCGCCCTGCCGAGGCGTGCCGATACGCGCCAGCAACAGCGACGCGGCGCTCTCGCCCAACGCGCGGATCGACTGGCCCACCGTGGTCAACGGCGGGTACACATAACGGCTGAGTTCGATGTCGTCGAAGCCGATCACCGACAGCTCTGCGGGTACGTTGATGTTGCGTTCGGCCGCGGCGCGCAGCACGCCGAAACCGATCATGTCGTTGCCGGCGAAAATCGCCGTGGGCCGCTTGCCCTCCAGCAACCGGGTTGCCGCTGCATGGCCGCCCGGGCTGGTGAAGTCGCAGTGCAGCACGCGGTTGCCCAGCACCGCTGCGCCGGCCTCGGCCATGGCGCGGCGGAAGCCGCTCAGGCGCAGCTGGGTAACCCCGGTCTCGGCGGGGCCGCCGATGTAGGCGATGTCGCGGTGGCCAAGCTCCAGCAGGTGCTGGGTGGCCAGGTAGGCGCCCTGCTCGTGGTCGATGCGCACCAGGTCGGCATCGACGCCGTCCAGTTCGCGGTCGACGATCACCATTGGCGTGCGCACGCCGGCCAGGCTTTGCAGCAGGTCGCTGTCCTGGCCCACCGAGGCCACCACCAGGCCGTCGATGCGTTTTTCCAGCAGCACGCGCAGGTAGCTGCGCTGCTTCTGCGGGTTGTCGTCGGAGTTGCACAGGATCACGCAGTAGCCGTTGCGTTCGCAGGCGTCTTCGATACCCCGCGCCAGTTCGGCGAAGTACGGGTTGACGCTGTTGGGCACCAGCAAGCCGATGGTGGCCGTGCTGCGCGCCTTCAACGAACGGGCCACGGCGCTGGGCACATAATCGAGTTCGGCGATGGCGGCTTCGACTTTCAGCCGCACCTGCTCGCTCACCGGCCGGGTCTTGTTCAGCACATGGGACACGGTGGTGTATGAAATACCCGCCAGTGCCGCGACGTCTTTGATGGTTGCCATGTTCTCAGTTCCGCCGGCCTGCACGCCGGCTACGGTAAGTGTCGAGCACCACGGCGATGACGATCACCGCCCCGGTGATGATGCGTTTGGTCGGTTCGCTGGCACCGATCTGGGCCAGCCCGGCGGCCAGCACCGAAATGATCAGCACGCCAAAGAAGGTGCTGATGACCGAGCCACGCCCGCCCATCAGGCTGGTGCCGCCAATTACCACGGCGGCGATCACCTGCAGCTCAAGGCCGGAGCCGGCATTGGGGTCGGCCGCTTCCAGCCGCGAGATCTGGAACAGCGCGGCCAGGCCGGCGAGCAGGCCCATCAGGGCGAATACCAGCACCTTGTACGGGCGCGGGTCGATACCGGCCAGGCGCACGGCTTCTTCGTTGGTGCCGATGCCGATCAGGTAGCGGCCGAATACCGTGCGGGTCAGCACCAACTGGGCCAGCACGATCACCAGCAAGGCGATGATGAACGCCGGCGAGATGCCGAACGCGATGGGGTTGGAGAACCAGGCATAGGCATCGCCGATATAGGCGGTGCGCGAGTCGGTGAACTGGTAGGCCAAGCCGCGGGCCATTTCCAGCACACCGAGCGAGACGATGAACGACGGAATGCGCCAGGCCACGGTGACGCCGCCGGTAATGCCGCCGGCCAGCGCGGCCACGGCCATGCCCAGCAGGGCCGAAGGCAGCACGCCCCAGCCCCAGCCGAGGATCGCCACGCTGACCGTGGAGGCTGCCAGCGCCAGCACCGAGCCCACCGACAGGTCGATGCCGCCGATGATCAGCACGAAAGTCATGCCCACCGCCAGCACCATCAGGTCGGGGATCTGGTTGGCCAGGGTACTGAAGGTGTTGTAGGACCAGAAGTGGCTGCTGAGGAACGAGAACAGCACGATCATCGCCAGCAAGGCGCCGGCCAGGCCCAGGTAGGTACCCAGGCCAAAGTAGGTACCACTGCGGCGCACCGGTGCGGCGCCTTGGCTGTCGAGCGGGGTGGTTTTCATGCATCCATCCTGGGAGCTGCGTCATGCAGCAGTGCGTCACGTTTCTGATAACCGGCAAAGGCCGCGGCCAGCAGCTGGTCCTGGCTCCAATGGTCACGCTCGAAGGTGTCGATCAGGCGGCCGGCCGACAGCACGGCGATGCGGTCGCAGATCAGCATCAGCTCGCGCAGGTCGCTGGACACCACCACCAGGGCCTTGCCCTGGCGCGCCAGTTCGGCCAGCAGGCCATAGATGTCGAACTTGGCGCCAACGTCGATGCCACGGGTGGGCTCGTCGAACAGCAGCACCTGACAGTCGCGCTCCAGCCAGCGGCCGATCACTACCTTCTGCTGGTTGCCGCCAGACAGCTCGCCCACCACTTGCTGCGGGCCGGCACTGCGAATGCGCATGGCCTGGATCTGGCGCTCGGCCAAGGCCCTTTCGGCCTCGCCATCGAGCACACCGGCCCGCGATACCGCGCCGAGGTTGCCCAGGGCGATGTTGGCGCTGATCGACTGCGTCAGCAGCAGGCCTTCGCCTTTGCGGTCTTCGGTGATCAGGGCGATACCGGCCTGTACGGCGGCCCTGGGCGAGTCGATGGTGACCGCCTGCGGTGGCTGGCCAAGGGCGATGCTGCCGCTGTCGGCGCGGTCGGCACCGTAGATCAGGCGCAACAGTTCGGTACGGCCGGCACCGATCAGGCCGGAGATGCCGAAGATCTCCCCCGCCCTGACCTCGAACGACACTTCACGCACCTTGTCGGCGCGGCTGAGCTTGTCGACCTTGAGCAGCGGCGCGCCGATCTGCCGGCGGCCCAGGTCGATATGCTCGCCCAGCTCGCGGCCGACCATCAGATTGACCAGTTCGGCGCTGCTGTAACGCTGGATCGGCTCGTCGCACACCAGCTTGCCGTCGCGCAGCACGACGATGCGCTGGGCCACGCGCTGCAGTTCTTCCAGGCGGTGCGAGATGTAGACGATGGCCACGCCACGTTGGCGCAGGCGTTCGATCTGGGTGAACAGCAGTTCCACCTCGCGCGCGGTGAGCATGGCGGTGGGCTCGTCGAAGATCAGCACATGGCATTCGCCGATCAGGTTGCGGGCAATCTCGACCATCTGCTGGTGGCCGATGCCCAGCTCGCCGACCGGGGTATCCGGGTCGATGGCGTCGAGGCCGACCTGGGCCATGGCGGCCGTGGCCAGTTGGCGCAGGCGCTTCTGGCTGATCCAGCCGAAACGGCCGGGCAGGTTGTCGAGGAACAGGTTTTCCGCCACGGTCAGCGTGGGCAGCAGGTTCAGCTCCTGCATGACCATGCGCACGCCGAGGCGCTCGGCCTCGCTGCGGCTGCCAGGCGCGTAGGCCTGGCCGCGGTAGCGCATGTGCCCGGTTGTTGGGGTTTCCAGGCCACTGATGAGCTTGGACAGGGTGCTCTTGCCCGCGCCGTTCTCGCCGGTCAGGGCCAGCACTTCACCCGCCCGCAGGTTCAGGCTGACCTCGCCGAGCACGGGCTGGGCATAGGTCTTGCCCAGGCCGCTGGCGGTGAGCACCACTTCATTGGCCGATGCAGGCATGGCCGTTTCTCCTGCCAGCGATCAGGGTTTGGTGATGAGTTGGACCGGGGTCTGGATGACGTTGTCGGCATCCACGTCGGGCTTCTCGCCCTTGACCATTTTCAGCGCCGCCTGGATGCCGTACACCGCCTGCTGGCTGGCCGCCTGGTCGAGGGTGGCGAGCACGCGGCCATCGGCGAGCATCGGCTTGATGGCGTTGATGTTGTCGTAGCCCACCACTTGCACCTGGCCGGTCTTGCCGGCGGCACGCACGGCCGACACGGCGCCCAGGGCCATGCTGTCATTGCCGGCCAGCAGCGCTTTCAGGTCGGGGTATTCGTTGAGCATGGAGGCCGCGACGGCGTTGCCTTTGTCGATTTCCCAGTTGCCGCTCTGCACCGAGACGATCTTGATCTGCGCAGCGTCCATGGCGTCCTTGAAGCCAGCGGTACGCTGCTGGGCGTTGGTGGTGGTCGGCACGCCTTCGATGATGCCGACCTGGTCGCCGGCCTTGAGCTTCTGGTTGGCCAGGAAGTCGCCGACCAGGCGCGCGCCCTTGCGGTTGTCGGGGCCGACGAAGGGTACGCTGATACCTTTGCTCTTGAGCAATTCAGGGTCCAGGCGGTTGTCGATGTTGATCACCACCACGCCCTGGTCCATGGCCTTCTTCACCGCCGACACCAGCGCCTTGGAGTCGGCCGGGGCAATGACCAGGGCCTTGGCGCCAGCGTTGACCATCTGCTCGACGATGCGGATCTGCTCGCCGGTGTCGGTCTCGTTCTTGATGCCGTTGGCGATCAGCTCGAATTCATCGGCGTGGGCTTTCTGGTAGTCCTTGGCGCCGTCTTCCATGGTGCGGAAGAACTCGTTGGCCAATGACTTCATGACCAGGGCGACCTTGGGCTTGTCTTCGGCGTGGGCGGCGGAAAACGGCAGGGCAAAGGACAGCGAGGAAATGACCGCGAGGGCCAGCAGACGACCGGGGAACGGCAGTTTCATGGACGATGACTCCGGATCTTGTGTTTTTTGTCGGATCGCAAACGTTTGCGTTGACTCACTATGGAAACAGGACCGGGGTTTGTCAAATCCGTTTGGCTGGCGGAGGTCAAGTCGAGCCAGGGGCAGTTTATCTGGAATTTGTCCGAAAAGCCGAACGCCTTTTCCTGTGCTTGTTCGGGATTCCGAATGAAATGCGCCCTTTTGCGCTTGAGCACAGTTTTCGCCTGACAAGATGTTGCGAAATTACTTACGGTAAAATACTGTATGCGCATACAGCAAAACAAGGAAACACTTGTGTCCAGCACCGCCTCCGCCACCCCGAGCAGCTATGAACAACTGGGTATGCGCATCCAGAAGATCATCAACAGCCCCACCGCCCAGCGCAGCCGCGCGGCGCTGATCTTCCGCCTGGAACACGAGACGCCGGAAGACTGGGAAACCCTGCTCGAGGAAATCGCCGAAAACGACAACGTCACCCTCGCCCACCGCGACGATGGTGGCGTGCAGATTTTCTGGACCGTACCGAAGGAAGACTGACCGCGGCCAGCATGGCAGTTGCCTGACCCGGGTCGCCTGCAAGGCCTGCGGCTTGACCTCAGGCCAAGGCCTGCAGGTAGGCGCTGGCTTCACGGTAACGCGCCAGCCGCGCCAGGTCGGCGGGGCCCGGGCATGGGATGCGCGAAAGGTCGCTGTTGTCGGCCAGGTCGGCCAGCTTGACTGTGCGCGCCAGCGGGTCACCGCCCAGGCGCACCACGAAGTCCTGGTAGGCCTCGCCCTCACGGCGGCTGAGCGCCAGCAAGGCGGCAAGGATTTTCAGCGCAAAGCCCTCGCGCGCCAGGTCGGACAGGGTCAGCGAAGTGTCTTCGATCACATCGTGAAGCACCGCGACAATCCGTTGTTCAGGCGTGGAAACCCGCATCATCACGCGTAACGGGTGGAGGATATAAGCAGCCCCACCCTTGTCGTACTGCCCTTCATGCGCCCTGGCGGCCACGGCAATGGCCCGCTCCAGTGTAGACATGAGGCCCTCCCCGTTCGGCTTCTTCCTGCCAAGCATAGCCAAAACTGTGCGGACAATGTCTAGCGCAGGCGTGGCTGTGCCGCGCCGACCTTGCAGAAGCGGACTTGTGGAAGCCGCTCCCACAAAAGGCCGCTCGTACAGGAACCGGGTTCAGCGTGCTGCGCCGTGCTGGATGACCACCGAATCGGTACCCAGTTTGGCCATCACCTCGGCCTTGCGTGCTTCGGCTTCCTCACGGCTCGGGAACGGCCCCATCAGCACCACCGGCTTGCCGTCGCGGTACTCCACCGAGGAGGGAATGCCCTTTTCGATCAGGCGTGCGGTCATGTCGCTGAGCGCACCCATGTTGGCGCCCTGGATCACTTCCACGTCCCAGCCTTGCGGGGCCGGCTGGCCAGCCAGGGCTTCGGCGCGGCGCTGCAGCTCGGCGCCGCCGCACATCTCACGGATGCGCAGGTTGTTGCCACTGTCGTCGACGATGATTTCGTACTGGCCATCGCGCTTGATCGCCACGTAGCTGCGGTAGGCTTCGTACTGCCCGGCATCATCCTTGCCGCGGACCTGGCCGCAGATGGTGCCCTGGGTGTCGATCCGCACGTTGCCGAACTTGGCGGTCTTGGGGTTGTGCAGGTGTTCAGCCACCTGCTTGTGCACGCCTTCGACCTCGTTCTCACAGCCCGCCAGGGCGAGCACTGCCATTACCACAGCCAGTTTGCGCACGCGTGTACCTCCAGATTCGAAGGGGCGGATTCTAGCACGCCAGGCAATGACCGAACCGCGACCAAACGTTACACGCTGCTTCGTGCGCACAGCAAAAAGGGCGATCATTGCTGATCGCCCTTTTTCGATTTGGTAGGCACAATTGGACTCGAACCAACGACCCCCACCATGTCAAGGTGGTGCTCTAACCAACTGAGCTATGTGCCTGTCGTGTGGTGCGCATATTAGTGATCGAATGCGTACCTGTAAAGCGTTTTTTTGAGAAAAATCAAAAACTTTCGAGATTCATGCATAGAGAGGGCGCTTGGCGCATCAGGCCGCATGAAACCCCAATGAAAAAAGGGGTGACCCTTGCGGATCACCCCTTCTTCGATTTGGTAGGCACAATTGGACTCGAACCAACGACCCCCACCATGTCAAGGTGGTGCTCTAACCAACTGAGCTATGTGCCTGTCGTGTGGTGCGCATTCTACTCATTCCAAAAACCCTGTCAACACTTTTTTTCGCGCTAACCTACTGAATCTTAAACTCTTTATAGAAAGGCGCGCTGGCGGGGACCGAGTAAAGGATTTTCAACGGACGACTAGCGGGTGTTTATTATTATTGATAGCATCGGTACATTCGTTAAAAATATAAAACACGAGGTTCCTGCAGCATGGCTAACACCCCCTACCCCCAGTCCTACTACGCCGCCTCGGCCAACCCGGTGCCGCCACGTCCGGCGCTGCAGGGTGAGGTGGAAACTGATGTGTGCATCATCGGTGCCGGCTACACCGGCCTGTCCAGCGCCCTGTTCCTGCTGGAGAACGGCTTCAAGGTGAGCATCGTCGAAGCAGCCAAGGTCGGCTTCGGCGCGTCGGGCCGCAACGGCGGCCAGATCGTCAACAGCTACAGCCGCGACATCGACGTCATCGAACGCACCGTCGGCCCCAGGGAGGCCCAACTGCTGGGCCAGATGGCCTTTGAAGGCGGGCGTATCATTCGTGAGCGCGTGGCCAAGTACAACATCCAGTGCGACCTGAAGGACGGTGGCGTGTTCGCTGCCCTCACCAGCAAGCAGATGGGCCACCTGGAGTCGCAAAAGCGCCTGTGGGAACGTTTCGGTCACAACCAGCTGGAGCTGATGGACCAGAAGCGCATCCGCGAAGTGGTCGCCTGCGACAACTATGTGGGCGGCATGCTGGACATGAGCGGCGGCCACATCCACCCACTGAACCTGGCCCTGGGCGAAGCCGCCGCGGTCGAGTCGCTGGGCGGCATCATCTATGAGCAAACCCCGGCCGTACGCATCGAGCGTGGCGCCAACCCGGTGGTGCACACCCCGCAGGGCAAGGTCCGCGCCAAGTTCATCATCGTCGCCGGCAACGCCTACCTGGGCAACCTGGTGCCAGAGCTGGCCAGCAAGTCCATGCCATGCGGCACCCAGGTGATCACCACCGAGCCACTGGGCGACGAACTGGCGCGCACCCTGCTGCCGCAGGACTACTGCGTAGAGGACTGCAACTACCTGCTCGACTACTACCGCCTGACCAGCGACAAGCGCCTGATCTTCGGTGGTGGCGTGGTGTACGGTGCACGTGACCCGGCCAACATCGAGGCGATCATTCGTCCGAAGATGCTCAAGGCCTTCCCGCAGCTGAAGAACGTGAAGATCGACTACGCCTGGACCGGCAACTTCCTGCTGACCCTGTCGCGCCTGCCGCAGGTTGGCCGTATCGGTGACAACATCTACTACTCGCAGGGCTGCTCGGGTCACGGCGTGACCTACACCCACCTGGCGGGCAAGGTGCTGGCCGAGGCCATGCGTGGCCAGGCCGAGCGTTTCGACGCCTTCGCCGGCCTGCCGCACTACCCGTTCCCGGGTGGCCAGATGCTGCGCGTGCCGTTCAGCGCCATTGGGGCCTGGTACTACAGCCTGCGCGATCGCCTGGGCTTCTGATGTAGGCAGGCCTGGCCTCTTCGCGGGTAAACCCGCTCCCACAGGGATATCACAGCACCTGAGGGCAGCGGGTTTCCTGTGGGAGCGGGTTCACCCGCGAAAGGGCCGGCAGAGATAAAGCTATTTGTTCAGGCTACTCACAGCCTGCTTCGCCGCAATCTCCTGCCCCGCCCGGGCCAGTTCATCTGCAGCCTGCAGCCAGCGCTGGCGGTCCACCTGGGCCGGCAGTTGCCGTGGTGGCTGCACCAGCACCGCCCAACTCCCCAGCTTCGCCCATGCCGATGCAAAGGCATCGAAGCCCATCACCTGCCGCCGATGCATGCCCGAGCGCAACAGCACCCGCTGCTTGTAGCGGTCGTAGCCGATCAACACGGCGTAGCGTGGCTCGCTCCACCAGGCCGAACCGTCCTCGTAACGCAGCAGCACCGGGTTGCCCGCCGCCACCTGGGTCAACAGCGCGTCCAGCTGCTTGTCCAGCGGATACACCACCATGCCGTAGTCGCGCGCCACGCGGGGGATGCCGGTGTCCAGCGCCTCGGCGCCGTGGGGCAGGTTCAGCGGTTTGTCCAGCAGCCCCGGCGTGATCGGTGCCCCCTGTTGCGACAGCACCGCCGCCAATGCCATGGCCCCGCTGTGGTTGGCGTTGCCACGGTAGAACGGCACGCTGCTGATCTCGACCCGCTGCGGCAGGCCCTTGAGGTTGGCGGAAGGTGCGCTGGCACAGCCGGCCAGGCTAGCCGCTACCAGGCAGGCAGCCAGCAGCCGACGGGGGGTGGTCTTGAAGGAATGTTGCTGCATGGACACTCGCTTGCTCCAACGCCAGGCAGGCAGCGCCCGGCTCTGGCCACCGATCATAGGTCGGACAGCGGCGCGGGTATAGTCCGACACCGGTTAGGAGCAAATCGGACCAAGCAATAGACCTTTGGTCAATGGAACGTCACAGGCGAAGGGCTAGACTAAAGCAGTGTCTGGACGGCCAGCGCCGGTTGACCGAGCGCGGCCTGTAGAGATGGAGGCACAGATGAGCCTGACCATGGCAATCCTCATGCTGGTGGGCATGTGGCTGAGCGTCGCAGCCGCCATGCTGTGGGGGGTACTGCGTATCGTGCGGCGTCATTCCCACCACCACCTGCCACCGCAGGTCCCTGCCAAGCCACAGCCTGTGCGCCGGGCACGGCGGCATGCCGGGGTGCACTGATTTCAAAAATTCCTGAGCCCATTCGCGGGTGAACCCGCTCCCACAAGGTCCTCCACTGCCTTCAAAAGCGGCGGGGTACTTGTGGGAGCGGGTTCACCCGCGAACGGGGCGCAAGCGCCCCGCCCTTTCACATCAACCTTCAGCCGCCTCACGCTTCAACCGCGCCCGACGGGCCAGGATGTTGAGGACCTCGATCGCCGTCGAGAAGGCCATGGCCGCGTACACATAACCCTTCGGTACATGAGCGCCAAAACCTTCCGCGATCAGCGTCATGCCGATCATGATCAGGAAGCCCAGGGCCAGCATTACCACGGTCGGGTTGTCGTTGATGAAGTTGGCCAACGGGTCGGCGGCCACCATCATGACGATCACGGCAGTGATAACGGCAATGATCATGATCGGCAGGTGCTCGGTCATGCCCACGGCGGTGATGATGCTGTCGACCGAGAAGACGATGTCCAGCAACAGGATCTGGAAGATCGCCGCGGCAAAGCCCAGGGTAACCGTCGACGACACCTTGGCTTCTTCCTTGGCCCCGTGCGGGTCGACGTTCTCGTGGATCTCCTTGGTCGCCTTCCACAGCAGGAACAGGCCGCCGGCAATCAGGATCACGTCCTTCCAGGAGAAGGCATTACCGAACACTTCGAACACCGGGTCGGTCAACTGGACGATCCAGGCCACCGTGCTGAGCAAGGCCAGGCGCATGACCAGGGCCATGCTGATACCGATACGGCGGGCCTTGGAGCGGTACTCCACCGGCAGTTTGTTGGTCAGGATGGAGATGAAGATCAGGTTGTCGATACCCAGTACAACTTCCATGGCCACCAGCGTGGCCAGGGCAACCCAGGCGGTAGGGCTAGCGACGAGTTCCAGCAAGTATTCCATTGTTCAAATCCTGCAGCAGCGGTTGGGGTCAGATTTCCTGGGTGTCTTCTTTCTTTTCGGCGTCCTTGGGCTTGTGCCCTTCGCTGCCGATGGCCTCGCTCAACGCCTGCTGCGCGGCCTTGTTGGTGTCGTCGATGGCTTGCTTGGCCGACTGTGCGGCCTGGTCGAGCATCTGTTGGGCGGATTTCTCGGCCTGCTCGCAACCGGCCAGGGTGAACAGGGCCAAGGCCAGCACCAGCGGCGTGCCGATGGATTTGAGTTGCAGCATGGGTTCCTCGCTTGTCGATATTGCGGCGGCGCACAGGGCGCCTGATGGGGTCGCATTCTAAAGAGCGTAATACATCAGGAAAATTCGTATTTTCAGCGGTTATACTTCGGTTTTTACGAATCCGGAAAGCACCGATGCTCAACTATCGGCAGTTGCACTACTTCTGGGCCGTGGCCAAGACCGGCAGCATCGCCCGCGCCAGCGAACAGTTGAACCTGACCCCGCAAACCATCAGCGGGCAGATCAGCCTGTTCGAACAGACCTACGGCCTGGAGTTGTTCCAGCGCGTGGGGCGGCAGCTGGAGCTGACCGAAACAGGGCGCCAGACGCTGATCTATGCCGAGCAGATGTTCCAGCTGGGCGGCGAACTGGAAGCCATGCTGCGGGCCGGCCCGCAAGAGCAGATCCTGTTCCGCGTGGGCGTGGCTGACGTGGTGCCCAAGTCCATCGTCTACCGCCTGCTGGCGCCGACCATGGAGCTGGACGACGTGCTGCGCATCAACTGCCGTGAAGACAAGCTCGAACGGCTGCTGGCCGACCTGGCGATCCAGCGCCTGGACCTGGTGATTTCCGACAGCCCCATGCCCAGCCACCTGGACATCAAGGGCTATAGCCAGAAGCTGGGCGAATGCGGGTTGAGCTTCTTCGCCACCCCGGCGCTGGCACAACGCCTTGAAGGCCCCTTCCCCGCCTGCCTGCAGGATGCGCCATTGCTTATTCCCGGGCAGGAAACCGTGGTCCGCAGCCGCCTGCTGCGCTGGCTGGCTGAGCAGCAGGTGCAGCCGCGGATCGTGGGTGAGTTCGATGACAGTGCCTTGATGCAGGCATTCGGGCAGTCGGGCAGCGGCATCTTCGTCGCGCCCAGCGTGATCGCCGAGGAAGTGTGCCGCCAGTATGGCGTGGTGCTGATCGGGCAGACCGAGGCCGTGCACGAGTCGTTCTATGCCATTTCGGTGGAGCGCAAGGTCAAGCACCCGGGGATCGTGGCGATTACCGAGGGGGCGCGGCGGGAGTTGTTTCACTGGTGACCGTGGTGGCTTCTTCGCGGGCACGCCCGCTCCCACAGGGGCCGCACAGCATTTGAGGCCGGTGCAGTACCTGTGGGAGCGGGCATGCCCGCGAAGAGGCCGCCCCTGCTAGACAAAGGTCTATGGTAAAGTCGCGCCCTTTTTGAACATGCTGGGATATCGCTGCACATGACCCCTGTCCTCCGCTTCCTCAACCGCACCAGCCTGGTGACGCAGATCGTCATCGGCCTGATCGCCGGCATCGCCCTGGCCCTGCTTGCGCCCGCCATCGCCCGCGACATGGCCTTCCTCGGGAAAGTGTTCGTCAGCGCCCTCAAGGCGGTGGCCCCCGTGCTGGTGTTCATCCTGGTGATGGCCTCGATCGCCAACCACCGCCACGGCCAGGAAACCCATATTCGCCCGATCCTCTGGCTGTACCTGCTGGGCACCTTCGGCGCCGCAGTAGTCGCGGTGGTCGCCAGCATGCTGTTCCCGTCCAACCTGGTGCTGAGCACCGGCGAGGCTACGCTGAGCGCGCCGGGCGGCATTACCGAGGTGCTGCAGAACCTGCTGCTGAGTGCGGTCGACAACCCGATCAACGCCCTGCTCAATGCCAACTTCATCGGCATACTGACCTGGGCCATCGGCCTGGGCGTGGCCCTGCGCCATGCCGGCGAAACCACCCGCACCGTGGTCGAGGACCTGTCCAATGGCGTGACCCTGATCGTGCGCGTGGTCATCCGCTTCGCCCCGCTGGGCATCTTTGGCCTGGTCAGCGCCACCCTGGCCCAGTCGGGCCTGGACGCCCTGCTCGGTTACCTGCACCTGCTGGCGGTGCTGATCGGCTGCATGCTGTTCGTGGCGCTGGTGATGAACCCGCTGATCGTGTTCTGGAAAATCCGCCGCAACCCGTACCCGCTGACCCTGCTGTGCCTGCGCGAAAGCGGTATCACCGCGTTCTTCACCCGCAGCTCGGCGGCCAACATTCCGGTGAACCTGGCCTTGTCGGAGCGCCTTGGCCTGCATGAGGACACCTACTCGGTGTCGATCCCGCTGGGTGCGACCATCAACATGGCCGGTGCCGCCATCACCATCACCGTGCTGACCCTGGCGGCGGTGCATACCCTGGGTATTCCGGTGGACCTGCCGACCGCTGTGCTGCTCAGCGTGGTGGCGGCGGTGTGTGCCTGCGGCGCCTCGGGTGTGGCCGGTGGTTCGCTGCTGCTGATTCCGCTGGCATGCAGCCTGTTTGGCATCCCTAGCGAAATTGCCATGCAGGTGGTGGCAGTGGGCTTCATCATCGGCGTGCTGCAGGACTCGGCCGAGACGGCGCTGAATTCGTCGACCGATGTGCTGTTTACCGCAGCGGCGTGCCAGGCCGAAGAGCAGCGCACCGCTTGAGATTGCCGGGGCCCTGTGGGAGCGGGTTCACCCGCTCCCACAGGTGCCAATTGCCTAACACGATGGCATTACCTACCCTAGTGGCCTTTCCCCAGCAATGAGACAGGGCCATGTCAGAACACGAAACCGCCGGCGAAGGCCGCTTCAACAGCATCGAGATCCGTATTCTCGGCTCGCTGATCGAGAAGCAGGCCACCAGCCCGGAAAGCTACCCGCTGACCCTCAATGCCCTGGTTCTGGCCTGCAACCAGAAGACCAGCCGCGAGCCGGTGATGAACCTCACCCAAGGCCAGGTCGGCCAGGCCCTGCGCGCCCTCGAAGGGCAAGGCATGACCCGCCTGCAGATGGGCAGCCGCGCCGACCGCTGGGAACACCGGGTGGACAAGGCGCTGGAGCTGGTGCCGGCGCAACTGGTACTGATGGGCCTGATGTTCCTGCGCGGCCCGCAAACCCTCAACGAACTGCTGACCCGCAGCAACCGCCTGCACGACTTCGACGACACCGAGCAGATCCAGCACCAGCTGGAGCGCCTGATCTCGCGCGGCCTGGCCTTGCACCTGCCACGCCAGGCCGGCCAGCGGGAAGACCGTTACACCCATGCCTTGGGCGATCCGGCGGAAATCGAGGCGATCCTGGCTGCACGGCAGCAGGAAGGTGGCGCACGCAGCGGCGGCAATGTGTCGGAAGACCGTATCGAAGCCCTGGAAGCCCGCATCGCGGCGCTGGAGGCACGCCTGGCCGAGCTGGAAGGCTGAGCCGTCACGGCTCGGGGTCGGGGAAGTTGCGGCAGCTCTTGCGCTCGGCCAGCTCCCGGTCACTGGGGCGCTGGTCGACGAACACGGTGCGGCCGTCGGCGTAGATTTCCAGGTAACCCCAGTGCAGGTCCTGCTCTTGCTGCCCGGGCTTTGGCGGGACTAGCCACCAGGGTTCGCGGCTGATCAGGGTCATGGGTGTGATTCCTGAAGGGTCTGCAGTAATCATAGACACCTTCAGGTTCCTGCTTTGCCTGCACCGGCCCTTTCGCGGCTAAAGCCGCTCCCACAGGGACCTCCACAGCTTTCAAAAGCTGCGCAGTACCTGTGGGAGCGGCTTTGGCCGCGAAGAGGCCGGTACAGGCTTATGCCGGTGCCGACGTGCGAATCAGGTGGTCAAAGGCCGCCAGCGATGCCTTGGCCCCCTCACCCACCGCGATCACGATCTGCTTGTACGGCACGGTCGTCACGTCACCCGCCGCAAACACACCCGGGATGCTGGTCTGGCCCTTGGCGTCGACGATGATCTCGCCACGCGGCGACAGCTCGACGGTACCTTTCAGCCAGTCGGTGTTCGGCAGCAGGCCGATCTGCACGAAGATGCCTTCCAACGCCACTTCATGCTGCTGGTCGGTGGTGCGGTCCTTGTAGCGCAGGCCGGTCACTTTTTCGCCATTCCCCAGCACTTCGGTGGTCAGCGCACTGGTGATCACCTTCACGTTCGGCAAGCTGTGCAACTTGCGCTGCAGCACCGCATCGGCACGCAGTTGGCTGTCGAACTCGATCAGCGTCACCTGGGCGACGATACCGGCCAGGTCGATGGCCGCCTCCACACCCGAGTTGCCACCACCGATCACCGCCACGCGCTTGCCCTTGAACAGCGGGCCGTCACAGTGCGGGCAGTAGGCCACGCCACGGGCGCGGTATTCCTGCTCGCCCGGCACGTTCATTTCGCGCCAGCGGGCACCGGTGGCCAGGATCACGGTCTTGGCCTTGAGCGAGGCGCCACCGGCCAGGCGTACTTCGTGCAGGCCGCCAGCGGTAGCCGGGATCAGCGCTTCGCCACGCTGCAGGTTCATGATGTCCACGTCGTACTGCTTGACGTGTTCTTCCAGCGCCGTGGCCAGCTTCGGCCCTTCGGTTTCCTGTACCGAGATGAAGTTCTCGATGGCCAGGGTATCGAGCACCTGGCCGCCGAAACGCTCGGCCGCAATACCGGTGCGGATGCCTTTACGCGCGGCATAGATGGCTGCCGAGGCGCCGGCTGGGCCACCACCGACCACCAGCACATCGAAGGCATCCTTGGCATTGATCTTCTCGGCCTGGCGGCTACCTGCGCTGGTGTCGATCTTGCCAAGGATTTCTTCCAGGCCCATGCGGCCCTGGCCGAACACTTCGCCGTTCAGGTAGATGCTCGGCACCGCCATGATCTTGCGCGATTCCACTTCTGCCTGGAACAGCGCGCCGTCGATGGCCACGTGGCGCACATTGGGGTTGAGCACCGCCATCAGGTTCAGCGCCTGGACCACGTCCGGGCAGTTCTGGCACGACAGCGAGAAATAGGTTTCGAAGGTGAATTCGCCTTCCAGCGCCTGGATCTGCTCGATCACTTCGGCACTGGCCTTGGACGGGTGGCCGCCGACTTGCAGCAGTGCCAGCACCAGCGAGGTGAATTCGTGGCCCATGGGGATGCCGGCGAAGCGCAGGTTTATGTCGGCTCCCGGGCGATTCAGCGAGAACGAAGGACGACGGGCGTCGGTACCGTCCGCGCTAAAGGTAATGAGGTTCGACAGGCTGGCAATTTCCAGCAGCAGGTCGTGCAATTCGCGGGACTTCGCACCGTCGTCGAGGGAAGCAACGATCTCGATCGGCTGGGTGACCCGCTCCAGGTAGGTTTTCAGTTGCGATTTAAGCGTGGCGTCCAACATACGGGCGATTCCTTTTTCAAAACTCGGATACAAAAACGCCCAGGCGAGGTCGCCCGGGCGTTTGACGGGGCGGTAAGTACTTCAGCTTTGGCGGCTGCTCACCGCCCGCGACTGGCACATGGACTTAGATCTTGCCGACCAGGTCCAGCGATGGCGCCAGGGTGGCTTCGCCTTCTTTCCACTTGGCCGGGCAGACTTCGCCCGGGTGAGCGGCAACGTACTGGGCAGCTTTCACTTTACGCAGCAGTTCGGCAGCATCGCGGCCTACCCCACCGTCGTTCAGTTCGACGATCTTGATCTGGCCTTCCGGGTTGATCACGAAGGTACCGCGATCGGCCAGGCCGGCTTCTTCGATCAGCACGTCGAAGTTGCGCGAAATAACGTGGGTCGGGTCACCGATCAGTGGGTACTGGATCTTGCCGATGGTGTCCGAAGTGTCGTGCCAGGCTTTGTGGGTGAAGTGGGTGTCGGTGGACACGCCGTAGATTTCCACGCCCAGCTTCTGGAACTCGGCGTAGTTGTCGGCGAGGTCACCCAGCTCGGTCGGGCAGACGAAGGTGAAGTCAGCCGGGTAGAAGAACACGACAGACCACTTGCCTTTCAGGTCGGCTTCGCTGACCTGGACGAATTCGCCCTTGTGGTAGGCGGTGGCGTTGAACGGTTTGACCTGGCTGTTGATGATTGGCATGAGAGACGCTCCTTCATGGGGTTGGAATCAGTTGATGGAGAGAATCCTAACCGCTGGTCCCGATAAAGGCTCATTGGCAAAGCTCATGCTTTTGATTGGTTTTGGCTATAACCGAGGTTTATTAATAGAAGGGAATGGGCTGAGCAAAGGATTGCGGGGAGGTTTGTTGTAGAAGCAGCTTTTGTGGGAGCGGCCTTTCGCGACACAAGGCCGCTCCCACAGGATGGAACGCGCTCAGCGCGTCGCTGTGCGCATGGTCACGAACTCTTCGGCCGCGGTCGGGTGCACGCCAATGGTTTCGTCGAATTGCTGCTTCGTCGCACCGGCCTTCAGGGCAACGCCCAGGCCCTGGATGATCTCGCCCGCGTCGGGGCCGACCATGTGGCAGCCCAGCACCTTGTCGGTCTCGGCATCGACCACCAGCTTCATCAGGGTCTTTTCCTGGATGTCGGTCAGGGTCAGTTTCATCGCGCGGAAGCGGCTTTCGAACACCTGCACCTTGTGCCCGGCCTCCAGCGCCTGCTCTTCGGTCAGGCCCACGGTGCCGATGGGCGGCTGGCTGAACACTGCGGTGGGAATGTTCTGGTAGTCCACCGGGCGGTATTGCTCGGGCTTGAACAGGCGCCGGGCCACGGCCATGCCTTCGGCCAGAGCCACCGGGGTAAGCTGCACGCGGCCGATCACGTCACCGATGGCCAGGATGGACGGTGCGGTGGTCTGGTACTGGTCGTCGACGCGGATGAAGCCGCGCGCGTCCAGTTCCACGCCGGTGTTTTCCAGGCCCAGGTTGTCGAGCATCGGGCGGCGGCCGGTGGCGTAAAACACACAATCGGTGACCAACTCGCGACCATCCTTGAGGGTGGCCTTGAGGCTACCGTCCTCGAGCTTGTCGATGCGCTGGATGTCGGCGTTGAACTGCAGGTCGAGGCCGCGCTTTTCCAGTTCTTCCTTCAGGTGCGTACGCACCGAACCATCGAAGCCACGCAGGAACAGGTCGCCACGGTACAGCAAGGTGGTGTCGGCCCCCAGGCCCTGGAAGATGCCGGCGAACTCGACGGCGATGTAGCCACCACCGACCACCAGCACCCGGCGTGGCAGGTCCTTGAGGTAGAAGGCTTCGTTGGAGGTAATGGCCAGTTCCTTGCCCGGGATGTCCGGCACCTGCGGCCAGCCACCGGTGGCGATGAGGATGTGCTCGGCGGTGTAGCGCTGGCCTTCCACTTCCACTTCATTGGCACCGGTCAGGCGCGCGTGGCCCTGCAACAGGGTGACCCCGCTGTTGACCAGCAGGTTGCGGTAGATGCCGTTGAGGCGTTCGATTTCCCGGTTCTTGTTGGCGATCAGGGTGCCCCAGTCGAAATGCCCTTCTTCCAGGGTCCAGCCGAAACCAGCAGCCTGCTCCAGCTCGTCGGCAACGTGCGCGCCGTACACCAGCAGTTTTTTCGGCACGCAGCCCACGTTGACGCAGGTACCGCCCAGGTAGCGGCTCTCGGCCACTGCCACCTTTGCGCCGAAGCCGGCGGCAAACCGCGCCGCGCGCACACCACCGGACCCGGCACCAATCACGAACAGATCAAAATCGTAGGCCATGTATTCACTCTCCTAGGCAGGCGCCCAGCATAACGCCGTTGGCCGCCGCAAACAAAAAAGCCACCCCGAAGGGTGGCTTTCAGGCCAGCAGGGCTTATCAGTAAGCCTTGCCAGTCTTGTAGTAGTTCTCGAAGCAGAAGTTGGTCGCGTCGATGTAGCCTTCGGCGCCACCGCAGTCGAAACGCTTGCCTTTGAACTTGTAGGCGATCACGCAGCCGTTCTGCGCCTGTTGCATCAGCGCGTCGGTGATCTGGATCTCGCCACCTTTGCCCGGCTCGGTGTTGGCGATGATGTCGAAGATGTCCGGGGTCAGGATGTAGCGACCGATGATCGCCAGGTTCGACGGGGCGTCTTCCGGCTTTGGCTTCTCGACCATGTTGGTGACGCGGAAAATATCGTCACGGATCATGTCGCCGGCGATCACACCGTACTTGTTGGTTTCCTGCGGATCGACTTCCTGGATGGCGACGATCGAGCAACGGAACTGGTTGTACAGCTTGACCATCTGGGTCAGTACGCCGTCACCTTCCGGGTTCACGCACAGGTCGTCCGCCAGCACCACGGCGAACGGCTCGTCGCCAATCAGCGGGCGGCCAGTCAGGATGGCGTGGCCCAGGCCTTTCATTTCGGTCTGGCGGGTGTAGGAGAACGAGCACTCGTCGAGCAGGCGACGGATACCAACCAGGTATTTTTCCTTGTCGGTGCCCTTGATCTGGTTTTCCAGCTCGTAGCTGATGTCGAAGTGGTCTTCCAGCGCGCGCTTGCCGCGCCCGGTGACGATGGAAATCTCGTTCAGACCGGCATCCAGTGCCTCTTCAACGCCATACTGGATCAGTGGCTTGTTGACCACCGGCAGCATTTCCTTGGGCATGGCTTTGGTAGCAGGCAGGAAGCGAGTGCCGTAACCGGCTGCCGGGAACAAGCATTTTTTGATCATATACGTCCTTACAAAAGGCTAGGCCTGTGGAATTCGGCGCAGTCTAATCAGGCGGCAGTCACCTTACAATGCCCCCACCCGTGCCGACCGATGCCATGATAGAGATAACCCAGTGTAGATAGTTCCGGTGGATCGTAAATATTGCTGTCATCAATGACAGTCGGATGACAGGGAATGAGCTTACCTGTACTGCCTCTTCGCGGGTAAACCCGCTCCCACAAGGATCACCACAGGCTCTGAATGCTGTGCAGTACCTGTGGGAGCGGGTTTACCCGCGAAGAGGCCGGCACAGGCATTACCTCAGCTACCGGTCCCCTGCCCGATCAGCACCCCATCGACCTTCTGCCCATACAGGTTCACCCCGTCATTGGCATGGAACTTCACCCGCGTCTTCTCGATGGAGCCTTCCACCAACCGCGGATCCTGCGGCCGTTCATGGCGATTGATCCAGGCCGCCACATCCCAGGCCTGCTGGTCACTCAGGCTGCCCGGCTTGCCCAGCGGCATGTTGTACTTGATGAACGACGCCGCGGTGTTGATGCGGTGCATGCCGGCGCCCCAGTTGTAGGAATCCTTGCCCCACAGCGGCGGCATCACATACTCGCCCGCCACCTTCTGCCCTTCACCGTTGTCGCCGTGGCAAATCGCACACTGCTCGCGATAAACCTGCTGGCCGCGCTTGAAGTCGTATCCGCCCTTGGGCTGCGGCACCTCCGGGTAACCACGCCCGGCAATCTCCACGCCGGTCGGCGCCTTGGTCGACAGCCAGTACGAATACACCGCCAGCGCCGTCATCTGCGGGCTATCGGCCGCAGGCGGCTTGCCGTTCATGCTGAACTGGAAGCAGCCCTGGATTCGCTCGGCGTAAGTGTTGACCTTGTCGTTTTTCTTGCGGTACGCAGGGTACATCGGGTACGCCCCCCACATCGGCGCGGAATGCGCCAGCCGCCCCTGGTCAAGATGGCAGTTGCTGCAGTTCATGCCGTTGCCCACGGCCTCGGGCATCAGCCTGCGGGTGTCGACGAACAGGGCGTGCCCTTCGCGCACCATCTTGCCAAAGGCATTGTCTGGCAACTCACTTTCCGCAGGCGGCACGAACTGCGGCGCGGCCTGCACGCCAGGCACTTTCAACTGCGACTGGTCTTCCATGGCAATCTGGGCGGCCTGGGCGCTGCCCACGGCCAGCAACAACAGGGCTGGAATCATCGGTTTCATGGTTTGACCTCCTGGCTGGCGGGGCGGGCGAAGAACTCGGCAACGGCCTTGATCTCGTCATCGGTCATGGCCTTGGCCACGCCGACCATCAGCTGGTTGGGGTCATTGCTGCGGGTGCCGTCACGCCAGGCATTGAGCTGCGCCACCAGGTAACTGGCGGGCTGGCCGGCCAAAGGCGGGAAGTGTTCGCCAACCCCGCCACCACCCGGGCCATGGCACTGCACGCAGCCAGGAATCTGCCGGCTCCAGTCGCCGTACAGGGCCATGCGGGTGGTGGGGTCATCGGCAATCTGCTGGCGACGCAGGTCGCCTGCGGGGTCTGCCGGCAGGCTGGCCAGGTAGGTGCTGACCGCCTTGATCTCATCCTCGCTCAGGGCCTTGGCAAGCGGCTCCATCACCGGCTGCTTGCGGCTGCCGCTGCGCCAGTCATGCAATTGCTTGCTGAGGTAAGCCGCCGGTAGCCCGGCCAGGCGCGGGAAGCCGGCAGCGGCAATGCCCTTGCCGTCCGGGCCATGGCAACCCAGGCAAGCCATGGCGGCGGGGTTGGCCCCGCCCTGGGTGAAGACTTTCTGGCCATCGGCGGCATGCGCCGTGGGCCAGGCCAGGATCAGCAGGCTGCCGATCACGGCGCGACTCAACGGTGTCATCACGAATCTCCTTTTCTATTGTTATAAGCTTAGGCTTAAAACATATAAGCAAAAGGAGCGTAATCACTTGCCCTGGATCAACTACCGGAGATGCATTTGGTGGCTGCGGTGCGCACATCGCCCAGGCGCAGCGGGAAGTTGTTCAGCCGCTCGTGCAGCTTGATGCTGCTGCCGCTGCCACGCTTGTCGATGTCCACCAGCGCCGCCGGGCCCACGCCCGAGCTGATCTTTTGCGGCACGATCAGCCGCAGGCCATCGCCGCGCTGCTCTTCCACCAGCGGGTCGCGGGTATCGGCCAGATTCTGCTTGACGCAATCGGCATACGCGCGCGGAGACTTGCCAGAGATTACATCCAGCGTTTCACGCGATTGTTCCAGTTCCGAAACACTCACACAGCCACCCAGCGTCACTGCCAACGCCGCCACCATCCACTTCATTTGCAGCACCTCTGCCTTCAAGAATCCGATTCGACCACGGCCAGGCCGTTTTGCTCCCTGCTTTGGCAGATTTATCTGCGCCTGGCGCAACAGCGCGGCAGTGTAACCCGACATCGTGGTATCGTTTGGCTTTGCAGAACCAATCCTTGCGGAGCATCACATGAAATTCGTACACCAGCGCGAGCACCTGAACGAGGACGACATCGTCGTCATCGAGTGCTCCCAGCGCTGCAATATCCGCCTGATGAACGACGCCAACTTCCGCAGCTTCAAGAACGGCGGTCGTCACACCTACCACGGCGGCCATTTCGACAAGTTCCCGGCAAAGATCACCGTGCCCAGCACCGGGTTCTGGAACATCACCATCGATACCGTGACCACCCGCCCGATCTCGGTCACCCGCAAGCCAACCTTGACCCACAAGATCAAGATCGTCCGTCGTTCGTCGTCGAAACTCAGATAAGGCCACCATGACCCAGACCACCAAATACGTCATCAAGTACAAGCTCGACGGCCAGCGCCGCTGGGATTTTGCGCTGATGCCCGACGCCTCCCTCGAACAAGCCCTGGAAGCCCTGCGCAAGATCCACGGCGAAGATGCCGAGAAGATCAGCGACATCCAGGTCAGCAAAGCCTTGTAAACACCCGCCCCCGCCGCACCGCTCGCCCGCGCAAGGAGAACCGCATGAGCCACTGGCCCGACCGCCGCATCCTCGACCTGCTGGGCATCGAGCTGCCCATTCTGCAGGCCCCCATGGCCGGTGCGACGGGCTCGGGCATGGCCATCGCCGTGGGCCTGGCGGGCGGTTTGGGCGCCCTGCCCTGCGCCATGCTCACGGGCGACCAGGTGCGCGCCGAGATCGCCGCCTTCCGTACCGGCTGCCCGGGCCGCCCGTTGAACCTGAACTTCTTCTGCCACCAGCCGCCAGCGCCCGATGCCGAGCGCGATGCACGCTGGAAGCAGGCGCTCGAGCCCTATTACCGCGAAGTGGGTGCCGACTTCGCGGCCCCCACGCCGGTATCCAACCGCGCGCCTTTCGACGAGCAGAGCTGCCAGCTGGTCGAGCAACTGCGCCCGGAGGTGGTGAGCTTCCACTTCGGCCTGCCGCAGGCTGACCTGCTGCAGCGGGTAAAGGCCAGCGGCGCCAAGGTGCTGTCCAGCGCCACCACCGTCGAGGAAGCCGTGTGGCTGGAGCGCCACGGTTGTGATGCGATCATTGCCATGGGCTATGAAGCGGGTGGCCATCGCGGCATGTTCCTCAGCGACGACATCACCAGCCAGATCGGCACCTTCGCCCTGGTGCCGCAGGTGGCCGATGCGGTCAGCATCCCTGTGATTGCCGCTGGCGGCATTGCTGACCACCGCGGCCTGTTGGCGGCACTAGCCTTGGGGGCTTCGGCCGTGCAGATCGGCACGGCTTACCTGTTCTGCCCCGAGGCCAAGGTCTCGCCGGCGCATCGCCAGGCCCTGGACAGCGCGCCTGCCAGTGACACGGCGCTGACCAACCTGTTCACCGGCCGACCGGCGCGTGGCATCAACAACCGCATCATGCGCGAGCTGGGGCCGATGAGCGACCTGGCGCCGCGCTTCCCGCTGGCCGGTGGGGCGTTGATGCCTTTACGGGCGATTACGGATCCGCAGGGCAATAGCGACTTCAGCAACCTGTGGTCGGGGCAGGCATTGCGGCTGGGCAAGCATATGCCGGCGGGTGCGTTGACCCGGGAGATTGCCGAAAAGGCGCTGGCCGTGCTCGGCCCCCAACCGTCTGCGTAAGCAGGCCTGGCCTCTTCGCGGGTAAACCCGCTCCCACAGGTACTGCGCAACATTCACCTTTTGTGCCGACCCTGTGGGAGCGGGTTTACCCGCGAAAGGGCCCAGCCTGCTTAAGCATTACTGGGCCCCTTCACGGTCCATGACCTATCGCTATATAGTTAAGGATATAACGATAACCCCAAGGAGCTGTGTTCATGCGTATCCGCCCGCCCCACCTGGCTGCCACCGCCCTGGCCGGCCTGCTCGCCTTCAGCACTGCCTGGGCCGATGAGGTCCAGGTCGCGGTCGCAGCCAACTTCACAGCCCCCATCCAGGCCATTGCCAAGGACTTCGAAAAAGACACCGGCCACAAGCTGGTCGCCGCCTACGGCGCCACCGGCCAGTTCTACGCACAGATCAAGAACGGCGCGCCGTTCGAGGTATTCCTCGCTGCCGACGACAGCACCCCGGCCAGGCTCGAGCAGGAAAAGGCCATTGTCCCGGGCTCGCGCTTCACCTATGCCATCGGCACGCTGGCCCTGTGGTCGGCCAAGCCTGGCTATGTCGACGCCAACGGCGAAGTGCTGAAGAAGAACGCATTCAAGCACCTGTCCATCGCCAACCCGAAAACCGCACCTTACGGCCTGGCCGCCACCCAGGTGCTGGACAAGCTGAAGCTGACCGAAGCCACAAGGCCCAAGCTGGTCGAAGGGCAGAACATCAGCCAGGCATTCCAGTTCGTCTCCACCGGCAACGCCGAACTGGGCTTTGTCGCCCTGTCGCAAATCTACAAGGACGGCAAGGTCGAAAGCGGTTCGGCCTGGATCGTTCCCTCGTCCCTGCACGCGCCCATCCGCCAGGACGCGGTAATCCTCGAAAAGGGCAAGGACAACCCTGCTGCCAAGGCCTTGGTCGACTACCTGAAAGGCCCGAAAGCCGCGGCAGTGATCAAATCCTACGGTTATGAAATCTGATGCCACTGGACGCGAGTGACCTGGGTGCCATCTGGCTGACCGTGAAACTGGCCAGCCTGACCACCCTGATCCTGCTGATCGTCGGCACGCCCATCGCCTGGTGGCTGGCGCGCACGCGCTCGTGGCTGCGCGGGCCGGTGGGCGCGGTGGTGGCGTTGCCGCTGGTGCTGCCACCCACGGTGATCGGTTTCTACCTGCTGATCGCCCTCGGCCCGCATGGCTGGCTGGGCCAGGCGACCCAGGCGCTGGGCCTGGGCAGCGCGGTGTTCAGCTTCACCGGCCTGGTGATCGGCTCGGTGATCTACTCCATGCCGTTCGTGGTCCAGCCGCTGCAGAATGCCTTCGGCGCCATTGGCCAGCGCCCGCTGGAAGTGGCCGCCACGCTGCGCGCCAGCCCCTGGGACACCTTCTTCCATGTAGTGCTGCCGCTGGCCCGCCCAGGCTTCATTACCGCCAGCATCCTCGGCTTCGCCCATACCGTGGGCGAGTTCGGCGTGGTGTTGATGATTGGCGGCAACATCCCCGACAAGACACGCGTGGTCTCGGTGCAGATCTTCGACCATGTCGAGGCCATGGCCTATTCGCAAGCACACTGGCTGGCCGGCGCCATGCTGCTGTTCTCGTTCCTGGTGCTGCTCCTGCTGTACGCTGGACGCCGCAGCAAAGCTGGCTGGAGCTGAAATGAGCGCATCGATTGTGGCGCGCCTGAAACTGGCGCGCGACGAATTCACCCTGGACGTCGACCTGCACCTGCCCGGGCGCGGCATCAGCGCGCTGTTCGGCCACTCGGGCTCTGGCAAGACCAGCTGCCTGCGGTGCCTGGCCGGGCTGGAACGGGCCACCAGCGCCTACATCGAAGTCAACGGCGAAATCTGGGAGGACAGCGCCCGCGGCTACTTCCAGGCACCGCACCTGCGCCCGGTGGGCTACGTGTTCCAGGAGGCCAGCCTGTTCCCGCACCTGTCGGTACGTGGCAACCTGGAATTCGGCTGGCGCCGGGTGGCCGCTGCCGAGCGCAAGGTCAGCCTCGACCAGGCCTGCCAGCTGCTGGGTATCGGCCACTTGCTGGCACGCCGGCCGGCAACCTTGTCCGGTGGCGAGGCGCAGCGGGTAGGCATTGCCCGCGCCCTGCTCAGCAGCCCGCGACTGTTGCTGATGGACGAGCCGCTGGCGGCCCTCGACGGGCCGCGCAAGCGCGAGATCCTGCCCTACCTGGAACGCCTGCACAACGAACTGGAAATCCCGCTGGTGTATGTCAGCCATGCCCAGGACGAAGTGGCGCGGCTGGCCGACCACCTGGTGTTGCTGGAACAGGGCCAGGCGGTGGCCAGCGGCCCGATCGGCGAAACCCTGGCCCGCCTCGACCTGCCACTGGCCCAAGGCGAGGATGCCGGTGTGGTGTTCGAGGGCCTGGTGGTGGGTCACGACCCGCACTACGACCTGCTCGACCTGCGCCTGCCGGGCAAGGATGGGCCGCTGCTGCGCATCGCTCACCCGGCCCAGGTGGTGGGCAGCTCCCTGCGGGTCAAGGTGCAGGCCCGTGACGTCAGCCTGGCCCTGGCAGCCGACAGCACTTCGAGCATCCTCAACCGTTTGCCGGTGCGCGTGCGCGAAAGCCGCCCGGCCGGCAACCCGGCCCATGTGCTGGTCAGCCTGGATGCCGGGGGCAATGCCTTGCTCGCGCGCATTACCCGCTTCTCGGCAGACCAGCTCGGCCTGCACCCGGGCCAGATACTGTTTGCCCAGATCAAGTCGGTGGCCTTGCTGGGCTGAGCATCGGCCGCGTGGCTGGTGTCCATTGATCAGTAACCTGATCGAGGTCTGCCAGCCATGCTCGACTGTCCCCTGCCGCGCACCCTGCACTACGTGGATGACAACCAGCCGGGCCTGACCCGGCGGCGCTGGCGTGGCCGTTTCATCTACCTGGATGCAAACGGCCAGCGGGTGCGCGACAGCGATACCCTCGCCCGGATCGCTGCACTGGTGATCCCCCCGGCCTATACCGATGTGTGGATCTGCGCTGACCCGCAGGGCCACCTGCAAGCGACGGGTCGCGATGCCCGTGGCCGCAAGCAATACCGCTACCATGCGCAGTGGCGCGAAGTCCGCGACCAGCACAAGTACGGGCGCATGCTGGCGTTTGCCCAAGCCCTGCCAAAGCTGCGCGCACAGTTGCAAGCGCACCTTGCCCGGCCAGGCCTGGACCGGGAAAAGGTGATGGCGCTGGTGGTCAGCCTGCTGGACCATACCTTGATCCGCATCGGCAACCAGCGCTATCTGCGTGACAACCAGTCCTATGGCCTGACCACCCTGCGCAACCGCCACGTCGAAGTGAAGGGAAGCAGCATCCACTTCCAGTTCCGCGGCAAGCGCGGCGTCGAGCACAACGTCAGCCTCAACGATCGGCGCCTGGCCAACCTGCTCAAGCGCTGCATGGAACTGCCCGGGCAGGCGCTGTTCCAGTACCTGGACGAAGACGGCCAGCGCCACAGCGTCGGCTCCAGCGAGGTCAACCAGTTTCTGCGGCAGCTGACCGGCGCCGACTTCACCGCCAAGGACTACCGCACCTGGGCCGGTAGCAGGCTGGCGCTGGAGCTGCTCAGGCCCTTGGCCTGGGAGCCCGAGAGCGAAGCCAAACGCCAGGTCACCGCCATCGTTCGCCAGGTGGCCACACGCCTGGGTAATACGCCAGCGGTGTGCAGGCGCTGCTACATCCACCCGGCTGTGCTTGAACACTTTGCCTTGGGGCGCCTGGCCAACTTGCCGAAAAGACGTGTACGCAAAGGCCTGGACCAAGAGGAAGTGGCCTTGCTGTTATTTCTTCAGGCACTTGAGGAACAGGATGACCATTAACTCGGTCTATTCAGCCGATGATGCGAAGAAATTTCCCATTGGGCGCCAAGCCCCCTATTCTTGCCATCGAGCACCTTGGCCGACAAACCGCTGGCGGTTTGCTTCGGCACCTGCAACTGAAGACACGCAACAGAATTTGTCTGTCGGGGAATTACTATCTGCCGAAAGCGTCTTTAATGAGAAGGAAGAGGGACAAGCTCCCGCCGCCGTGGCAACTAGCCCGACGGACTTTTACATCACCAAGGAGAAATACATGCTGATACTCACCCGCAAGGTTGGCGAAAGCATCGTCATCAACGATGACATCAAAGTCACCATTCTGGGCGTCAAAGGGATGCAAGTGAGGATCGGTATCGATGCACCGAAAGACGTCCAGGTCCATCGCGAAGAGATCTTCAAGCGTATCCAGGCCGGCAGCCCGGCACCGGAAAAGCAAGACGACTCGCACTGAGCGACCTGCCTCAAGCCGCACGGACGCGCTTGATCGCCCCGCGCCTCAGGTGCCCAGCAGTTCGCGCACCTTGGCGATCATACAGTCCATGTCGAACGGTTTGTCGAACACCGCGGCGAACAGTTCCGGGCATCCCTGGTTGGCCTGCGCGCCGCTCATGAGGATGACCGGCAACTCGCTCAAGGCCGAGTCTTGACGCATCGAGCGCACCAGCTCCTCACCGTTGAGCAGCGGCATCATGTAGTCGGTGATGACCAGCTGAACGCGCTTTTCCTTCAACGCCTCCAGCGCCTTGAAGCCGTTACTCGCCTTTTCCACCAGGAAACCTTCGTCCTCCAGGGCAAAACCGAGGATGTCGGCAATCAGGTACTCGTCATCGACGATCAGGATGGTGTTCATCGGCCCGCCCCGTCACCCGCTCCCCTGCGGCACCGGCGTTCCCGAAAGCACACCGCAGGCGCCTTCGAACGCCTTGCGCAGGGTAATGCCCTGCGGCCCGATCAGCAGCTCGTGCAAGGCAGGGTCATGGTGGCTGTCACGCACCTTGAGGATCGACAGCATGCGCCGTAGCTGCGAATCCAGTTCGACGAAGCGCATCAGCATCAGGTTGTCGACGATACTCGACAGGTCCGGGGCCGGGGCGCTGATTTCCGCACCGAAGATGTCGCGCATTTCCCAGGTGAGCATCACGCTGACATCACGCGCGCGCAGCTCGCCGACCAGCGCGCGGAAAAACGCATTGAGCCGCGCCGGGTCGGTGGCCAGGCGGCTGAACGCCCCCAGGCTGTCGATCAGTACGCGCTTGCTGCCTTGCGCCGCTACCCGTTCGAGCAGGCGCGCACCGACCTGGTCCAACAGGCCCTCGGTGGTCGGTTGCCAGCACAGCTGCAGGCTGCCGCCCTGCTCCATGGCGGCAAAGTCGTAACCCAGCGACACGGCCTTGATACGCAAGCGTTCCGGTGTTTCGTAAAAGCCGAAATGCAGCCCCGGCGCCTGCGGGCTGCTGGCACCGAGAAAGGCCAGGCCCAAGGACGTCTTGCCAATACCCGAGGGCCCGATCAGCAAGCTGACCGAACCCGTAGCCAGGCCGCCACCGAGCATTTCATCCAGGCTTTCCACCCCGCTGCCGATACGCTCCAGGGTGGCACTGCCCGCCTGGCTGGGGTGGCTGAACAGCGACTCCAGGCGTGGGTAGACGTGCATGCCGGCTTCATCGATGAGGCACTCATGGCGCCCCGACAACGCCGCACTGCCCCGCGTCTTGCGCAGCTGGATATGGCGCACGGCGCGGCTGCCGAACAATTGCTCGCCCAGCTCGATCACGCCGTCGACCATGGTGTGCTCCGGGCTGCCCTCTTCCAGCCTGGCGCTGGTCAACAGCAGCACGGTGCAACCGGCAAAGGCCGCATGGCCCTGCAGTTCGGAGACGAATTTCTTGGTGTCCAGCGCGGTTTCCGCACGCACCCGGGCATTGAGCACGCCATCGACGATCAGCAGGCTGGCCTGCTGCCGGGCGATTTCCTGGCGCAGCAACCGTACCACCGCGTCCAGGCCTTCCTGCTCCAGGGTGTCAAAGGCACTGACGAACTGGATCGGGTCGCCGACCAGCGCCGGGTCGAAGAACTCCAAGGTCGCCAGGTACTGGAACAGCCGCTCGTGCGACTCGCTCAGCAAGGTAGCCACCAGCACCCGGCCACCGTTGCGCACATGCCCGCAGGCCAGCTGGTTGGCAAGTATGGTCTTGCCGGCCCCCGGCGGGCCCTGGATGATGTAGGACGCGCCAGCCACCAGGCCACCCTGGAGCAACGCATCGAGCCCTTCGATCCCCGTCACCAGCCGCCTGAGTGCCTGTGCCATGGTGTCTACCTGTCGAGTTGGCTGTCCGTCTGGTCCTGATAGATTGGCAAGTAAAGCTGCATGCAAGTTCCCCGGCCGGGCTCACTGTCGACGCAAATGGCGCCACCGCTCTGCCTGGCAAAACCATACACCTGGCTAAGGCCCAGGCCAGTCCCCTTGCCGAAGGGCTTGGTGGTGAAAAACGGCTCGAAGATCCGCGGCAGTACCGCTGGCGCGATACCTTCGCCGCTGTCTTCCACCTCGAAACGCACAAACCCGCCGTGCAGCCCTTCCACTTCGCCGGCCAGTTCGACCACGTCGACCGTCAGGACGATCCGGCCCTGCCCTGTGATGGCATCGCGGGCATTGAACAACAGATTGAGCAGCACCATCTGCAATTGCCCGGCATCCACCTGGATCAGGGGCAGGTCCGGTTGCAACAGTACCTTCAGGTCAATCGAACCAGGCAGCGCATGCTCCAGTAGACCACGGGTGGCGGCAACAAGGTTCGCCGGGGCGACGCAGGCCACATCAAGCTTGCGGTGGCGAGCAAAGCTGAGCAACTGCTTGGTCAGTTCGGTGCCCCGCTGCCCGGCATCGAGAATGTGCTGCAGCATGCGCTGGGCGCGTGCCGGGTCCTGGGTGGCCAGCGCCAGGCGCGCCGAACTGATGATGATGGTCAGCATGTTGTTGAAGTCATGCGCCAGGCCACCGGTCAACTGGCCGAGGGCCTCCAGCTTCTGTGCCTGGAACAGCTGGGCGCGCACCGCGTCCAGCTGCAGCGCCGATTCGCGACGGTCGGTGATGTCCCGGGTCACCTTGGCCAGGCCGACGACCTGGCCATGGTCATCGCGAATCACATCCAGCGCGGCCAAGGCCCAGAACTGCGTGCCATCCTTGCGAACGCGCCAGCCTTCGTCCTGCGCCACGCCCTGCTCCAGCGCCTGACGCAGCAAGCGCTCCGGGCGGCCCTCAGTGCAATCCTGCGGGGTGAAGAACAATGAGAAATGCTGGCCGATCACTTCATCGGCACGGTAACCCTTGATGCGTTGCGCGCCCGCATTCCACGACACCACATGGCCGGACGGGTCGAGCATGTAGATTGCGTAATCCACCACCGACTGCACCAACTGCTCATAGCGGTGGGCAGGCATGACGGGGTGGTCGAGGCAGTCAGCTGAAACCATGCGAGCTCCACCGGCACAACAGCAGGAGGGAAAATAGGCCTGGCCGAACGCGCTCGCCTGTGAGCGCTCGCGTGGTTAGCCCTGCGTGATGGACCCCGTGTGGCTGGCCAGGTTCAACGCTCAGTTTCAACCAGCACCGGGCTTATGTGTCGCGGCATCGCCACTTTCAGCAGCCACAAGCCGACCAGCAGGATAAGCCCGCCACCAGCCAGGGCCATCAACCGCTGCGGTTGAGGGTGTTCGGCATCGAACCCCAGCATCAGCAGGTAACCGCCCAGGCTGATCAGGCTGAGGTAGAGAAATGCCCCCAACACGACCACCTGCACGAACAGTAGTCGCCAGAACAGCCGTGGGCGCACGATGCGCCCGGAAGTAGCGGATTGGGTCATTACCGCACACTCCTGGATCCAATAATGAGGGCAACAGTGGCGTAATGACAGCAAGGTGTCAATTGCCCATACGATCGACCCTTCACTCTGTTGATCATAGGTGCTGCGGTTGACTCAACTATAACAATGGGTTATAAAGCGCGCTTGATTGCAAAGCCCTTCTGCTTAGAAGCGAGCTGGTCGTTGCGACCCCTTCAAGCGTGCGAGTGTGGTGGAATTGGTATACACAGCAGACTTAAAATCTGTCGGCGTGAGCCTTGCGGGTTCGAGTCCCGCCACTCGCACCAAACTTCCTTGAAAAGGCGCCCTCGCGGCGCCTTTTTGCTGTCTGCCAGCAATCCTGGGCGCAGCTGCTAGAGTGGACCTTGTACCCGTCCACTGGAACGCCGCCATGCGCTACTCCCTGTTCGATGGTCAACGCGACATCATTATCCTGATTGCCCGCCTGCTGCTGATGATCCTGTTCGTCTTGTCTGGCTGGGGCAAGCTGACCGGGTTCGAAGGCACGGTCGGCTACATGACCTCACTGGGCGCCCCTGCCCCGATGCTGGCAGCGGCAGTTGCCGTGCTCATGGAGTTCGTCGTCGGCATCCTGCTGATCCTCGGTTTCTACACCCGGCCGCTGGCCTTCCTGTTTGCGCTGTTCGTGCTGGGCACGGCGCTGCTGGGCCACCCGTTCTGGAGCATGGTCGACCCTGAGCGCAGCGCCAACATGACCCAGTTCCTGAAAAACCTCAGCATCATGGGTGGCCTGCTGTTGCTGGCAGTGAGCGGCCCTGGGCGTTTTTCGGTAGACGGGCGCTGAGTCAGTCGTCTTCGCAATCGTCGAACCAGGCTGGGTGATCGCGTTCCTCGTCATCGAGGTCATCCAGCGTTTCCTCGTCTTCCTCCACCTCGTCCTCGGCGCCTTGGGCATCCGCTTCCGGCTCCACATCGTCGTAGAGGAATTCGTGGTCAAGCAGGTGATCGTGCTCGGGTTCGTGCAGGTCGTCTTCGTCGTGCATGTTGGCTCCTGGGCTAAAGGCAGGCCTGTATAGGCCGATCGGCCGTGCAGGTCAATGCGCTACCGCTTAATGCTCGGTTAACCGGCCGGGTCCAGCATGCAGGCTCTCCCTTCAAACGTTGCTTGCCCGCCTTCCATGGCGGGCTTTTTTTGTCCCTTGGTATTTCCTTTCTCCAGCCTTGGCAAATCATATTGAACTGCGTGCATATTGCCCGCTGCGAGTGGAAGAACCCCCTGTACCAGGCCCTGAACAGCAGCGCCTGGCACCGCAATTACCGGACCATGACACGCTCATGACCTGACCTTCACGAAATACTGACGTCCGTGTGGGCACACTGACCCTGCTCCGTATGTTCTTGCAGCCCGCCGCATTATTGCCGCGGGCTTTTCTTTTTGTGCCTAGTCTCTGGCAGCCGTCATACGCAGGGCACTTGTGGGAGCGCAAGGCCGGTAAGTGAGTACAAGGCGGTTACCCCCCCAGACCATGACCTGAAGCAGTTTTGCCCCTCCAGGCAAGGGCTATGCTAACCCGGCGATAACCCAAGCTCACTCGGATAGACACGGAGGCTCCTATGAAAGCTGCTGTTGTTGCACCAGGCCGTCGCGTGGCTGTGGTGGAGAAAACCCTGCGCCCCCTCGAGCACGGTGAAGCGCTGCTGAAGATGCAGTGCTGCGGTGTGTGCCACACCGACCTGCATGTGAAAAATGGCGACTTCGGTGACAAGACCGGCGTAGTGCTAGGCCACGAAGGCATCGGCGTGGTCCAGGAAGTAGGGCCAGGCGTCACCTCGCTCAAGCCGGGTGATCGCGCCAGCGTGGCCTGGTTCTACCAGGGCTGCGGGCATTGCGAGTATTGCACCAGCGGCAACGAAACCCTGTGCCGCGAAGTGAAGAACTCCGGCTACACCGTGGACGGCGGCATGGCCGAAGCCTGCATCGTCAAGGCCGATTACTCGGTCAAAGTGCCCGACGGGCTCGACTCCGCTGCTGCCAGCAGCATTACCTGCGCCGGCGTGACCACCTACAAGGCGGTGAAGATCTCCAACATCCGCCCCGGCCAGTGGATCGCCATCTACGGCCTTGGCGGCCTGGGCAACCTGGCTCTGCAATATGCCAGGAACGTCTTCAACGCCAAAGTGATCGCCATCGATGTCAACGAAGAGCAACTGCGCTTCGCCAGCGAGATGGGCGCCGACCTTGTCATCAATTCACGCACCGAGGATGCCGCCAAGGTTATCCAGGCCAAGACTGGTGGCGCCCATGCCGCCGTGGTTACCGCCGTTGCCAAGGCTGCGTTCAACTCGGCGGTCGACGCCCTGCGCGCCGGGGGGCGGCTGGTTGCTGTCGGGCTACCATCGGAAGCCATGAACCTGAATATCCCTCGCCTGGTACTGGACGGTATCGAAGTGATCGGCTCGCTGGTCGGCACCCGCCAGGATCTGCAGGAAGCTTTCCAGTTTGCGGCGGAAGGGAAAGTGGTGCCGAAGGTGGCCCTGCGGCCGATCGAGGATATCAACCAGATCTTCGAGGAGATGCTGGAGGGCAAGATCAAAGGGCGGATGGTGATTCAGTTCGCTTCAGAGTAGAAGGCTGGCTAGCACATCGAGGTGAATGTATGAGCATCCGCAGCTTGGCGAAAAACCTGCCACCCGACCCGGCCAGGGACGGCTGGGTGCTCGGATGGGGCGTGCTGAGAGACCGGCATCCCTGGCATTTCGTCGATGTCTATGCCGACCAGAAGACTGCCAGGGCCGAGGCGCAGCGCCGCGGTGCTGGCTACGTTGTGGAGTTCGGCTCGCATCGCCTTGGATCGGATGAATTCGTTTGCGGGATATGCCCGCCGGAAGGCTAGCCTGAATGGGCGGAGCGACGGGGACGCCTGGGCGCCCCCGCCTTCGATCATGCCGACATCCGTCGCATGATCAGCTCGCCATCGATGACTTCGCCGGTCTCGACAAAGCCTTCGGAGGCATAGAGATGTTTTGCCCCGATGTTCTCCGGGGCGACGCCAAGGGCAACACCGGGACCACCTGGCAACGGTTGCAGGTATGCCAGCAGCGCGCGCAGGGCGGCGCGCCCATAACCGCGGCCCTGGTGGCGGTGGTCGATCATCAGGCGATAGATCCAGCGGCTGTTCTCATCCGGATCGAGGGCATGCATCAGGAAACCGACCATTTCACCGGTCTGCATGGCACGCACGGCCAAGGGTTCACACCAGGGGCTATCGGCAGCCTGTTCCAGTGATTCGGCGTTACTGGCGATAAAGTCAGATTGGTCGTCGCGTACACGCAGAGTGCGGCAGTGGGCTTCCTCCTCAGGCGAGCTGAGGGCAACAAGAAGCACCGGTGGGCAAAGAGTGGACATGTTGGATTCTCCGCGGGGCAGCAAGGGCCCCTCCAGAATTTCGTTGACGGTTCATTGACGGACACATCATTGGAAACTGGGTCATGGGGCACCTCCTTGTTCGCGGATGAAGAGACAGTCGACTGATCCGGCCGACCGGGGCAACATTCCAGGGGGCTGCCTGGGAATTGCCTGGGAATTGCACAAGCGATCCTGGATCGCAGTGGAAGCTCGCAATGCGTCGATGTTGCTGGGGTATAATGTACTTAACTTTTCGCTCTTTGGACACGCATTCATCCGGCTCATCATGGTGAGAAACTCACAGCGCCGTCACGGCGTCGGCTCCGCGATCCTCCGTACACTGGAATCTCAGTGCGGAGCCGTAAAGTTATTCACATAGACAAATGCCTTAAATGATCCGTTGCAAAAACCACTCGGAAAGTTCGGTTTCATTGAGAGCAGTTATGTCGAGAATCTGGATGAGGCAATCCCGGATTATTTTTGTGAAGCTCTACTCCTGAAGTCGTTGAGAGATCTTAGCGGAGTCTCTTAATTGACCCCGATCCTTCATTAACACTTGCTCACTGAGCTTTTGAAATCAAGCTGCTCATGTATTGGTTAACATCTCGCAGATCCTGAACACTCCAAGAGTGAGGCGGAATCTTGACATTGTTTTCTTTTAATGTATCTGGAATCAAACTTCCATTTGGGCGAAGCACTATCGAAGATACAATTACTCCGGGATAATCGGCTAATCGCTTCCTGAAACTCAACGTCGTAAGGTCTGGCGTTGGAGGATTGCTTTTCCTTGCCAGCGGCCCTGTTCCTTTGATATCCGCGCCATGACAAACCGAGCATCTCTGCATGTAGAGTTTCTTTCCATTGATATTTTCCGCCAATGAATGCTGCGCGTGGGTTGCTGCGCAGAATCCAAGCAAGGCGATGAACAATTTTCTGTTTTTCATTTTTTCTTGCGCCAATCAATTTTAACGAAACGAACCGTACGCGATCACAACCTCTCCAATCAGGCAGCTCGGCTGCCGACAGGAATACGCCTCTTTCCGAGGAAGGACAGCTTAGATGCGGTTCGGTCGTCTGTCGAACGGTAAGACGCCCCTAAGAAGGCAACGGCCAGAAGCCAGCAACTTGATAAACCTTGAATAAGTCGACGGGATCACACGTGAACATCTGGCCGATGCTTTGCAACATCGGCCGACATGCTCTGGCCAGCACTACCCTTTGGTCAGATCAACCAATGGCATCTGCCGCACTTCGGTTTCGCGCTCACCCTGAATCTCGCTCACCTGCTTCAGGGCCTTGTCCACCGCCACCTTGTCCGGCAAGAAGCTGTAGCTGATGTGGAACTGCCTGTGCTCCTTCGGTCCGATTGTCGGCACCAGGTTCAGTGGCCGCTGGTAACGGCGGTTGTAGGAAAAACTCGTCCCTGGCTCCAGCCCCGTGACATAGCCCTGGCCTTGGGTATCGGTATTTTTCCACAGGGAGAATACAGGCAGCGTCCGAATATTGAAGCCGACCGAAACGCCCAGACTGCCAGCCTTGTTGTGCAACACAGCCAACGTATTGCCTTGGCCATCAGCATACGGCACCACGTTGTAAACCGTTTCGTCATAGTCCTTGGTGGGCGCACGGTAGGTTTGCCAATCGGGCAGATCGCCCCTGGCCTTGTCGTTGAACGGAGAGACCTGTTTCACCGGCGCGACGAAACGAGCGCCCTGCTCCAGGAACGGGGTGCTGAAGTTACTGTGATACAGCGCCTGGTATTCCTTCGGATAGTCGCCGTTGTTGGTCAGGGTGTCATTGAGGACGAACACCGCGCTGCCGGGTTCGGTGACCACTTCGGTCATAACGGAGAAGTCGACTTTCTTGAACGCCTGCTCTTTCAGTTCGCCGCGCAAGGTGATGGCGTACGGTGGTTTCTCATCAATGTGCAGGGTGACTTTGCTCGCAGGAATATTGGCGGCCCGACCGTGCAGGGTCAGCAGTTCGCCGTTGTCGATGCCGGGGTGCCCGACCCATTCGTAACCGCAGCGGGTGACCAGTTCGTTGAAACCCTCCAGCCAGCCCAGACCATTACGCCCATTGAGCTCGATGAAGGACGGGTTGACCACTTCCTTGACTGGCGAATCCCAGCCCATGCGCACATTACCGACCGACGCCTGCAAGATGTTCATACCGCGGGTCGGCACTACGGAGAGTTTCATCGTTCCGTTATCGATGTCGACAATGCTGACCCCCTCCTGCCGACCTCCGTGCAAGGTGCGCAGGGTAACGCTGAAGGGCTTGTCGGTTTTTACGCCAAGTTGCTGGCTGGTGATCTGCCAGTTCTGGGCGGCTTTGTCGGTATCGAGTAGAACGTAATCCCAGGCCAGGGCATGAGAGGTTGCGGACAGGGCGCCGAGAGCAATGAACAGCTTGAGGAGGGACATGGCAGTAGCCTTTCTTGGAGTTGTGCCTTTTTATAAACGCGAAGAAACGTTTCAGCAAGCCAGGAAGCCAGACATCTCGGCGCATTCGATGCCCAGCGCAGCCTCCGGCAGTGGTTACGGCAGGCAGAACACAAGTGCGCGTCACCACGACGAGGCAGCGGCTATCCTTCAGGTTGGAGGGCGTATGTGTGGAAGGTTGAGCCAATACCGTGGCATACATGACTTCGTTGAAACCCTGAGCCTGCCAGAGGCCTGGAGGAACAACGTCGGTGACCAGCCGCTTGGCCGGTACAATGTCGCGCCGACCACGCCGGTAGCAGTGCTGCGTGTGGATGATGCAGGCCCGAGGGCGGACCTGGTGCGGTGGGGCTGGCGGCCGCATTGGGCAACCGATCGCGCTGCGCCGATCAATGCCCGAGTCGAAAAAGTTGCGCACGGCCCGTTCTTCCGGGCGATCTGGCCGCACCGGGCCATCACGCCCATCGACGGCTGGTACGAATGGGTTGATGAAGGCAGGCCGAAGAAGCAACCGTACTACATCCGCCGCCAGGATGGGCGCCCTGCCCTGTGCGCCTCGATCGGCCAGTTCACTGGAAGCGAGCACGACGGGTTCGTCATCATTACCGCCGATGCCCAAGGCGGGATGGTCGATGTTCACGACCGCCGGCCTGTGGTGCTGTCACCTGAGCTGGCATATGAATGGATCGCGGCGGAAATGCCGAGCGAGCACGCAGAGCAACTGGTGCTCAGCCTGGGAGAGCCGGTCGAAGCCTTCGAGTGGTATCGGGTGAGCACAGCCGTGGGGAATGTGCGCAACCAGGGCGCCGAGCTGATTCACCCGCTTCAGTGTTGAAAGGCGCCGAGTGATCGCCACCGCTCACACGCCAGGTGTTTTTACCTTCGAGCAACACCCATAACAAAAAAACCGCAGACGTTAGTCTGCGGGGTTTTGAATGGTGAAGGCCGAGGTCGGAATCGAACCGGCGTAGACGGATTTGCAATCCGATAGAAGACTCGCCGTCTCATGGGCCTTTGGCGCTAAAACCAGTTCCAAAACGAATCAGTATTTGCCAGTCTGCAACCCGCATTCTACAAGGGCCGGCGTTTCAGTTTTGCAACTGATTTTCGCTCTCCTCCGGCGCTCTGCCGACCTACTCCCAACCCCTTTACGTCCTGAAGTCAAACCCTTCTGGTGAATGCGTCGTCACGTAGTGCGCCAGGTAGTTGTCCAGTACCGTCTCCGGATCTTCGAGCAAACGGTAATCGGCAAAGTCATCGTTCTTAACGTGATAGACCTTCCCATCGCATTTGCCTTCGTCAAGAAACAGGGCATCGCCCGCATCAGTCAGCAGCCAGCAACGCAGGTAGTGCTCGGAACTCGCCTGGATGCCTTTGACGAAATCCCTGATAACGGCCTTCTTAACCCCACGTAGCACTCGATAGCGTTCGATTGACAGACGTCCGCTGTAGGAAAACGGGGTGTTGGTCCAATCGATGGACAGATAGGAATCCTCGGTCAGCATAAAAGACCAGAAATAGCGATACAGTTCCTTCCAGCGGGGCGGCAGCATCGCACAGTCTCGTTCGAATGCAGGCCCCTCTGTTTCAAGTATAACGGGCACGATGTCGAAGAACAGGTTCAACTCCCGCCCTTCAGCCGCCAGCGAGGCCATCCAAGTACCTTCAAACAGCCTGAACATCACTATCGGCACCGCATACTCACGCTCGATCGCCGCACCGGTACGAGGAAAGGCCTCGGCAAAGCCAGGAAACATTTCGCCAACGGATGCGCCAAGCGCATCGATCACCACGCTGTTCAGGCGCGGCCGCTGAGCCTCTCCAAGATCAGCTGCGCTTGTGCACACTAAATCGTACCTATCCTTGTCAAGCATCATCTATCCCTATTCGAGCTCCAACTTCGAAATCCTGTATCGGCCGGACGGATCATTCCTCTAGCTCCGGTATAGGCTCGGCCATGATCGGTACTAAATAGATCTCTATTGCCACATTACCATGCAGTTTCCTAGGGGTGTCTGGCGGTGCTAAGGGGTTGAGTTTATTCGGCAAAACACCCCTCCTGCCCCCTCATTTCCCCGTTAGTGGTATCAAAATTGGTATCACTTGGTAGCCGCCGTTGACTGTCCGCTTTCGACCCATTGCGGACATTCACCAGAGGCTACAATACAGCACCAAATCACCAGCAACTGCCTGCCCTAAAAAAGCGCAGGCTCATGAAAAGGAAGTCAAGCAAATGGATGTACTTTGCACCTCTCTGGACGAAGTCCGCCAAGGGATCGATGAAATCGACCGCAACCTCGTTTCGCTTCTCGCCAAACGGGGCCGGCTTGTGACGCAAGCAGCTGCCTTCAAGAAAACCACCGATGATGTGCGTGCGCCTGCTCGGGTTGAGCAAGTGATAAGGAAGGTTCGTGAAATGGCTGACGAAACTGGTGCCTCGGCTGAGGTCGTGGAGCAGGTCTACCGGGCAATGATTTCGGCCTTCATCACTGAAGAACTGGCCACCCATGCGAAGCTTGCCAACGAACCTTCAGCATCTTGATGACAACGCGGGGCTCATCCGAAGCCCCGCCGCTTTTCCTCACCCACTACCTTTGACTCAAAGCCGCAATCGAAACACCAGATGCGACAAAGGTGAGGCCAGCGCCCACATTTAGCCCATTTACCAGCCGCGGCCGCTGGTACAGGTAGCGAGATAACACCGTGGCGAAAATGCCCATCAAGGCAAAACCGAAAGCTGTGAGTACAGCAAACCACACCCCGTAAACCATCATCTGCACGCTGACCGATCCACGAGCCGGATCGACAAATTGGGGAATGAATGCCAACACGAACAAGCCTGGTTTCGGGTTGAGCACAGCCGAAAGCAGACCGGTTAGAAAAATGCTGGGCAACGATTGCCGGGACGCCGGCTGAAAGCTGATCAAACTGCGTGCGCGCAAGACCTTGATGCCGAGCCAGAGCAGATAGCCAGCACCAATGAGTTTGATCACCCAGAAAGCGACCACCGAGGTCTGCATCAGAAGGGTCAATCCTAACGAAGCGGCTGCGACGTGAAACAGAATGCCCGCGCCTGACGCCATGCCGGATACGGCCGCTGCGACTTTGCCCTGGCTGAGACCACGGCCAATGGCCAACAGGTTGTCAGGGCCCGGCGCCAATACCAACAGCACGCAGGCAGCAGTGTAGGTAAACCACACATTCATTGGAAACACGGCTCTCTCCTTAAGCCTGATAAAGCATCCATCCTGACGGTGGGGTATGCCAATGGCAAGGAGGAATCTCAAGGATTGTTGGCTCTGATGGGTTTAGACCTGCTGAGTTGTCCAAGTCAGCGAAAAACGCTATGTCTGCAGTGGCTCGAAAGCAGCCGTTCGCATAGGGCAATCGAGCCGCCCAACAGGTGCGGCCCAGGCGCAGGTTCTGCTGAACGGTTTTCAAGACCGCGTTATAAACCTTCACTCCATGCTGCCTGCAACGCAAAATAGATTCCAAAACAACGACGAAACGGCACGGCTACAGGCCGCATACTGCAAGGGTCGCCATTTCAGTTTTGGAACCTATTTTCGCTCTCCTCCGGCGCTCTGCCGACCTACTCCCAACCCCTTTACGTCCTGAAGTCAAACCCTTCTGGTGAATGCGTCGTCACGTAGTGCGCCAGGTAGTTGTCCAGTACCGTCTCCGGATCTTCGAGCAAACGGTAATCGGCAAAGTCATCGTTCTTAACGTGATAGACCTTCCCATCGCATTTGCCTTCGTCAAGAAACAGGGCATCGCCCGCATCAGTCAGCAGCCAGCAACGCAGGTAGTGCTCGGAACTCGCCTGGATGCCTTTGACGAAATCCCTGATAACGGCCTTCTTAACCCCACGTAGCACTCGATAGCGTTCGATTGACAGACGTCCGCTGTAGGAAAACGGGGAGTTTGTCCACCCGCGGGATAGATAGGAACGATCAGTCAGCATAAAAGACCAGAAGTAACGATACAGTTCCTTCCAGCGGGGAGGCAGCATCGCACAGTCTCGTTCGAATGCGGGCCCCTCTGTTTCAAGTGATTCAGGTGCTAGGTAGAAGAACAGATTCTGTCCGCGCCCTTCAGCCGCCAGCGATGCCAACCAGGTCCCTTCAAAAAGTTCGAAAAGCACTATCGGTACCGCATACTCCTGTTCGATCGCCGCCACAGTACGAGGAAAGGCCGCGGCAAAGCCAGGGAACATTTCGCCAACTGATGCGCCGAGCCCCTCTATCACCACGCTTTTCAGGCGCGGCCTCTGTGCGTCGCCAAGATCAGCTGCGCTCGTGCACACTAAATCGTACCCATCCTTGTCAAGCATCATCTATCCCTATTTGAGTTCCACTTACAGAAAGCCTGTATCGGCCGGACGCTTCCTTTCTCCAGCTCAGGCATAAGCGCGACCAGATCTGGTTTGAGTGCCCTCCACCTCGGCGCCATCGCCAAGCCCTCGAAAGGCTGAAGTTTCGGAACTCCATGCCTTTAGTTTCGGAACTCTTGGCTTTTTTGACCCGCAAAGAAAAGCCCCGCAGACGTTAATCTGCGGGGCTTTCGAATGGTGGAGGCCGAGGTCGGAATCGAACCGGCGTAGACGGATTTGCAATCCGCCTGGCATTCTCTTAATTTTCAGTTACTTACAGCAGAGTCAATTCCGCATCACTACAGAAGTAGGCCGCCTGCAAGCCTTTGAAATCAAGGGCTCGCAATCTAATTGCGGAACTGATTTATCACCCTCCTCCAGCGCTATACCGAGCCAGCAGACCTGCATAACCGCTAAGGAAGCACAGGATCCGCTAGTGAAAACGGAGGATTATTCACAGCCCTTTCTTTTAGGTTAAACTGCCTTCAAAACATAAACGGCAGGAGCTGGAGGCAATTTGAAGGACTCATACAAACAGATCGTGGCCCTGAGCAAAAGCACTGTGAGGCCACTTCTTGACGAGAAGAAGGTTCTCATGTCGTATCTGTACAGCCAGGCGCTTGCACATGGCATAGAGCACTCAGAGACTCATGGTGAGTATTCCCTTCTGGGCGCACTGGTTAACGTATTTGAAGGTCGCGAATTCAAGCTGTTCGTTTCAGCATGGATCTGTGAACGCCTTGGGCTTAAAAGCAAAATGGGGCTAACGGGGGTTGTCTTCGAAAAAAGCGGTATCCCTCCCAACACACGCATGAGCTTCAAGGTAAGCGTAGCGGAGTTCGCCGGTGCAAAATTTAAGATAAAAGTGCCGGTGAAGCCAGCTGCTGCAAAGGCAAAGAAAGCGCCAAAGCGTGTTGACATGCTCGACTCATGGGCACGGCTGCCCGGTAGCTTTGGGCATGGAAAGCGCTGAGCCAGCGGTTTTCAAGCCCACGAATTTTCCGTTATAAATCAACAAGTTATACCAATAACATTTCCGCAGACTTTCATCACAGCTCTCTCTGGAGGCTACATTTTCCGCCGGTCCATTTAGCCATTGCGGAACTGATTTCGGCGTGTTGTCCGCTCATTGACGTAGATTGGTCTGCCTCAACCAACGTAGTGATTGGAGTCGCCCGATATACTCACTGATCCAGCGAGGGTCAGCAAGCGCGCGGCAATCCTCACCGTAGCAGAAAGCCTACTCAAGTCCCTGGCGCCTAATAAACTGTCCTATTTTGCCATAAGAATCTACGATGCTAGGAGCTAGCTATGGACAAGAAAGCTGCGACCACAGCAGATACAATGGAGCTGCTGCTGTTGAATCAAACTGCCATCAGGACAGCCTTGGAGGAATTGTCGCTCTGGGTAAGTCAACGTGGTTCGACTCACATCCATGAAAACGTCCTGGTGGCACTGACGACACTGGACACTCATGCTGAGGCGATCTCGATCGGGATAGAGCGCTTACGGTCCTGAATCAACCGCTGCTGGTCACCTAACGCGCCTCATCAGCCCGTTTAAATGACCTGCCCTACGGTCGAAGCGATTGGGACTATAAGTGGCCTAACATCCTCGCCCACTTATAGTAGCGACCTTCTCCAACGCATTATTTGTTTACTACAACCCCCTCTACCAACCCACACCTAGTCACAACTTAGAATTCAGAGCACCAACAAAAGACTCTAGGCTTTCATTGTGCACAGCAGCCCTATCTGCGCTAGCGGGCTCATAATAAGGAGAGGACAGATCAAAATATAGATCATAATCTTTAATCAATTTATCTTCTCGCCTTTCTACAAATCGATCTTTACCCTTGACTCTCAACTCATGAGCCAATTTTCTCTCACAATTTACCTCATTCGCACGAGATCGCTTTTTACCAAACAAAGGAAGCAACCAACATTCTAGCGAGTGAACTGCTATTGCAAAAACCAATTTGTCCCGATATTTCAAATAGACTGCTGGGGAAATCTTGGAAATCAAGACATTTTTTACATCAGAAATAATGTCAATAGTAGGCCTAGGCTTACCTGTGGCATCAAGGAGAGCGACACCAAAATTCTTATGAGTCCCTTGATCCGAATCTAAGTGAATGACTAGGAAGCTAACCTTTTCAAGCGCATCAATCATTAAATCTTCTGTGGCTAAAAACTCAAAAACTCTCTCCCACCCTCCATCATTTTTCTGTTTTCCCACTCCTCGTGTCGGCTGAGAAAATACGAAATCCGCTTCGTCGTCAGTTTTTGCCAGTACAATACCGTTTATTATATTTTCCAATACAGCCTGATCTGTTATACCTTCAGTCACCAAACCAAACACCGGCATTTTAGAATCCTTTTGGCAGCCCGCCTAACGTTCCACGGATAAACGATTCAGATAGCCTAAGTGGTCGCTGGTTACCTTCAGCACTAGGATCTTCGATACGCCGTACACGGGTTTGTCCTTTTCCGCCTCGAGAAATTGTAAACAGTCTTTGATCATCGCAGCCCAAATCGAGACCGTCTAGGACCGCCGGATTGTGAGTTGTCAATATTACCTGTTTATTGTGCTCAACCGCCATTTTGTATAATTGCGCCACAAGATGTTCGCAGAGCTTGGGATTTAGAGAAGCGTCAATATTGTCGATAGCAAAGAATGCTGGAGTGCGGTCACTCACAAACAAACAATGATAAAACATCAAGAACAGAAAGCCTTCGTTTGCGCTTTTCTGATCAAACCCATTCAAATCAGAGTCTAGCCATTTATCTTTGATGGCAATACGAGATGGTATGTTGGCAGAACCATGCACCACCGAAAAATCTCGAAACCAACCCAACATACGAAGAGAGCTCTTGACTTTCTCGAGCCTAGTTTTATCAACCTCCTTGTCAAAAACGGACAATAGCTTTAGAACACCTTCACCATTAATGCCCAGCGGTTCAATCTGCCCCTCCTCCTCAAATTTTCGAAGCTTAGTATTCTCAGGCGAATAAATAATAAAATCACTAATTGAACTTAGAAGAGCGCTATTACTGTCCACCCTATCCTTCAAGCTTTTTAGAGCAGGAGTAACAGCTAGCGTAGTTTTTATTTTATTTGAGCCCGCTATAGGCTGACCGCCAGAAAATGAACTTAGCAAAACTTTCAGCGCATCTGACTTCTCCTCATCATCTGCATCCATCTTTTCAATTTCTTTAACTAAGCTCAGCAATGTTTCAAGCGAAATCTCATACCCCGTATCATCAATAGCATGACAACTCCACTTAGGATAAGGATCGTCACTCAAACTTATTTCATACCTCATCTTAGCGCCCTCACAGGAAACCGTAATACAAATCGGCTTTTCCTGACTAGAGCCGCTAAAGGCACTTCGGAGCCATACCGGATCAGTTACACGCACCCCTCTCGAAGCTAGAAACTCGCTATCTAACTTTCTCGCCCGCGCAGCCCCCGCAAGCGCAATTGCTTCTAAAATATTACTTTTACCGGCACCGTTCTCGCCAATAAACACATTAAATCGCCCAAGCTTCAAATCCACTTTGTCAATAGACTTAAAGTTCTCAATACGAATATTATTTATCACTACTTAGAAATCTCCCAATTACGCATAAAAAATGCGCGTTGAATCTGGATGCTAGCATACACGTTTGCGCCTCTGACGGCGCCTTCTAATAGCCTCTGCAGGACGACATGATGGCTCGTCCCCCACCGCCATCCTACAGTCTGGCTCAGGTATCCCAGAGGCTAACCAGCACCTCCTCCTCAATCGCGCACTTCGGGCTCTAGCTGACTCCCCCTCACTCGCGTCACCTCCGCGTCGGTGCTAGGAAAGGTGCACCTCTATGGACGCACAGGAAGTAGTACGATATCTACATACTATCATCGTCACTCTTTCCACTGAGCCAGGTCACGCACATAGGCTTGACAAGCCCGTAGAGCGATCAGACCTCGGTCACCTTCATCGGTGATGCCGATTATTCTTTGAGCATGCGCAGGGTCAAGTCGGGCGCGAACGGCTCCATGAACCACGCCTCCGGTGTCGGCGGCTTCTCGCATCCCACCGTCACAACCCGAGGCGGCAAAGGCTGCGGCGTCGACAAGGACTAACAGCCGCAAGTCAGCAGTAGCCAGCTTGTCACGCAGGCGAGCTTGAATCTTTTGTGCATCGTTCATCTCCTTTCAATATGTTTTGCCCAACTCCTGCAGGCGATCCTCGAGGTCTTTGCGCTGTCTTTTTTGCTCAGCCAACTGCTCCAGGGCTGCAGCTGCAGCCTCCTCGCGTTCACGACCATGAGCCCGATCCCTGTCCGCCAGTTGCTGGACATAACCTGCAGCCTAGTCAGGCTCGGAGAAACAGACTTATGTAGCCAGGACATCATTCCTATGTGCACCGTCCGCTTTCGACCCGTTGCTGCCGGTGAGCCGAACAGCAATCGTTGTAGGAGCGGGCGCGCCCGCGAAGAATCAAACGCGAAGACTGGCACCGGCTACGCCGGTGTTCGCGGGCAAGCCCGCTCCCACAGAGTGCGCATAGCACTCACGACATCAGTTTTTTCGTGTCTGCTTTGGGTCGATAGCTGCCGATCCCGACTTTCCGCTACCGACCCAAGAGGCGACAACGCTCCACTTCCTGGGCCGGACTGCCAGCTGATTGAGCCCCACGATACCGACGTAACGCGTCAGCAGCCTCAAACTCCAACGGATCGCCCGGCATGATCATAGTTTCCAGCCTTCTCATCATCTAGCGCCTCCTTTACTTCTATAGGCACATTAGTAGTCATGGATAGGGAGTTGAACCCACCCGAGGATCTCAATAGGCCTCCGGAGGCCAGCATAAACGGCTATTCTGGCTTTAGCGAATGGCCTGCATAGGCCTAACACGCCCTAGGATTTGCCCTAAATTTGCCCTAAGAACTCTCGTACCTGGAGCATGCGTATGGATGACCAAGCCTCGACCACAGCTGACACCCTTGAGCTGTTGCATCTGAACCAGGTCGCCATCAGAGCAGCTCTGGAGGAGCTCTCGCTATGGGTGAGCCATCGCGGCTCAGTCCACATACATGAAAACGTCATGGTCGCATTAGCGACCCTCGATATCCATGCTGAGGCGATCTCATCCGGGGTAGAACGCCTGCGGGCGTGAGCGATCCCGCAAGCAGCACGCCGCTGACAGAAGCCACATGATCAGCGCCGATGATGGATTGGGCATGTTTTCCTTAAGGCTGAGTAAACTCGGGACGTTGAAGGTATCCAGCTCTTCCGCGTACCATTTTTGTACCATCGGACTTCGCCAAAGACCCAACCGCTTCCCCACCACTCCGCTCCTTACCAGAGACTCAAAATTGCGAGCTGGAGGCGTCCGCGACTACAGAGCCCCCCTTAAGCTGGAAAGATTTCAATCTGATCGCTCTTAACTCAATTCGCTGCTTGTGTGAGAATGCTCCTCTGAGGAAATTGAGTACTGCAGAAGATGAACCTACTTCGCTGGATTTTGGATAAGCTGATTGCACCTTTCGTTGTGGCAGTGGTTCTTCTCTTCTGTACGCGAGAGACATTAACCGGCGTTTGGCTCACAGTGTCGGGAACGGGTAATTCGCTAGGGGACTGGTTACAAGCTACAACCCAAATACCTCGATGGAAATTTATTGCGACAACGGCCTGTCTATATGTGATTGCCATTTACCTTTGGATGCAGTCCCGTAAAAAAAAGAGAGAAATTCTCGACCTTCTCTCGAAAATCGATAGGATCCAGGAGAATATAAAGGAAACCCAGGACGCACTGGTCACACTCACAACAGACCAAGCTTTCGTATTACAGGAAATGTATAAAATCGCCCCAAATCAAGTAGTCACCCCCCACCATATTTATTCTCTTATGAACCTTCAAAGCGAACAGCATGCCCTTGCCCTGATCGAAAGCTTGAGAAACCTTGGGCTTGTTATCAGAATGCGCAATACGCGAAAGGGATTCCCGGAATTTAAGCTGTCAGGGAGCGGGCGTCAGTTAATGCTGCAGGAAGGGCACAAAATCAAGACCGTCGAACGCGGAGAGGAAATGCACCCATGAATATCAAGCCCTCTTACCACATAGAGAGTTTGGCAACCCGCTAACAAAAGATCGGTGAGCCGATGCAGCATCACCATTTATCTTAAGCGTTCCCATATCAATTTCCACTGTACCTGCGCAAAACAAACTCCCATCACTTCCCGCCGAATACATTTTTGGCTGATAGTCATCCCTTGCCAATTGGTTTTCACAACAGGTTTTCGAGAGCTGTGTGCATAGGATATTTATCGCCGGAATTAAACGCACTGACGCATCAATGATTTCGGGATTCGGATTATTAAACTTTAATCGACCGTTAGAAAAAATTATCGACTCAGGACGAACCGCACCTAATAAATCGGTTGTAAAACTCTCAGCAGTCCCTTCCCCAGGTAATCCACCATGATGTGGAAAGACAAGGTATTTCGCACTTATTTTGACTGAATGCCCGATGATCTGATCTAGGGCAATCCTGTCCATATCGCCAGTCAGCAGGGCTACTGGTTCATTCTTAAATAGAACCCTTAGGACGATACTAACTGAATTACTTGTTAACTTACGACCATCTCTCGGAAGTATTTGTCCTGCACCAGACAGCGCCATCGCAGGAGAAGGCGAAACAACTTCCAAAAACAGATCCTCAGTAACCTTACACCACTGATAAACGCTACAAGAGCTTATGCCATGCTCAAGCTCCAACTGCTTTCGACGAATTTGGTCATCGATTAGGTACCTGACATCCTCCCATAGAGCAGATCCTTTAATAGAGTCGGGGTTAATTATCAGCTTCTTAATTAAATATTTGGGATTGGATAGAAGATTAATCAGTCCTGCCAAATGATCGGCGTCTGTATGCGATATGATCACCAAGTCTATCTGCGTCAGATCCGCCTGATCAAGAAAGCGCTGCAAATGTGTTTTCCCTGCAGTATCGACTACCACAACCTTTCCGGCATCAGAAAGCACAGCTGCATTGCCGTGCCCCACATCAATAATAGTCAAAGTCGACATCACGCCAGATTCCAATCCTTGATATAAAGATCCCTTGAAGTCTCAACTTCCAAATTCACAATTGCTTTACAACGGTAAACTTCGCCAGCACGAAAAGCTCGCAATACTCTTCGATAAATATCCCCATCCGCCTTAGTGATATCAACTTCAACAAGGCTCTGCGAATCCCAACCCGGAATAACAATAGCCACTCTTACAGCATCAGTAGTTTGAAGAACAATGTTTTCGAAGCGAATCAGGGTCGGCCAAGGTTTCCTAGAGACACTGTACTCCCCTGCAAACTCCTTGATGCACACTTCAAAAGCATTACGCACACTTTCAGAGTTTAGCTCTCGAGCATCTAAAACACATGGAATTGAGTGACGAAGGCGCCTCACCGACGACACATTATCCACATCCCTGGAGCACAAAACAGCCGGGCTCTTTTGCTTATATAAAGCAGAAACGATCACATCACCATTGACGGGAGAGTACTTCCTACTATTTAGATTCAGATCACACACAAAACCATCTGCATGATTAATTTCCGAAAGAAAGGCTGAAACACTGCTGACAACCTCGACTTCCTTGGTGTCGACATTCATATCTTCGAGATTGAACTCGTATAAGCTTCGAATATTTGGATCGTCATCAAGCAGCAATATCCGAGAAATTTCCCGATCATAAATCTTAATAGCATGCATTTTACTGCCCCACCACCGGCAATTTAATTACAAATTCCGCACCACCAAGCGCCCCATTTGGAATAGCTTCCACTGTGCCTCCCAAATCTTTGACGGTATCACGAACAATGGTTAGCCCAAGTCCAGTCCCGTCTGGGTCGGAAGAAATCCCTGGCAGCCAGATTTCCGATAAATTTTGCTGTATAATTCCGGGCCCAGAATCTGCCACGGTGATAGTACAATTTATACCGTCAGTTTTGGTTTCGATTACAATGACTCGCGAAGTGGTCCCACCTCTCCTGAATGCATTCAACGCATTATTCAAGAGATTTGTAAAAATCGACTCTAACGCAGCCTCTGAACATCGGAGATACGGATTTGAAGGGCAAAGATCAAGGTTTAAGACTGTATCTCTTGCCTCATAAAAAGGACGCATCATAACTTCAATCTGTTTCACAACAGAGTTGATCTCCACTCGACCCACTCGCCGTTTGTTGACCCGAACCAAGCTAAGTGTCGCCGAGCTCAACGTAGAGAGTGCATCAAGCGCTTTGCGTATCTTACCAACTATACGCATTACAGTAGCGCGCTTATCTTCAGGAGCATAAGCGTTGAGCCGCCCCTCCAAAGCGGTAGTAGCAAGCTCGATAGCTTTTAAGGGATTACCGTGAGATTCGTGCGCAAAGGTTGCAGCGGTAATGCCAGCAGTGCTCAACGTACGATATAACTGAATTTCCTTTTTGAGGTTATCCGCTTCACGATCACGTGTTTTAGCATATTGATTGAAAGCCGCACTAATCCTGCCCCGCATGCGCTCCGGAACTTCCTGAATCAAATCACTGACTTTTTCTTTTTCTTTTACAGCAACGGACGGAACTTTATTGCGCTCAGCTTGGCGGCGGCGCTCAGCATGATGAAGACGCCACCTAGCCATCCACTCTAAGCTTTCGACGGCGAATTCTTTAAGCTCTGAAAAGTGATCATCCGCGATATAGCCTGAGCGGTCAGTTTTCTGCGTGAGAGCATAACGACCTTTATTACTCAAAGAAATCCTACCAATAGAGTTATTGGTGCTTGGTCGTTCTTCTGGATTCTGCGTTCGAATCAAGTTAATGCCAAGCCAGTCATCACCGGCTCCACCGTACGGTGACACTCTAACGCCGTCCTGGTATACGTGCACACCGCCGAAGTGACGCAACCATTCACGCACATCTCCAATATTTACAGATTTACCAGATACGAAGCTTTCTTTTTTTAATAAAAAAGCCCAAAAGTCAAACTTACACTTGGGAGCTTTGAACACAGGGGCGTCTTTCTTATTCCGAACATCATCATGCCCTCCCTTGTGAAGCACCTTACCTTGCCAGTCAAGGATCTCAGCAGATACAAGCCCGTCTTCGTCAATGCTCGCAGAAAGATGATACTCTGATGATTCAAAATATTTGAGACGAAGTAGCTTTTCAACCTCTGTAAACTCAGGAGCCTTAAGCTCAACTGTAAAGCCGGAAACTTTATCCTCGAAAGGATCCGTCAGCATCAACACTATTCGCGCTAGCTTTTTTAAGTCCTCGCTTCTTATCGCGGACCTCAAACCAGTTAGTTCAGTTCGTGTGCCAGAAGGTCGCCCAGATTTATCTTCAGTTATCTCTAGGTCAACTTCTTCGACGGTGTCTGCCTTATCAAAATCATCCCAATTCACCTTCAGCACACTGGTTATACCCGTGGCGACCACTGTCGACTCAAGATGTACAGTACGCCCCATTCTCAAGGCAGCAAGTCGCCCCAGCCCTTTACTACCCGAAGGAGTTCTACCTAAATCTGTCGTTTGATGGCTATTTTTACTGGACTTGCCTAGTACTAGCCACGAATCTTTAATGTTGTTACTAGACATTCCATTACCATCGTCTGTAACGATGATCTTCCCACCGGGCTGCCCCGTACCAACCAACTCAACAACACAATTAGTAGCATCAGCATCATAAGAGTTCTTAATTAACTCCAAGATACTTTGATCAGCGCCTTGGTTTAACTCCTCACCAAGCCTAACCAATATATTAGGAGAAAACCTAAAATGAACATTACTCATAACGCTCCCTGACTATGTCAATATCCGCTAGAATTTTGGTAGTTAAGTGGCGACACCGACTAACAGCATTTAGCCAGTCCGCAACCCTTTCCTCCTTAAACTCTTCAATCAACTCCAAACACTTCTTGAGCGACCCGTCTCTAGGCTTAATAATGATCAGGTGATTTTCAACAGCTATAGAATGTCGACCTTGGACTAACGAAGGAACCAAGCGAGCTTTATCACTCGGACTGGATGTACGACGAACCACAACAAAAGGAGGCGAATACAAGGTACCGCCAAAATTTATTTTTGGCAGCCTACCTACTTTGGAAAACGGTGGCGCATCATGCGTCGTTAAATACGGCACCAATTTCCCCTTTTCCGAAAGCCTGTGCGGAACAACCGGCCCAACCCGGACCTCAAAAAGTGCATTGAGCTTTACGCAACTATCCAATACCCTACGAACCGTCGGCTGCCAGTTATCGACGCGGTCAACTCTTCGCTCAGCGCCGACATTAACTGACAACAAAAAAACATCAACATCCACAGTTTTGGAAAACTGCCCGTAAACGTCTACATGAAGATCAGCCGAGTTTTGCTCAACCATATGCCGCCACTTTTGATAGCGAGTCCCACTACGTAGAACGTCCGGCAATACCGCTGCGATCCTTTGCCCAGATTTAGCCACCATCAGTGCCTGGGCAATAAACACACCTGCTTGCTGTGTCTTTCCAGAACTCCACGCCACCCCGTCTGGCGCAGTGATATGTCCAAAAGGAGGATTCGCCACAATACAATCAAAGTCTGCACCAAACTCTGTCCCGAGATAGTCTGCAACTTCAAATGACTTGAAAAGTCTCAGATAAGACTCTAAATCCTGCCTTGAAACCTTTTGCAAGCCGTGTCGACGCAGCGCTAAGGCGATCAGGCGTAGCTTAGTTGCCAGTATGAAGCTTTCGCTTAAATCGCAACCACCAAATTTCTTCCCCCAAAAATCAAGCGTATCTAAGACACTTCGCTTCAAGGGAAAAGACTTAGCTATAGCCAGCAGCAAATTTCCAGCCCCACAAGACGGATCAAAAAAAGATGAGCCGGCCGAAATCTCTTCGGAAAGGGACAACGCAATTTTCTCTGCTATTTGATCGCCAGTAAAAAATATTCCTTGGCTGGCTCGAATTTCGTGAGGAATAAGCTCCTCAGCCGCACAAGTAACATTTATATCAACGACATCCATCTTTGAGCATGGAACTGCATCACTATCTGAATCGACAACGAGCAGCCCTTGCATCATTTTCACGAAAGGAGAGTACTTGTCGCTAGCGACCTCGTGAAGACTTCTCGGCTCAATCAGCCGGCATGCATTGTCATCTGCGTTTAAGTTAAACAAGGTCACATAGTCCCGCTTTACATTATTAACCTTACTTGGAGGCGCGCTGATCAGCGACAAGTACTCGGTGATGGTTACGGTATCAATCCGTTAAACTCAACCCGCGCCCCAAGCGATTCCTAGACGCTAAAGACCGAGATGATATACCAATCCGTGCGACCCCGTAGGCTTAGCTCTACCCGATGCGATGAGTGATAGCGCTCGGGGCTCTGAGGTGTCATTATGCCACCACCCATAGGTATCACGTCCATCGGAGCTAATGCCCCAAGCGCGCTCGTACGCTGGAAGTAGCAACCTAGTAGCAGTGAATCTCCCAGAGCTCTGATGCCTGATCAACAAGCCTTAAGCCACCTACGTGTCCAGGCCCTTAGAACAAGCCACCTAGCGATGACGGCAGCCAATTCATGATCACCAACTCGCCGGTCACCTCCGCCTTGCACTGGCGCTGGTTCGTGTTGCTGTAGCGGATATCCAGGCACTCGAAGTGGAAGCCGTCAAAGGCTCGCCGGATATCCGGGTGGTCGTTGATACTGACCATCACCCTACCCTTGCACCGGCGCATGAAGTCGGCCATACGCTCGTACTCCTCGAACGGAAAATCCACGCCATAGCCAGCGGTCTGCCAATACGGCGGGTCCATGTAGAAAAATGTGTGCGCTCGATCATAGCGCTCGGCGCAATCGAGCCAGGGCAGGTTCTCGACGTAGGTGCCTGCGAGGCGCTGCCACGCGGCAGACAGGTTCTCCTCGATGCGCAGCAGGTTGATGGCCGGCCCGGTGGTCGCGGTACCGAACGTCTGCCCTGTGACCTTGCCGCCGAAGGCATGCTGCAGGTAGAAAAACCGCGCCGCACGTTGGATGTCGGTGAGGGTCTCGGGACGCGTCATCTTCTGCCACTCGAAGATCTGCCTCGAACTGAGTGCCCATTTGAACTGCCGCACGAACTCCTCGAGGTGGTTCTGTACAACGCGGTAGAGGGTAACCAGGTCACCGTTGAGATCGTTCAGCACCTCCACCGGGGCGGGCTGAGGACGCATGAAGTACAACGCGGCTCCGCCGGCGAAGACTTCGACATAGCATTCATGAGGGGGAAAGAGAGGGATCAAGCGGTCGGCCAGGCGGCGTTTGCCACCCATCCAGGGGATGATTGGAGAGGTCATAGGTATGCAAGTCTTTACTGTATGGATAAACAGGTGTTAGGCTCGCCGCGCTTTGTGCACAAGGCAGAGGCCACGGCTGGACTTGCAGGAAGGGTCTGCGGGTTCGGCGGGCCGGGCTGGATGTTGGCGCATCCACCCGGCTCGCCTCTTTTCACTTGGTGACTTCGCGGACGTAGGCCTGGCAGGCCTGCAGCGCGATCAGTCCCCGGTCACCTTCATCGGTGATGGCGACAATTCGTTGAGCATGCGCTCGGTCAAGTTGGGCGCGTACGGCGCCATGTACCACGCCTCCGGAGCCGGCGGCTTCGCGCACCCCACTGTCACAACCCTGGGCGGCAAGGGCTCCGGTATCGACAGGGACTGACAGCCGCAGATCAGCGGTAGCAAGCCGGTCACGCAGACGAGCCTGAGCTTGTTGAGCATCGTTCATTTCCTTCCAGTGCGTTTTGATCTGATCCTGCAGACGAGTCTCTAGGGCGCGGCGCGCATCCTGCTGCTCTGCGAGTTGGTTGAGCGCAGCCGCAGCAGCCTCCTCACGTTCACGGCCGTGCAGGCGATCCTTCTCCGCCAGCTGCTTGCGGTGGTCGTCAGCCTGCTCGGCGAGCTGCTTCCCATAGGCGTTCGCCTGCCATACCCAGGCTGCCCGGGCGCCGATGGCACATGCGAGCACCAAGGTCGCCAAGGCGATCAGCCGACTGCCCCAGGCGATCACTGCAACACCTCGAGGGCTCGCTTATAGATGGCCATGCGATCATCTAGGCCGTTGGTACCGCCGTTGATCCGCTTGGTGATGGCCACCATGTCGCCCTTGTCTGCCAAACTGTTCAGGCCCTCCTTCTGCCAGAACCAGCCGGCCGACATCGATGCATAGACTGGATGCTCGAGCAGCTCCGGTGTATTGAGCAGACGGCTGTCACCGAACAGAGCCTCGCTGCAGGCTTCGTAGTTGAACCGGCCTGTTACCTGGATGAGGCCACGTCCTCGAAAGAGCTGGCCATCTCCATCTGCGTCAGGAGTGTTGCCCAGACGCTGGGCCAGACGCCCGGTGTCGTACTTCGACAGGTACCTGTCATTACCAAGCTCACGCACGTACTGCAGCTGGCCCGACTCATGCCCTATCTGAGCGAGGAAGGCAGCCATACGTAGGCACGTAATAATGCCGAACTTACCCATCGTGGCGTTGAGGCCGGGAACAAAAACGCCGGCTTTCGGGCCGGCGTTCGGGTAGATCTTTTGTAGCTGTTGTACTGAGATAGCCATTCATTTCTCCAATTGCTGCCGCGTGCGGCTATGGGATTACAGCTGCTCAACCCTGAGCGGCTTGTTGTCGTCTTTCTTCTTTTTGCCCGAGGCCTTGACCTTGCCCTTCTTGCCGCCGTTGCACTCCACGGTGGTAGTCCAGCCGCTGGCGGTGAATACCTGCTCGACGCTGTCCACCAGGTACTCGCCATCCAGGCCGACCTTGAAGCCCTGGGCGTTGATCGTGCGTTCAGCAAACAGGTCAGTACGCCCGGCCATTTCCAGGCGCACACCGGCGGTGCTGCGGTTGAACGCCGCCAAGCGCGCCTTGGCGGCCTGCTCGGCGGCAGTCTTGTCGGGATAGATATGGCGGTCGGTATGCACCGGGGGCAGGCCGTCGGGGGCCTCGTCGTTGTCCAGCTGGACCACCTGCAGGGCACCGGTTTTCTTGTCCTGGTGCTGGGTCCGCACAGCCTTTTGCGCGCCGCGATCCCCGAGGCGGAATTGGTAGCGCTCGACCTCGGTTTTGTTGATGGTCACGACCAGCAGAGTCTTGCCGCTGATGCTTTTTCCGCCCTGCCGGGGCATGACCAGCAGCTTGCCCTCAGCCACTTTGGCGGTGCTGTCGTACTGCTTGGCCAGGCGCGTGACGAAGTTGAAGTCCGACTCGTTGCGCTGGTCGACGCGCTCGATCTTGGTGGTCACCGGGCACACCGGCTCCCAGCCGTTGCGCTTGGCCACCTCGTTGACGATTTGCGACAGCGACACGTTTTCCCAGCTACCACTACGTACGGTCTTGCCGCTGCCGCGCATGTCGCTGGCCTTGCCGCGAATGGTCATGGTGTCCGGCGGGCCAGACAGCTGCACCTCGTCGACGGTAAAGGCGCCCATGCGCTTGAGGGGCTGGCCCTCATAGCCCAGCAGCACCTCCACCCGGCCGCCGCGCCCAGGAAGCGCAACAGCCTGGTCGCGGTCGTCAATGCGCAGCTCGAACTCGTCCGACTCCATGCCGGGCTTGTCCGATACCCGCAGTAGCAACAGGCGGTCATTGATCAGCGCGGTAATGTCCTTGCCATCCGCGACGATACGGTACGTCGGTTTCATGCTTGCTCCAGAAATGAAAAACCCCGCACGGGGCGGGGCTCGTTACGCGTAACGCGGGGTTATCGGTCGAACAGCTGCAGCAGCTCCACCGCCGGCGCCGACAGGTCGGGTAGCTGGATCAACAGGCCGGCGCGGTACGGCTGCGCCTCCCTGGCCAGGTCCGGGTTGGCCTCCAGCACCGCCTCGACAGTGCCATTGAGGTGCCCGTAGTGGTGCTGGCAGATCACATCCAGCAAATCCCCGCTAGACGTTCTGCAGGTCGTTGCCATAGCTCACAAACTCCAGGGTGAACCCTTGTTTCCGGGGGATACCACCTGCTAGCAGGTGGCCCTGTTCTTCCTCCACGCTCACCAGGCACCAGTCGCCCAGTACCTCGCCGTAGCCCGTGACCAGCTTCAGCGCCTGCAGGTTGCGGCCGATACTGCGCAGCACGGTCAGCTGCTTAATGCCGCCCTTGTGGTGCGGGAAGATCGCGCCCTTGAGCGTTATCTTTTCCTCACCCAGGCCAACGGCCTGCTGCGCCACACTGCGGCGCAAGCGTTCCTGGCCGGCCCAGCGGAACGACGCCTGCCGGCGCAGTTCGTCAAAGGGCGCTGTGTCCAGGTTGAAGTAATACGGCTGCAGCTTGGGGTCGTGCGGCTGGATGATCAGCAGATGCGGGAACGGCGCGACCGCCTCGGGCAGTGGCGTGGCCGAGCCCAGCAGACCACCCGTGGGCAGGATGTTGGCCAGTGACGGGCTTACCAGACCCGCAACTCGCTTCGCCTCGGCCGTGACCTTGGCCGCCATTGTCTTGAATGTGCCAAGGCGCTCCTGCACCTGGGCGGCACCGGTGACAGCACGGCTATACATCGAAGCCACTTGCCCCACTTGAGACTGGGCCACGTTGATACTGCGCACGATCCGCCCCAGCTTTTCCCCGGCCTCCGGTCCAACAAAGGGGATGTTCTCCAGTTCGGATGCCGCACCCGTGATGCTGCTGACCGCGCCATTGAGCGGGGCCAGCATGCCGTCCATGCCCTTGCGTCCAACCTCCCCCGCTGAAACCAGCCCCGACAGGGAGGATTCCAGTTGCTCCATGTAGGCCATAGGCCCTCCTTAAACGTGCGGTTGATCAAACAGCTGAGCCGAGGCCATGCGCGCCGATGTTTCGCGCTGCCACGCCTCGAACAACTGCCGCAGGGGCGCCTCGATTTCGCGAACAACCTGCGAAGGGTCCTTGACGTCACCTAACACCTCAAACTTGAGGTTGGGAGCAAACGTAAAGGACTGGTCGACCTTCGGCGCCTGGGGCGGGGTCGAAGCGCCCGCCTTGGCTGGCTCGGTCGGTTCGGGCACTCGCGGCGGCACCGGTACCGACTTGGCCGCCATGTCGCGCACCACATCGCCCAACCCTGTCCGCTCCAGGGGCAAACCCTGGTCGACCTTTTGCACCTCAGACTGACCACGCTGCATAACCCTGGTGATGGTCGGCGCAACGCTAACCGGAACCTGCGGCACTTTCTCCAGCTCACGAAGGGCCATCCCAAGCGCCTGCCCAGCATCAACCGGCACAGGCGCGGGCTTGGGCTGGGCCGGCGGTGCGTCAAGCGACAGCGACGGCGAAAAGTCCTCAACCAGCCCGGCCTTGTTGCCTGAAAAGCCACCAACCCCCTCGAACATATCTCGCTTGGCAAAAGCCGGCAGCTGGTCATAGCGGCGCTCAATTTCCTCGTCGCTCATTTCTGCCACCAACCGGGCGGCAGGCTCGGCCGGCTTGCCGGCGTTGCGCACTGCATTACCCACGGCGGGCATTGGTGCCGGCGGCGGCATGGCAACCTTATCTGTGCCACCCACCTCCTGCGCAGGCCTGCCCGCATCGAGCACAGCCGAGGCGGCCGGGCTAGCGGCAGGCTCGGCCGGCTTGCCGGTGTTGCGTACCGCATCACCCACGGCCGGCATTGGTGCCGGAGGCGGCACGGTAACCTTATCGGTGCCCCCAACTTCCAACGCAGGCTTGCCCACATCGGGCACAGCCGAGGCGTCCGGCTTGGCCTCCTGCGGCTCCAGCATTACGCGTAACGCCTCACCTGGTGCCGCCTTTGGCTTGTCTTCCGCCTCGGGCGCATCCTCACCAAACCAGCGCTTACCCAGCCAGCCGCCGACGGACTCGCCGCCGAGGCCACCCAGGACCGCCCCAACAACACCACCCACAGCGGTGCCAATTACCGGCACAATCGAGCCAATCGCCGCGCCGGCTGCCGCACCCGCCATGGCCCCGGCCGTGCCGCCCGCCACACCACCGTAACCCTCGGCCTTCTCGTCTTGGGTTTCGGCATTTAGTGCCACATCGAACACGCCAGGCACCGCATCGATCAGCTTGCCACCAGGCAGCTTGCCCGCGGCCTTGGTGATGCCGCGCACACTGCGCACCATACGTCCCAGGTTGTTCGCCTCGGCAGCACCAGCGAGCGCCGCAAGGCCCGCCGCCGGCACATGCGCCTTGACCGGCGGCGCAGCAGGTGTACCCCGCGCATTGGTCGAGGCTCCTGCTCGGCGCCGACGACGGCGGCGTGCTCTACGGCTGCCGGCCTCTACAGGTGCCGAATTAGCCACGCTACCGCCGAGACGGGCGATAGCGTCAGCGTTAACCACAAACACCCGCTGCGGCTCGCTGTCGCCGATTAGAGTCGAGTCATTACTGGCCGTGGCTCCAAACACCTTGCCCAATGCACCCAAACCGGTATCGAGCACCTTGTTGCCCGTTTTGGGCAGTTCGATAGGCGCCCGCTCACCACGACCAACACTGCCGGCGAAACGCTCCAGGCGACGACCGCGCGCGATGTTGAGCACACCCTTGCCGATCTTGAACGCGCTGGACGCGGTCCGCAGCGCCAGTATGGCCGCCACCGTGCCAGCGATGCCCGCTACGACCGCCGGGAAGGTGTCCGACAGAGAGGTGATGCCACGGGCAACCGCCGTCAGCCCTTTGGCCGCCATGTCGGTGGCCGGGCGGATGGCATCGCCAATGCTGCGCATGGCGTCGTCAGCTGCCTGGACCGTCTCCGCCCACTGCTGGGCCGAGGTTTCGCGGCGCTCGGCCAGGTTCTTGTCGAGGATGCCGCCGACCTTCTGCGCGTTGGCGGAATTGGCCTTCAGTTCCTCATACAAACCCCGGTTTTGTCCGTAGGCGGTCAGCGCCGCCTTGACCTGCATGTCGGCGAAGATATCGCCGGTGCGCAGGGTTTTCTCCAGGGCGTCCAGTGCCGCCCTGGCCTTCTCCGGATCGGCTTCCTTGTCGATGTTAGCCTTGGCCGCCTCGATCTTCTTGGCCTTCTCCGGGTCCGTTTTCTCGACGTACTTCATGGCCAGGGCCATGGACGCCTCAATGACGTTCATACCCTTCTGCAGGCCGGTATTCAGCGAAGCCTGATAATCAATGCCGGCGTCTTTATAGGCCTTGACCACTTCGCCGGAACCGATTTTCTCCATCCAGTTCTTGAGGTTGTTTGCAGCCTCGTCAGAACCGCCGGCGGTCTTCATCTGCACCTGCAGCATGGAGCCCAGCGAAGTCACCGCATCCAGCCCGGTGATGCCGCTCTTCTCCATGCCGGCCAACAGCTGCGGGAACCACTTGGCCATGTCGCTGGCCTCGAAGCTACCCGCCTGGCCCTGATAGGCGATGGCCTCCAGCGCCTGCTGCATGACCTTCGGGTCGCTGATCTTGGCGTTTTGCTCAAGCGCCTGGATCATTGACGCCGTGTCGACGCCCGAGGCGCCTTGACCGACGGCGAACTTGGCCGCCACCGGCGCATAGGCCAGCGCTTTATCCAGCTCCATGCCAGCGCCGACCAGCTGGTTGACCAGGGCGGCCACGTCGTTGCGCGCCATTCCGGTGTCAGCGGCCGTGCCGATCACCGTTCGGGTTAGCTGTTGTTCCTGGGGCTTGTTGACAATGTCAGCCTTGATCGCAATGTCGCGGATGATTGCCTGGTAATTCGCGCTGATCATCGTCGGCGCAGCGACAGCAGCCGTGGCCGCCACTGCCTTCCCTACGTTCGACTTGAGCGATTCCTTGCCCGCCTGCAGCTGCTGGTGTCCCTTCATCTGCAGACTGGCGGCACGAGCTTCGCGGCCAAGTCGCTGATACTCACGCTTAAGCCGCCCGACCTCGACGCCCTGGTTGCGCAGCGCCTCAAGGTTGCCGTTCAGCTTGCGCAACAGCTTGTCGGCGCCGGCGGCACCACTGTCGTGGGCGCGCTTCCACTCCTCGCGCAGCTTGATGGTTTCGCCAATCGTGCTTTTCAGCACCTTGGCTCTGTTGCCCTTGGCCTCCAACCTCTGGATGCCGTTTTCCACCGTTTTGAATGCGGCGCCTACCGATGAGGCGACCGTGCCGCCGATCACCAGCGCTAACGCTAGTTTGTTCGCCACCGGAGCCCCCTATGCAAAGCTCAATCTGTAAGCCACCAGACCACGTCGACATAGGACATGGTCATGATTTCCTCGGCCGAGAAATTCAGCTCGGCCGCCAGTCGCTTGGCGGCGGCCTTCATGCTTTCGGGATTACAGTTCGTCCTCTCGCACCAGAAAGGTGTAACCGGTCGAGATACGGTTGTAATCCTTGTAGGTCAGGCCCTCCAGGTCCTTGATACTGACCTCGGCCAAGGAGGCGAACAGGTTCAGTTCGCGTTGCTCGTCGTCGCCATCCGAGGTCTGGCTGGACATGCGCATATCGCGCACGGTCGGCGCGCGCAGGGTGATGGTATCCACCTTGATGCCGTTCATTTCGCTCGGCTTGGTCAGGGTGATGGTGACGTTTTCAGCGGTCAGCTTGAGGTACTTCGGTGCTGGCTTGCTCATGACTCGGAATCCTTGAATCTGAAAAGAATGCGGAAAGGTTGCTGGGATTACAGGCCGAGGTCGCGGCGCTGGCTGGCCAACTGGTCGACGCCGTTGATGACGCGCTTCATCGCCACGGGATCGATCTCATAGATGACCTCACCGCCGACCTCGAGCTTGTAATAGGTCAACGCCACAGCGTGCTTGAACTCGGCCTTGTCGCCCGGCTTCCAGTCCCCCATATCCAGCTCCTTCAGGGTGCCGCGCTGAGTGACGATGACCGCTTTGGTTTCGCCCTTCTGGCCCTTGAACGACCCCCGGAAAGTGCCGTTGAAGGCGTTACCGTCAGCCAGGCCGAAAAATTTCAGCGACTCTTTGCGCACGCCAGTGGTGGTGAAGTTGGACTCCATCTTGTCCATGCCCACATCCATCTCAATCGGCATATCCATGCCACCGGGCCGGTGCTCCTCCATTTTTAGCGTGAGCTTGGGCAGGGTCAGGCTGGGAACATCGCCCTGGAAGCTGACGCCGTCCACAAACAGGTTCATGTTGGCCAGAATCTCGGGAATCATTGCCATGTGATGCGCTCCTTACGCGACTTGGTCGAGGACTTCGGTCAGCCATTGATTGGTGACCTCGATGCGGAAGTTGGGGTTTTCGGCCGGTGGAACATCGGTGAAACGGATGTTCCAGTACACCTTGCCCTGCTCCAGCTGGCTGGCCGTGTTGAGCACCGGGTCGGCGTAAACCTCGAAGTTGATGATTGCGCCCTGGGCTTTCAGGTCGCGCATGAAGGCCTGCAAGCCTTCGGTTACATCGCGGATATAGGTCGAGGTAATGCCCCGGTCCACCGCCCACTTGTGGCCGTACAGGATCGCGTCCATGACCATGTCCATGGTTCGCACGCGGGTGACGAACGCCCACTTCGGATCGCTCGACAGCGTGCGGTTACCCCATAGGCGGAATCCGTCATCACGGATGATGGTCGCGATATTGGCGTTGTTGAGCAGGTTGGCCCGGCACGTCTCGTCGCCGTCCAGATACTCGATGGCGCGGGTAGTGCCGGTGATGCCGACGAACTCTTTGTTCGATGGCGAGGACCAGAAGCCATACTCACTGTCGGTCCAGGCAAACACGCCGGCAGCCCAGGCCGAGGCCGGCGCGTCGATGGTCGCGTTGGTAGCGGTGTCCCACACCTGCACGCCCGGGTCGACCATGTAAATGCGCTTGGAGCCGAACGACTTGGCGTAGGCGGTGGCCGCCTCGTCAGTAGTGTTGGGGCCGTCGATGATCGCTACGGCGCGCAGCTTGGCCGCAATGGAGTCCATGGCGGTGGCCACCGCCAGGGTCGCGCTGTGCTTGGGCGCGACGATCAGGCGCGGTTGGGCATTGAAACGGCTCTTGCCGTCCAGCAGCGCCTGCAGGCCGGTACGCTTGCCGCTGGCCTGCACCCCGCCAATGATCGCGGAAGTCTGCGCGGCCGCGTCGGCCACCTTGGTCACCCCCGAAGCAACGATGACGGCCTTGGAACGCGCATAGATCGCCCGGCAGGCCTTGGTGATGGCAGCGTCGGCACCGAACGCGGCGACGGCCTCGCGCTCGTTGGTAATCAGTAACAAGTCGCCGACCTTGGCCGAGACGTTCGCGCCCTCGGTAAAGGTGTCGACCAGGCCGATGATCGAGGAAGACGGCAGCGCGACATTGCGCGCGCCGGTGTCGACGTTCGTTACGGTAACGCCGTGAAAAAATCCAGCCATGGGATAGCTCCAAAAGAATGGGCCGCACGCGGCGGCCCAACAGAAACGAAAACGCCCCGAAAACGGGGCGCTCAAGGGAATGCGGCGAGGGGGTCAGACGGCGCCCGGCACGCTCGCACGGATGGCGTTGATCGCCTCGTCGGCGTAGGTTTCAGCCTGCGCATGGGTAGTCGCCTTGAGCACCTCGACATTGCCTTTGAGGCGGGCTGCACGGATTGCGCAAACAGCCGTGTGCCACGCCTGCGCCTCCTGCAGGATCGACTCGGCCGCGTCCATGGGCTCGACGCCCTGGGCATCGACCACGGCCTGTACGGTCAATGGCACCTCACCGTCGTAACCCGCCAGCTTGAAGGCCTTCGCCTCGCTCTCGGCCAGCTGGTTCTCGATGGCGCGCAGCGGATCGCCCAGCACCGCTGCCAGCGCCTGGTCGGCCGCCTTCTCGATCTGCTGCTGGGCCACCAGCAGCGCCGCGCCAATGGGAAGCGCCTCGAAGTCGAAGCCGTTGTAGTTGGTCTCGCCGTAAACGACGTTCAAAAAGGTTTTTTGCATGATCGACTCACAGGCTCGACAGGTTGGTGATGATGTGGCCCAAATCCTTGGCCAGGGTGCCCGCTGCGATACCCACGAACAGCGAGCCATTGAGGGCCGAAGGCACCGCCGTACCGGTCATCGACAACGCAATAAGTGCCGAGCCCGGCCCGATCAGCCTGCCCCGGAAAGTACCGCGCAGCTCCAGCGTGCAGTTGTACATGCGCACCTGCATAAGGATCGGGGCCGATGAGCCGCTGGCAAAAGCGAGCGCGTAATAGGCACTCAGATCACCGGCGCTCGAGGCCGGGAGACTGACCGTCACGTTAAGCAACTGCAGGGTCGAGCCGTTCGACATCCAGAACGACCCCATGCGAGTCAGCTGGTCGCTGCCCTCCGGCAGAAACTCATTGCAAATCAGCTTTCGCCCCGACCCAGCCACACCTGCAACGATCAACTGACGACCTGCAGTGGTGATGCTCTTATCGAGTACATAGTCCCTGGCCAGCCACGCCGTAACCCGCCCGCCGTCAGGGGTTGCATCGACCGCCCGCTGCAGGGTCTTGAACGGGCTGGCCTCGGTGCCGACCGCGTTGTCGTCGCCCAGCTGCGAGTCCACCCAGTAGGCACGAACAATCGACGGTGCTGCCGCGACCGCTGCCGACACGGCAGCGTCAATCGCAGCCTTTTTGCCGCCGAAATAGTCGATCAGCTTGTTGTTTGCCGCGACCAGCGCAGCGATTTCAGTTTCAAGGCTCATGGTTATGATCCGTACAAGTGTTGGACAACGGTGTATTGAAGGGCCATCAGGCCGGTGGCATTGGCTACCGTCGCGCTCAGCAAGCTGTCGCGCGTTTCGGTGGCGGTTTTCTCGGCAGCAGTCATACGCTCCAGCAGGCCGCTGATTTGCTCTTCTGCAATGCGCTGCAGGCGCTCCTGATTAACCAAGCGGTCTTGCTGCACCAGGGTACGCAGCTGCTCGGCAATGAGCGCCGTGGCCTGCACGGCCAAGGGTTCGGCCAGCGTCAGGTTGAGGCCGGCGGCCGTGCTGGTGATGGTCACGCTGTCCGCCGGCAGCGCAGCCAGTGACAGGTCGTAGGCCAGCAGCAGGTCGATGTTGGCGGCCTTGTAGGCCAGCGCCTCGGTCAGGTGCGACCAGACCGCCAACAGGGTGCCGTCGCTGAGGAAAATCCCGACCTCGCGCACCCAGTACGCTGTCGCGCCATCGGCGACAGCGGTCAGGTGCAACAGCGTGCTACTCAGCTTCTCGCCGCTGGAAATCGGAAAGCGCGCCACCTCGTTGCGCAGGGTCTTCTGCTCGGCGCTCGGGGTGTAGGCCTGGCTGCCCAAGGCGATTTGGCTAATCTCGGCCGAGAGGCCGGTTTTCGTCGCCGTCAGGATCGCCGCCAAGCCGGCCTTGGTGATGACAGGTTGCAAGCCTGTGCTCATAGAACAGCCTCCATGTAGCCCCGCACGACCGTGCGCACCTGCGCCGCGTTGGCCACCAGCGGGGCACCTTCTGCTTGAATGGGTACGCCCTGCGCCTCGGCAAATTGCCGGAACACGCTGGACGCGTTGAGCGCATTGGCAAACAGCACCGTCTGCGCCATCGGGTCGAAGGGCACCGCCTGGGCATCCATGGATCGATGCTGCACGGCCCGCGCCTGGAAGGCGTTACCCAGCACCAGGCCGCCATTGAAGCGCGCTCCCAGCCGAAACTCGTAATGGCTTCGCTCATTCTTCGCCGCGTCGACCAGGGCACGCAGGCGCGCGCCCAGCTCGGGCGAGATAATCGAACCCTCGCCCTCCCGGTTGTCATTGGCCCAGGCCGTGACCTGGAATGTGTACGGGGCGGCATTCGGTATCTGGTGCCACTCCTTAAACTCCGCATTGACCCGCACTGCCTTGAGCACCCGCCGGATTGCGCCGACGGTGCCCTTGGTCTTGTGAACAGGAATCGCCTCGCGGCTCAGCGCGCGGCGCTGGTCATCGGTGTAAGCGGCCTCCCAGCCGTCGACCTTGAGCGCCCAGCCCAGCCAGGGCAGGAAGTTGGGCGGGCAGCGTGCCGAGTCGGCCACACCCCGGATGATGTCCGGGTCCACACCCATCTCGCCGGCACGTTCCAGCGAGCGCTCCAGCAGCGTGGCGTTGTGCGGTAACAGGCTCATGTGACCACCTTGGTGGTCAAGGCAATGGACGTGGCGCGCGGATAATGCCGCTTGTCACACACCACCCCTTCCACCGGCTTGACCAAGTCGACACGGCTGATTCCCGTTACGTGTAACGCCGCGTAGGCAGCCGATACGGGCAGCTGCCCCTCCAGCCGACGCGCGGCGGCAATGGCCTTGTCCAGGCTGGCCCTGGCTGCAGCAAGGACAACGTCAGGGTCTGGCCCGTCTTCCACCCACAGCACCGCCTCCACCTGGAAGTCGCTAGGGATGCCTCCCTGCACGCGGGGCCGATCCGTCACCGGGCGCACATCCTCGGCCGACAGCGCTTTGAGGACGGTGGCCACCAGTTGCGCCTCGGGCACGGAGCTTGCCGGTCGGGCCAAAACCGCCAGCGACACATCGCCAGGCAGCGGATTGGCCAAGCCGGCGTCGTAGTCACAGACCACGACAATGGCCCCGGCCGGCAGCTGCGCCTTAACCGCGGCTGGCACCGCCACCCCGGAAAACCGGGGCGAATCGACCGAAACGTGCACCAGCTCGGCCGATGAACTCAGCGCGTGATACTCGTATGCCCCGCTGCTGCCGGCGACAGACAGCGCCTCCAGCGACAGGCGCGTGCGGTAGCGCAGCGCCTCGTCGTCTTCCATCACTGCCTCCACCGGCGGCACCGCGTCGGGGTCAGCCGCGCGAATGGTCAAGCGCTGCACACCGTAGTCGGCCGCGCGGTTGTCCAGGTCAGCGCGCTTGGCGTAGGCCAGCAAGCTAGCCTTGGCCGCCGCGTTGACACGGGCACGCATGACCAGCTCACGGTAGGCCATGACCTCCATCAGCTTGACCACCGGGTCGGACTCGAGCAGCGCGGTCCACTGGTCGCGCATATGGGCGCGGAAGATGCCTAACACCTCCTGATACAGCGTCTCGAACTCCAAGGTTTCCACCACATCGGGCGGGGGCAGTAAAGACAGGTCAATCATGCGCTCACCTCCACAACGGCTGAGCTACCCAGGTACTGGCCTGTCAGCAACAGCCCGATCTGGCCATCCAGCACCGAAACGACCTTGACCCGCTCCAGCTGTAGGCGCGGTTCCCAGCGCCCCAGGGCGCGGGCGACCTCGGCCTGCACAGCGCTTTTCCAGCCCTCGTTAACCGGCAGGTCGACAAAGCGGCGCAGGTTACAGCCGTATTCAGGCCGCATCCGGCGGGTACCCAGGGGCGTGGTCAGGATGTCCTCAATCGACTGTTTCAGATGATCAAGGCCGGTGGATTTCTGGCCGGTCCTGCGGTCCAGGCCAATCATGCTTAGCCGTCCAGCTGCTGCAGGTCGGCATGGCTACGCAGGAATGCCAGCGCCTCTGCGTCGCCGGCCTGGACGGTAACGCGGCCGGCCCGCACCTTGAACTCGCGCAGGTCATCACCGGCCTGCAGGAACAGCGAGCGCGAGGTGAAAACGCGGTCGGTGAAGGTCACGCCGGCCGGCTCAGCGGCTGCAACGACGGTGTCGGTGCCGTCGGCACCAGGTACAACTGCGGACTCGGCCGCATCCGTTGCCGCGTCAGTCTCGGCGGTTTTCTTGACTGCCATATGTGATGCTCCAGAAAAGACAAAGCCCGCGAATGCGGGCTGTCAGTGCTTGTGGTTCGCCGTGTTACCGGCGGTGTCGATGATTTTGCCGAGGCCGAAGATGTCGCCCGTTACGCGTAACGGCCCGACAATCTCCACGCTGCCTTCCAGGGTGATGACTGGCGCCTTGGCCTTGATCGCGGCCGACTCGGCGTTGATCGCGGCGCCGGTGATAACCGCCTTGCTACTGCCGACCTCGATGTTGACCGTGCCGTTGGGCAGCTTGATGGTGTAGCTATTGGCCGCCCAGTCGTAGACCAGGGAGCCGCCATCGTCGAACCGCCACACCTCGACATGATCGCGATTGTCCGGCGGCGGGCCGGCGTTGCCGTACAGCCCAGGAACGAACGTCCCTTGCGCAGGCTCGCCACTCGGACTCACCAGCACGCCCTGCTCGCTCAGGCTCGGCGCACGCCAGTGGCGGGCCTTGCCAGCGGCGATGGCATGCCAGCGCACCCAAGCGCTCGTCCAGTCGCCGCCGTCAGTGACCCGCACCCTGGCGGCGACCAGATCGACCGCCACGACGTAACAGGGGATCACCAGTCCAGCCAGCATGCGGTCCGTCTGTGCGGCCGCATAACTCATGCCAGCGCCTCCGGCTCTTGATAACGGTCCTCGTTGCCGGGGCCACTGTCCGGGTCGAAAGCGAACTTCACTGGGCCGGGCTCTCGGGGCCACGGCCACTCCTCTTCGCCCAGGTAGATGATCTGCGTCCATTCGACGACCCAAACCGCGAAGCTATCCAGCTCAGGACGGCTCCAATCGCGCTCTGCCCGCACGAACTCCGCGAACTCAACCAGAAGGCCCCAGGACTGCATTCGCAATAGCACCGCCAGCTGCGCCGCAACGAATGCTGCGATATGCAGGCAGTTGGGTTCCTCCTGCCCCACGATGACCCGCGCCTCGAAACGAGCCTCGACTGCGACCTCGCCCGTGCCAGGATCCTTGTCGGCGTCCCCAAACCCAACCAGCTCAAGCACCACCGCTGGTGGGGTGACCACTTGGATACCCTCCGGCATGGTCCCGACATAGGCCAGGCCGGGGATCGCCTTCTTGATGTGTTCCTCAATAGCGGTGTACACCGCACCGAGCGGAATCGGCCCGTCATCCATTGCCTGTCCTCCGTAGGTATTTCTGCAGCTCGAAGTTCAGCTCCTGCTCCATCACCACCAGCAGCCGTTCATGCGCTCGATTGGTCCAGGCCTCAAAATGCGGCCGGGCTTCCTCCAGCGAGATCTTGGCCTTGGCCAAGGGGAAGCGACTGTCGTTCTCGGCAACCCAACCCGTCCGGCGCCCTCCCCGACCTGAAACCTCACTGTCGGGGTAGTCCTTCGCATCGAAGTGCTTGCTGGCCGTGCGGATCCAGATATCCGGGTTACCGCCATAAACCCGCTTGAAGAAAGCGCCCTTGTAGCGACGACCAGCAACCGAAACGCCCGTACGGGACTGCCGGGGCCGGCCTGCTCGGCTGGCTTCAATGGGGTTGATGCCAAACCACAGCCGCCCCTGGCCATTGCTGGACACAGGGAAAGCTTTAAGGCGCTGCCTCACCGCAGCAATGGCGATCCGCTCCTGCCGGCCCACATCGCGAGCGATATGCGTACGGAGCCAGCGAAGCACCTTGTTCACAGCCCTTCGCTGAGCCGCCGCCACCGCCTTGGGTACCAGCTTCGCGAAGTCCTTGAAGCCCTTCACGTCCTGCGGGTTAGCCTGCAACGAGATCAACCCGCTGCTGGCCGACTGCTTGTGGTAGCTGCCCACACTCATAACGACTTCCTCAGAATGAGCGTCACCAGGCCGTCGCCACCCGGCTCGATGCTAGTGATGAGGTAGTTGCCGCCGCCATCCTCTTGGGGCACGCCGAAGAACACCTTGTGCTTCACTTCGATGCCGATGTTGTCCTGTACGCGGATGACCAGATGGGGCTCACGCAACGCGGTCCTTATCTGGCCGACCTTGGGCTGCAGCCAAGGGGCTGAGAACATCCCCAGCACCTCACGCCCCTCGATCAGCACCGTATCGCCCAGGATCTCGAACACCGTGGCGTCGACGTCGGTTATCAGGTCCCGGAACGCCATGGTCAGAGCTTCAAGCGGAGAATGGCGCGAGGACGGGTCACCAGGTGTAGCGGGTTGGACTGGGCCTCACCGGCCACACCCTTCTTGAACGGCATCATTTCCACCTGGCTGTAGTACGGCAGGCCCTCGGTGTTGACCGTGTCCATGTAGTCAGCCGGCGCGAAGCGGGTGATGCACAGGCCGGGCACACCTTCTGGGACCAGACGCGCCTCGTCGTCCGCGACAAAGGCGATACCGCCAACCTTGCCCCGGTAGCGCTCCCAGGTGATGCCGCCGAACTCGAAAGTTTCGCGACCGTCAGCCCGCAACGCTGCAGCGTACTGAGTGCCCTCGTAGGTTTTCGCGACGCTCTTGTGCCCGATCAGCGCTCGCCAGAAGTTCTTCCCGCAGAAGGCCCGAGCACCACTGGTGGTGGCAGCACCCAAGGCTTCCTCTTGGGCATCCAGCGCATCCACGCACTTCACCCGAACATTGGTGTCCGGATTGGCCAGCTCCATCGGGATCTCGATAGGAGCGAGGCCGAAGCGGGCATAGATATCAAGCAGCACAGTCTTGCCGTCCGCATCCAGCACGTAGCCGTTCAACGCGCCCATGCGATGGAATTCATGGGTGGCATCCAGTTGTCGACGGGCCTTCGCCAGGCGCTTATTGACCACATCCTGCACCGCCTGCAGCTCAGTTTGCTCACCGAAGGCGCGGATGCCCTGAATTTCGTCCGCCTTGATGGCGAAGCGCTCGGGCAGGTGAACGGTGTTGAATGGCAGCAGGATCCGCTTGCTACCGTTGACTACCAGCCCCGAAGTACCCCGCTCGCCCGCCGGCACCAGCGCAAGAGTTTCTCCGTCCTTCTCGACCTGCACGGTCACCGTGGTCACGCCCTCCTCCTCGAACAGCCCCAGTTCGGCAAGGCGCCCAGGCACGAAAGGCTGCTCGTTGATCGCCACAGTAAGCGCAGGAACCGAGAAAGCGTTGTCTTCAAAAATATCGATGTCAGCCATGAAGGCCCTCCAGAAATGCAAAACCCCGCACTAGGCGGGGCTGTAAAAGGGTTGGCTCGCTGTCAGCGAACGATGATGAATTGCGCCGCCAGGGCTTTCTCGGCATCGAGATCGAGGCCGGTCAGCAGCCCCTCGCTCACCTCGGCCAAGCGCACTACCGCGCGCCCGCGCCGGGCTACGTCCGATTCGCCAACGGACGCAAACAAGATGCACTTGGCCGTCTCGCTGCCGTCAGCGGCCTCTGGGTTGTACGGAGCGAATTGGCCGGAGGCAGTGAGCTGCCCAAGAAGCTGGCCGGCTACCAAGGCAGCACCAGGCGCCAGCTCAATGACTTCGCGGGAGATCTTTCCTGCGCCCTCGGACAGCAGGAATTCACCGGCATGCACCGGTTCCACATAGGTTTTGCTCATGCTTAGGCTCCTTTGCCGGTGCGTTGTTGAGCGGCCTGCCGTCGCGCAGACCAAATGTTGCTGGGGTTTGGAAGCTTCGCCTGGACTGCCTCAGGCTCATCGGCAGCTGGTGGAAGGGTGTTGTCGATCTCGAAGCCCTTGCCCGAGCCGACCAGCTTGTCGAACAGCCGCGCCCGAACCACGGTCGCGTCCAGGCCAGCGCCGACATATTCGACCGCCATCTCGGGCAAGCGCGCCGCTACGCAGAGGTCTCGCACGGCTTTGGCGCGAGTCAACGCTGCCTGGACCGTGGCTTCGTCGGCCAGCTTGGTCGATGCGATCAGCGGTTCGACCAGGTTGCTGATGCCCGCTTTCGCACAAGCCTGGGTGATCATCAATGCCAACGCCGTCGAGTTAGCCGTGCTGGGAGCTGGGGGCTCATCGACCGGAGCGGGCTCGCTCGGGGTTTCTGGATCGGCCTGGCTGGCCTGGAGCTGATCCAACAACGCCTGCGGGGTATTTCGGTACCGCGCCAGAGTGGCCCCCTGCCCCAAGCAAGCCTGGACCTTGATGCCGTTGCCGATCTCGTCGGCCAGGCCCAGGTCCAGTGCCTCCTGGGCGGTGAGCCAGGTTTCCGCATCGACCAGACGCCGCAGTTCAGCGTCATCGACATTCGGCGCCTTGGCCTTGTAAGCAGCGATCATGGCCTCGAGCGCCTGGTCGAGAACATCCGCCACGCGCCGAAGGTCCTCGGCATCGCCGCCTACCCAGGTGTAGGGGTTGTGGATCATCAGCATGGCATTCGATGCCATCACCACGCGGTGCGCACCACATACCGCCACGCTGCCAGCACTGGCCGCCAGGGCATCGACCCGGCCGGTGCAGCGCTCACCCAGCCGGCTCAGTGCATTGTGAATCGCGAGGCCTTCGAACAGATCACCCCCGTTGGTATTGAAGGCCACCACCACTTCCGAAACGCCATCGTCCACCGCCTTGAGGTCTTGAATGAACTGGTTCGCGGTAATGCCCCATGCGCCAATCTCGCCGTATACATAGACTTCGATCACCTTGGCCCCGGCCTCGCCCTCCGCGGCTGCAGCGATCTTGTACCAGTGCCCATCCTCGACCTGCGGCATGGGCTTGGCCTTGTTGAAGATGCGGAACGGCATCAACGGTTTCATGTTTTCCCCTTCTCGTCGGGCTCATCCGGCTCATCCGTAATGGCCGACAAGCTGCTGTAGTTGAGGCCCAGGTCCTTGGCCCGGGCGATATCTGCGGCGTTCTCTTCGTCCACGATTTCCGCATCTGTGCCGGAGCGCAGGCACATCTCCGTGCGCGAGGCGAAACCCGCCCCCACCTCGAGCATCCGCGACTGAACGTCTTGAACGGGATGGATGTAGGCCCAGCCCTGTGGCACCCACCGGGTGCGCAAGTACTCACGCCGCCGCAGGACGTAGTCTTCCAGTTCCAACGCCCCGGCCAGCACCGCCATGTCCATCCATGCGGCTCGCACAGGGCGACACAACTGGTGGACATACACCTGGAACTGCAACTGCTCCAAGCGGCGGCGGAACTCGGTGAGCACCACGCGAATCGCCCGGTCGTTTACGTCGCGCATGTCGCCAGTCATCAGCTCATAAGGCAGGCCCGCCCCTGCAGCTGCAGCCATGAGCTGCTGCCGCATGAAGTCTGGGTAGTTGTTGCCGCCATCGGGCGGGTCGGAGAATTCCACCTGTTCCCCCGGCCCGAGCTCCTGCATAGTGCCGGGCTCCAATGCCACCATCGGCGTGAACGCATCTCGGTCATGGACAACCGGTGCGCCAGTGAGCATGTCCATCGGCGGATGCCCCGGCCCTTCCGGCGCGGGCTTGCGAACGAAGCCCGCGAACAGGTTCGCCACTTCCTGGCGAAACAGCACTGCGTCGTCGTAGTTGTCCAGGCTCCGCAGACGTTTCAGGATCGGCGCGAGCCGAGGCACACCACGTAACTGGCCTGGTTCCAAGGGCTCGAAGATGTGCAACATCTGCTCGGCCGGGACGCGCACTAGAGGGTTGTAGCCGGCATTGAGCGAGGCCTTGTCGCTTGGGTGGTTGCGGTAGCACCAGTAAGCAACGCGCCGCCCTATGCTGTTGAACTCGATCCCGGCGCGGATGACGTTGCCGGACCGCGTCACTTCGAACTTGTCGTGCGGGACGAATTCAGGTGCAAGGCACTGCACCTGCAGCGGGACCGCCAGTCCATCCTCCAGCCGGCGTGGCCGCAAGCGGACGAAACACTCACCTGATTGCTCGACCGTCCGCGCTACCAGCGCCTGCTGGCCGTAAAAGTCGGTGCGCTCATCCGCATCCGATTCGTCCACCCAATCCTCCCACAGCACCTGCATGGCCTTTCGCAGCGCCTTGTCGAGCAAGCGCGGTTGAGGCGTGATGCCGGTACCGATCAGGTTGCTGACCCGTTTGTCGATGATGTTGCCCGCATACGGGTCGTTGCGCACCGCAGCCCGCGAGCGCGAACGCAGGTTGCGCAGGGCTGGCATGATCAGGCTGTTTGGCCCCGTATCAGGGGCATCCCAGTTAGAGGAGCGCCGCCCTTCGGCGGCGCCCTCGTAGCTGGCCTTGATGCGCTCCGGCACCAGCAGGCCAGAGCGTGTGGAGATATAGCGACCGCTCACAAGCCCTTACCTCCGTGATAGAGCCGAACCACGCGAGAGCGGCGACCAGCTGCCTGGGCCAGCTCGGTGCGGATCAGATCGCGGGCCTTGATGAGTTCGTCCACGGTCCGATATTCGACGGTGCGGTCGCTGTAGCGAACGATACGTTCGCCACGGGCAATCGCACCTTCGACAGCCGCGAGGTGTGCCTGGGTGTATGCCATGTCAGCGTCTCTTCAGATAGCCACTGCTTGAGCTGCGGCGTTGCATTGGTTGAGGTGCCGGACGAGGCGGCGTTGGCGAGGCCGTAGGAGCGGGCCGGACTGGGCGCGGAGCCGGTAATTGCGACTCGACTTGAGCATCATCGTCGTCATCATCTTGCTCAACGGCCGACGGCTTTACTGGTGTTGGCTCCTCGAACAGGTTCGCCTGGGCCAAGGCTTGGCGCAGCTTCTCCCAGTCCTGCTCGCCGTAACGATGCAGTCCGAGGTAATTCGCCATGGCCAGGTTGTAAACCATGAGGTCGAGCGCCTCGTTGCGGTCGGCCTTACCCTTGACCCACTCGATTCGCTTGTACCCTTTCACATAGCGGGCGATCTTGCGTTCAGCCACGCACTGCTGGAAGAACTCATCAGGCAGATCCCTCGGGAAATGCAGCGCACCAGGACCCGACTCGAAGCTGTAACGGTTGTAGATCCAATCCTTAGCGGTATCGGTACCAACCATCCACAGCTCGGCGCCGTTGCGTTCGGTCTGGCCCTTCCAGGTGACATCCACCAGAGAGGGCCGCTGGGCAATCACGGGCTTGCCCGGCTTACTCGCTCCCTTCAGCGCAAAGATGTTGCGCCAACGGCGTACACGGGTGAACTGGTAGACCTCATGGGTGTGATGACCACCAGAGTCGATACCGACAGCCAGGATGCCCAGGCTAACGCCGCTTGGATGGCGGTACCGGACCTTCAATCTCTCGTCCAGCAGATCCCACGTACGCTGGTCAGCCGGATCGCCAGGAATAACCTGGTGATCAATGACCCACCGCTCCATGCCAGCACCGTAGCCCACCGTCATCGCCTCCAGACGGTTGGCTTGAACGTCGACGGCGCCAGTGATCACCAGCACGCCAACAGGCACGGTACCGAGGACATAATCCTCCTGCAGCGCTCGTGCCTGCAGGACTTCGGCCTTGGTCTGCTCGACCGCACTGTCCCATACCTTCGCCAAGCGTGTGTTGTAGAACACCTGCATGGGCTCAAGGTCGCCTCGGTCCTGGGCACGCTTGGCCTTCTCGAATTGCTTGGCCAGATCCGCCCATGAAGTCCAACCGAGCGGGGCATACAGAGCATTGAGGTGGAAACCAACCGTTTCACCGTCGCCCTTTGCGTGTGAGCGCCATTCCCCTTGGGCGAGCATCTCGCCCTTGTGGTGCTCCTCGATCAGTACATCGCAATCAGGTGAGGAGCACTTATAGTGGACGGTCTGGAAGTCAGCGGAATACAGCAGACGCTCCCACTCCAGCACCTGCATATGACCGCAGGTTGGACAGGGCACGTAGTAATACCGCTGGTCGCTGGTCTCAAACAGATCAGCAATGCGTGAGGCACCCTTGATGGTCGGCGAGCTAGAGAAGTAGAACTTGGCATTGCGTCCAAAGGTACTGCCCCGCGTCTCTGCAAGATCGACGGGGTCACCTTCTTCATCGACGTCCACGTCCCAGCGGTCAATTTCATCGCCGTAGATGTATCGCGCAGCAAGCTCGGCCAGGTTGGAGGCCGAACCAGCGGTGGTAGCGTACAGCGTGCCGCCCTCGAACTCTTTGGTATCCATGGTGTTGCGGGCATCCCGGGATCGTGAAGCCGCCACACGCGCCTTCAATTCAGGCGTTGCGGCGATCGTCTTACCGATCCGGGCCGACACCCGCTTGGCCAGGGCCAGGCTGGGCAGCAACGTCAGGATGTTGGAAGGTGCCATGTGGATCAGCGCCCCAATCCAGTTCAGGGCTATCTGCGTTTTCATCAGCTGCGAGGCGACCATCGTAATGACGCGCTTGCAGGGGTGCGCTGGCGAGAGGCAGCGCATGGGTTCACGGGCATACGGCGTCCGTGCTGTGCGGTATTTGCCGGGCTCGGCTGCACCGGTATCACGCGGGATCCGCATGTACTCGTCAGCCCATTCATCAACCCACAATTCAGGGTCGGGCGTTAGCCCCCGGCCATACGCTTCGCGGTACACCTTCGCACCGTCCGCGTATCCGGTGGGCATAGGTTCAGCTCTGTGTCATGGCTTGGTTGAGATCGGCGCCGCTCATCTTGGCCGCGTCTTCGAAGACTTGGCGGAAGGCGCCCGTCAGGCGTTTTTCGATTTCCCAGGAATCGCTCATGCCCGCCAGCTCGGCAGCGAGCTGCGGAGCAAGACCGAACATCAGGTCTCGGAGCGTACGGCCAGCTGCGAAAGCGGCGTCTTCCACCGCCTTGCGCTCAACCAGGTTGCCCTGAACTTTGTTGAACTCCGCCTCGGCTAGCTGGGCAAGGTAGAACTCGCGATGCGCCCTTGCCTTCTGGAAGTCCAGGCCCTTGCCTGGCTGCTGGACCAGTGGCTGCACCGCAGGTGTGTCGCCGCCTGGTTGTAGGTGGCTGCGCACATCCCGCTCCACCCGGTTTTCTTCATGCCGGGCCGCGACGGCTGCCTTGCTGGGATCGGCTGACTCGGCCAGTAGCGCCTCAGTGGCCACAACATCGACCTTGCCGTCGTCCGCGAGTACCAAGCGGTCCTGGCTGGCCAGTTTGGAAACGTAGGATTTCGACCATCCGCGTCGGGCGGCGAACTCCGATTTGGTCAAGTAGATCATGCTCAAAAGTCCAGTTCACCCAATTGATTCAAGGGGTTAACCAGTTCACCGCAGTTCACTAAGCTGGTAAACCTCCCGCTAACGAAGAGCCGCGGGTTTCCCGTCCCGTACCCCGGCCAAGTCGCCAGGGTCCCCGGCCTCCGCCGTATTTCCGACCGGTTCACTGACCTGGCTCGCCACTGCGTGGCGGCATCTCGCACACTCCCAGGCGCTTGGCGGCCCAGCGCTCGTACAAGCCGATGGCGACATCGGCACCAGCCATTGCGGTCAGGCAACCGAATGCCGCCGAAGCCCAAATCGATGCGCCGGCGGAGTACAGCAACATGATCGTTGCCATCCCGCAGACCACGCAGGCTCCGGACCGCAAGGCGATACGCCGAACCAGCGCCCAGCCACGAACACCCGCCTTGTCCGCTCGCCACATCTCGCCAGATACCCCACCGACCAGGGCGAGAGTGATCACGAGCCAGACCGGCATCTCGGCAAGCGCTTGTTGTTCGTTCGTCATCCCGTTCCCCAAATGCAAAAAACCCGGCGCGGTGGCCGGGTTTGCTGTGTTTGGCGAGCTGCTTTCTGCGCCCGCACGTCTCGAAGATGGGTACTTTTTACAGGTCGATTCCGGTGGCAGCAAGCAAGTTTTAATGCCACCCGACAATAAGGGGGAAATGCCTAGGGAATGTCTGGAAAATGTCGGGGGAATACACCACTCCGGCTTAGCTTCACTTCGGCGCTGCCCCACAGGTCCCAAAGGGTGCGGTGATGGTGGGACTTGTTGAGCCCTTGAAAATCAAGGGCTGTCCCACTGTCTAACTGTTTTAACCCTTTCCCGTGTAAAGAGAGAGATTAAAAGCACGCTGCGCGCAACGCGCGCGTAACGCGCTGCATACGCCCTATGTGCGCGCCTTCGTGCGAGTGGTGGGACGGTGGGACAGCCCGCGAATAGCGCGGGCTTGAGCTTGGACCACCTGCAAAAAACGTGGTAGTCCAGTGGTTGGACGGTGGGACCATGCGTGGCGGATCATGCAGCTCGCCCCATGAGCAAGCCTGCGATGCAGACGTGCGCCTCATGCAAGCGCTTGTAGTACGTGTCCCGGCTACACCCACAGTGGCGGTACTTCTGGTACAGCTCACTGTCGGCGTTGCAGTAATGCTCAGAGACTACCAGGTAGAGCTCCGGTGCCAGATGCTTGTTCACGATGATCTCGATGTCCGCAGACTCGTCCAGCAGCACCTTGCTGCCTCGAGTACCACGGACAAGATCACCCTTACACTCAATCAACAGGCCGAGCATGCTACCAACACCGCCTGCCGAATGACAGGGCTCAGGTGCATGAAGCTCTTGAGCCCACAACTTCAGCATCTCATCGATATGTTTGATCAAAAGCAGTCCTCCTTCGGCGCTGGCGGTTGTTGCTCCAGGGCGCTGGTGCGGCCCCAGCCCTCGGGCTTCTGGTACGCCCAGGGCCGCTTGCCACTCTTCGGAAGCGCGGCGAGCCGTCGACGCCGCCAACCCAGGCGGTGCATGATCGACCCCACACGCATCTGCTCGGGCTTGCCCCAATGGCCGGGATCCAGGTTGAGCGCCTGACCCAACACCTCGCTCCCGGTGACCGTCTCCCCGGCCTGCGATTCCTCCAGCCATTTGAGGATCGGTCCTTCCCATTCATCAACCACGAAGCGCTCTTCCTGCTCGGTAGTGAACAGTTCTTCCTCCTCGCGGGTGACCCACCAGATGTCACCGGCCTGGTAGCAGAACATGGCCTCGGCCCACAGCTGGTCACGGACCCGGCGCAACGCCTCCAGGTCGACCTTGACGCAGGCGACCGGCCAATAACGCCGATTACCGGTGGCGTCCTTGAGGTATTCATCTTGGTTGGTGGTGCCCGCGAAAACACACTGGCGTGGCACATCGCTCGTTCTTCGCCCATAGCTTTCGCGGTAGGTGTCGATGGAGGCCGAGAAGAACTGCTTGGCCTTGGTGCTCTCAGCCTTGTTGAAGCTGTCCAGTTCACCCAGCTCGACGATCCATTTGCCCCGGATCGCCTGGAACGCATCCTTGTCGCCCAAGGTAAACGGCGTGTCCATGAACCATTCGCCACCAAGGATGCCCAGCGCCGTGGACTTACCCGCGCCCTGCGCACCCTCGAGGATCATCACCGCATCCGCTTTGCAGCCCGGCTTCATCACTCGGGCCACCGCCGAGATCATCCAGCGCTTACCGACCTTGGCGCTGTACTCATTGCGGGGCACACCGAAGATTTCATGCAGCCAGCGCTCAAGGCGTG